>JAJRSF010000018.1 GCA_024278935.1 Candidatus Zixiibacteriota bacterium
AGTTCACCAATAATCGACTCATCTTCACGCACCACGACCTGTTTCATCATATTTTCAAGCTGACGAACATTTCCCGGCCAATGAAACGAGGTTAGTTGATTCATGACATGCTGTGAGAATGTAGGTATCTTTTTTTTGTAAGATTCTTCATATTTTTTCACAAAATGATTTACAAGAAGGGGAATATCTTCAGTACTTACACGCAATGATGGTAACAACAGTGTAATTTCATTTAAACGATAAAATAGATCATCGCGGAATTCTTTGGTTGCAATTGCAGTTTCTAAATTTTTATTGGTAGCACCGATAATGCGAACATCAACATGGATATTCTGAATACCACCGACACGGATAAACTCTTGCTGCTCTAATACTTGCAGGAGCTTAGACTGTAATTCTAAAGGCATATCACCGATTTCATCCAAAAACATTGTACCTTTATTGGCAATTTCAAAACGGCCTTGTTTCATCTTATGAGCGCCAGTGAAAGCACCTTTTTCATACCCAAAAAGCTCAGCCTCAAGCAGATCTCTTGGAATGGCGGCACAGTTAACTTTGACAAATGGTTCGTTGCGACGGCTGGAAAGATTATGCAGAAGCCGAGCGACGATCTCTTTACCGGTACCTGAATCGCCTCGAATAAGTACGGTCAGTTCAGAGTCGGAAACTTGTTCAATAACAGATTTAACTTTTCGCATGACTTGTGAATCACCGATAAAAGTATCATAGGTATGTTTGACTTCGAGCTTGGACTTGAGTTCTTTGACTTCATTTTTTAAATCGGTCTTTTCAAGAACTGTATTTATATGAATTTCTATTTCATTAACATCAAATGGCTTATTAATAAACTCAGCCGCACCAAGTTTTACAGAATCAACGACATAATTTGTTTCACCATGTCCCGATACCATAATTACTTCAGGGCGATTATCGAGTTTATTCAATTTTTCTAATACTTCCATGCCGTTCATACCGGGCATTTTGATATCTAATAAGATAAGGTCGGGTTTTTCGGTGGAAACCATCTGGATTCCCTCGATACCATCACGAGCGGATACAAATTCGAACTTTTTGGACAACCCTTCAGATAAAATCCATGAGACTTTTGGATCGTCATCAATTACTAATATTTTTATTTTTTTCTTTGTCATGTACTATTATATCGTCAATTTTTTGGAGAAATCAAGAGGTCGGATAAGGTTTTTGCTATATTTTAGCAAATAAATGCACTTTAATTTTCTGAAAGAGGTAAAAATATCGTAAAAGTAGTCCCTTTACCGTATTCAGAGCTAACCGAAAGAGTGCCGTCGTGTGCCGAAATAATCCGCTCTACGACCGCTAAACCTAAACCGGTACCTGTTGATTTGGTTGTGAAGTATCTATCGAAGATTTTTGAAAGGTTTTCTTTTTTGATACCCTCACCCGTATCGGAAACTCTCAAAGCGAGATAATCCACTTTTTTATGTTCAGGCTGCTCAATTAAGCCGTGCACTTTGATTGTACCACCATTTGGCATAACATCCATAGCATTTATAAAGAGATTTAAGAAAACTTCTATAATCTGATTTTTGTTGATAATGACTTTCCAGTCGGCTTCATCAAAGTGAGTTTCAAATGTGATATTTTTTCTTTGTAAATCCTGTTGTATCAAAGCTCCCGCTTTTTTGATAAGGGATTTCAGATTGACTTTTTCGGTTTGATATTTATTTGGGTTTGAAAAATCAACCAACTCACGTACCAGTTCATTCATTCGGACAACTTCATCTTCGACCGTTTGAAACAGTTCAGAGCCGTTGGCTTTATCAGTCCATTTCCCACGAATAACCTGTAAACCACCTTTTATAGTAGTGAGTGGTCTCCGTAAATCATGAGAGATTTCTGAAATCATATTTCCCATTGTTAAAAGCCGAGTAGCATTCAGCATCGCTTTTTCTTTTTCAAACAAAAGAGCTGATTGCGAGATGACTAATTTGGCAAGCGAGATATCATCATCGTTATAAAAATGATCTGTGAATGCACCAATAAAAGCGACAAAGATCAAATCGCCGTTTCTAAAAATTGGAACCGCTAGTGATGCATCAAGCGGGTTAGGAAGAATTTCTTTCTCTCTGATTTTTTGTGTTAAAATCTCTGTCAGTTTATTTACATCATGCTGGTCGATTGTTTCTATCTCGGTATCTTTTATAATCAGAGATTCAATATCAATTTTTGAGAGATCAATTTTTCCGCTTGCTGTCAGAGGAATATCTTTGACACCCGATGCTGATTCGACCACAAACAGATTATTATCATTGTCCCAGCTTAACCAGATAGAATAATCAATCGGGAAAACACGTTCTAATTTTTTAAAAAGTATTTCTCTAAAGTCTTTTAAGGAATTTATCCCCTGCATCTCTTTAGTCATTTCATGGAGGATTTCAAATTCAATCAAACGACGTCGTTTCTTTTCAAACTGATTGGCATCATCAACCGCAATAGCAGCTTGGGCGGCAAAAGTGGTCAGCATACGAAGATCGTTCTCGGTAAACTTTTCATCACCCTCTTTGTTCGCCATATTAATAACACCGATAACATTATTTTTGATTTTTAAAGGGGCACACAATAGTGATGCTGAACCATATCTATCTTTACTTACTCTTTTAAACTGATCATGCTGTTCAACATTATCAATTATCAAAGGTTCCCCTTTTAAGGCTACCGAACCGGCAATAGATTCACCGATAGCAAGTTTAGTATGTTCAACAATTTCTTTATTTAATCCGCTGGATGCTTCGATGGTCAGGAATTTTTTCCGCTCATCCAAAAGCATTATCGAGCCGACTTTTGCATTCGTGACATTTGATGCCAGAGCGACAATTTGTCTGAGAAGGTCTTTCAGATTCGATGTTGACCCGATAGATTTACCTGCTTCATAGAGTGCATTTATTTCACCTATACGTCTGTTTAAAATCAAATTGGAAATCTTTAATTCTTCAAGCAGAGCAAAACGAGCAAGGTCGGAACGTCTTTTTTCCAAGGCTCTTTTTACAGCTAAATCGAGCTTGGTGAATTCGACAGGTTTCATAAGATAATCATAAGCACCAAAAGAGATAGCTTCCATAGCAGTATCTAAAGAGGCATAGCCGGTCAGCAAAATAACCGGAATATCGGCATCAACAGATTTGACAATTTTTAAAAGTTCTAATCCGTTTTGGTCAGGCATTTTAATGTCTGTAATTACCAAGTCGACTTTATTATTCTTTATAGAATCGGCAGCATCTAGTGAATTGGTAAATGCTTCAACTTCGTACCCCTCACCTTCCAGCAAGGCAGAGAGAGAATCACACATTCTTTTTTCATCATCGACGATTACAATTTTTTCAGCTATTGGACTCATGTAACATATCTTTACTTTTATAAGGTAAACGGATTTCAAAACATCCGCCGATTTCCTGATTATAAAATGTTATCGACCCATTATGTTTTTTTATTATACCATAACAGACAGAAAGTCCTAAACCTGTCCCTTTTGCTGGATCTTTTGTAGTAAAAAATGGTTCGAAAATCCGAGGAATCAATTCGGGAGGTATTCCCGGACCTGTATCTGAAAACTGAATCGAAACATCATCTTTGTGAGGCGTTATACTTACTTCCAACTGTCCCCCTTTTGGCATTGCATCATAGGCATTAATTATCAAATTTAAAAACACCTGTTTAACACTTTCAGGAGAGATTTCAATTTCGGGAGTATTCGGATCATATTTTTGTGTAATGACAACTTTGTTCTTTTCAAACTGTCTGCTCATAAGAGAAACAATCGATGACGTCAGTTTCGCCACATCGATCTTTTGTATTTCAAAACCGCGAGGCCGATGAAAATCAAGTAGCTCTGAAACAATTTTAGCAATACGGTCAATTTCTTCATCAACGATATTTAGATATTCGGTGGCATTATTATTTTCAACAAGAAGTTTGTTCGTTAGGTGTAAATAATTTTTAATAATACCGAGAGGGTTATTTATCTCATGGGCAACTTTGGCAGACATTTCACCAAGTGCTGCCAATCGTTCGGAGTATACTAATTGCTGTTGTGTTTCCCGTAATTGTTTTGTCGCACTTTTTTCAGCTTCAAAGAGCCATGTATTTTCTATCGCTACAGAAATCTGGTTACCTAAAATAGATAAAAATTCGATATCATCATCGGTGAATTCTCTCGATGATAACTTGTCACTTATAATAAACAGCCCGCTTAATTCAGCCTGATACATAAGCGGCACAACAAGACCATGCTCAAATAGTTGCAGAAGTTTTTTTTCATTCTCATTGGCAGTTGTTGAGAGCAGATCATCAATTTTAAATGGTCTATTAATCTTTGCTAAGTTTTGTAACATCTTGGTACCATCTTTAAAATAATTATTTTTAGATGGTGGCTTTCCTGAACCTTTAAATTTTATAAGGGAATAATTTTTATCTTCAGAATGAGATGACAAATAAAAGGCCGCCTTCATTGAGCCGACTTGTGCAAGTGAGGTAAAAATAAATGTATCTAGCAACTGTTGATAATCCAGTAAGGTATTAAAGTTCCGACTGATTTCAAAAATTGTATAGAGATCGAAGATTTTACGTTTGTGTAATCTGTTGAGTTCGGTCAAAGATCGGGTTTTTGATTCCAGCTCATGTACTCTTGTCTGCAGTTGTGATTTAGTCTTCGGTTGAAGTGTATCTGTATTGGGAGTAGTTTTTTTTGAATCAATCTTATAATTATTTTTCGTAGATTTCTTATTATTCATCTGATTTTATATTTCTCAAAAAATTCACCAACTAAATAATGCGACCCTATAACTATAACAATATCATTTGTGTTTGTCATTTTTAAAATTGAATTATATCCGCTCTCTATTTTACCGAATTTTTTCAGCGGAACCGACTTAAAATTTATTTCCTTAATCATATCAGCAACATTCGTTGTTCTTTTTGTCGAAAGCGGTACCAAAGCATAGTATGAACTTATTTCAGATAAAAGATTAAACATTTTCTGATGTTATTTTCGTTTTACAAAGCCTGTTAAAATATACGCTTTTTTATTCGGGAATTTTAGCTTAAAAGAATCAACAAACGATTCGACCCCTTTGACATTATGGCTTACATCAAAAATATGGGTCGGCTTACTTTTGTATTCTTTAATTTGAAACCGAGCCGCCCAACTTGCTTTTTCAATACCAAGCTTAATTGATTTATTAGAAATCTTAAGACCTTGTGTTTTCAATATTTCAGATGCCTTCACAGTGAGAGCAGCATTTTGTAACTGATGTGTCCCTATCAAAGCCGGACTGATATTTTTTATCTGTAAAGTTTTACTCTGGTAGCCAAAAGTAAGAGCATCTTTGTGAGGTATGATATTTGATTTATACAATTTAGCAAACTTTGTTTTTTGCTGTCTGCATTTAGCTCGCATTATTTTTTCAGCCTGTTCAGGAAGAAAGCCAATCAAGTGCGGACAACTCGGTTTTATAATCCCTGCTTTTTCTTTGGCAATCTTTGTGATTGTATTGCCTAAAATTTCTACATGGTCTAAGCTGATGCTTGTGGTAAGTGTTAAAATTGGAGACAACACGTTGGTCGCATCGAGCCTTCCACCCAGACCAGTCTCAATAACAGCGATATCAACTTTGCTTCTGGCAAAATGTTCAAACGCCATAGCGGCACATAATTCAAAAAATGAAAGTTTTCTTTTACTGAGTTCTTTTCTATGTCTATCCACAAAAGCAACGAGTGAACGTTTTGGAATTTTCACGCCGTCGACTTTCATCCGTTCACGGAAAGAAATTAAGTGCGGCGATGTAAACAGTCCAGTCTTGTATCCTTGCGATTGCAAAACCGAAGCAAGCATTGCAGCGGTGGAACCTTTACCATTGGTACCGGCGATATGAATAGTTTTATATTTTTCTTGTGGGTTGTCGAGTGATTTAAGAAACGAACGGATATTTTCCAAGCCGAGTTTCATGCCGAAAAATTCTCTTGATAGAATAAATTTCTCAGCAGAGTGGTATGTATGCTGTGGCATTAGTTGCTCCACATAAAACGCAGCAGAGAAGTAACTGTTGAGCGAAGATCCTTACGATTTACAATTTTATCAATGAACCCTTTTTCTAAAAAGAATTCTGTCGACTGAAATCCTTCGGGTAATTCCTGACCTATAGTCTGTTGAATTACTCGAGGACCGGCAAAACCTAGCAGAGCTTTTGGCTCAGCGATGATAACATCGCCAAGTGATGCATACGACGCCATAACACCTGCTGTGGTTGGATTGGTCAAGATAGAAATATATGGAATTTTCTTTTCGGCAAGGACTGCAAGCAGTGCCGATGTTTTGCCATCTGCATAAGAGATAAAATCCCCTCCTGCATTCTTGCACCACCGGAGCATGAAACAATTATCAGCGGTAATTCCATATCAATAGCACGCTCAATAGCACGAGCGATTTTTTCACCAACAACGGAACCCATCGAACCGCCGATATATTCAAAATTCATAATAGCAAAAGAAACTTTAATTTCGTTGATAGAACTAATACCAGAAATACCACCCTCTTTTTTCCCCGTCTTCAACTGGGCAGCTTTGATACGATCTGGATATTTTTTTGAATCTTTAAATTTGAGAGGATCCTGTGATGTTAAGGTCAAATCGTATTCTTCAAGGGTACCGTTATCAAGTAAGAGTTCAATATATCTTTGCGATGTAATCCGAAAATGATAATCACAGTTTGGACAGACCCATAAGAGTTCTTCCATTTTTTTTCCGTAGACAACTTCACCACAAGATTTACATTTGGTCCAGAGACCCTCGGGGATATTCTTTTTTTCTTGTTGGGCTAATCCTGATTTATCTTTGCGAAACCAAGCCATAATTTAATCTTCCATCTCATATTCAAAATAATGTACCATCACTAAAGCATCTTCAATAGGATTATGATAATACCTTGGACGCTGGTACAAAAGTTTAAAGTCATATTTTTCGTAAAAAGAAATAGCCGATTTATTACTCGGCCTCACTTCAAGCAAAAGAAACTCACATTGAAATTCTTTCACAACCTTAAAGATATTGTCCAAAAGGAGTTTGGCAACCGATTTTCTTCGAAAATCATCAGTTACCGCAATATTGGTTAAATGGGACTCCGTTGCGGCAATATAATAACAAGCGTAACCTATTATCTGATTGTCAGATAGAGCAACAAATCCGCCCCATTTTTCATCTTCGACCTGCTCTTTAAAAGCGTTATAAGACCACGGATCAGGGAAAATTTCATGCTCTAAAGCGACAACTATGTCTAAATCGTCGAGTTGCATCTCTCTGGTTGTGATTGTATTATTTTTTATTTTTGAGGTCAAAATTTATTTCCGCTTGAGATTTTTGAATATACAAAGGTTCCAAAAGTGAAATATTTTCAAAAGAACCTTGTTCAATTTTTTTCTGCCCGATAATATTTAAATCGGAAGCATCATATAACAGTTTTTCAGAGTAATCTAAATGTGCAATATTATCAAAATACGATTGCAAATCTATTCCATAGGCAGCAAACTTTTTATCGGGACAATTTTCGATATAATTTTTCAACGTTAATGTCTTAAGCCTTGATAAATCATACTGGTTATCAGAAACAGGAACAACAAAAAACTCATCCTTCTTAAACGGCACAATAATTAAAATTTCATCTTCTTCATGTTGCAACTTATGGGCAGCAAGCTCAACCAGATTCACCGATACAATTTGTATTCCTAAAGCAACTGCGATTCCTTTGGCAGCAGCGATGCCAATACGAAGTCCGGTAAAAGAACCCGGTCCGGTTGAAACAATGATAACATCTAGCTCTGTTTTTAAAATCCCGGCAGACTCAAAGAGTGCATCGACTTTTTTCAAAAGAATTTGTCCATGCGATTGTTCGGCGGGTTCTTCTGACTTCACCAAACGATCACCGTTATAGGACAATGCAAGTCGTAGGACATTCGACGATGAGTCTATTGTTAAAATATTTTTAATCGAATCATTCATTGGTTATTAACGAGATAATAATTTCCCGCTCCTGTTCATTTATAATTGAAAATTCAATTTTGTAGTAACGATTCGGAAGGTACCCGTCGGCTCGTTCTCCCCATTCGGCAACAACCAATCCTTTTTTACTTAGGTAATCGTCCCATCCAATTTCATCAAGTTCGGAACTATCCCCTAAGCGGTAGAGGTCAAGATGATACATCGGTTTTTCACCCGGGTATTCATTGACAATCGTATACGATGGTGAGTTGACAGTCATTGGGTTAATGCCTAAGCCCTTAGCAAGCCCTTGTACAAAAAGAGTTTTCCCGGCACCAAGTTCACCGGTTAAAACCACAAGGTAATCGGGTGTCAAAAGTGTCAGAATTTTTTCTGCCAAAGCAAGAGTTTCATCTTCTGAATGAGATATGATTTGTAAAACTTTTGTCATCTTATTTTTTTGGTGTCAGCACCGAAACAGGTACAACCATTTACTCTATTGAGAGTCCACCATGTTGGAATGAATTATGAAAATGCCTAACCATCTCATTATAATTATTTGGATAGACAAAATAGTAATCCTCTTTGGCTATAATATAAGTTGTCGCTAGACCCATAGTAGGAAGTTTCCAATCGGCAGGTTTTTTTATGAGGATAGAATCTTTTGGATCAGATTTTAAATTGTCACCATATTTGTATCGTAAATTTGTAGATGTTGACTTTTTCCCGTGTGCCTTAGTTCCACGTTTACATAGAGTAGAACCATGGTCTGAAGTAATGACAACAGTATAATCTTCGGCAGCAAACGCTTTTAAAATTGAGAAAAGCGAAGAGTGCAAAAACCAAGATTTCATTAACCCACGAAAAGCAGCCTCGGTACCGGCAATCTCTTTGAGTATGACATTATTAGAACGACCATGCACTAAAATATCCAAAAAGTTAAACACGATAGAAACCAATGGAGTTCCAAAGAGGTCAGATACTTTTTTATAAAGTGCCTCTCCCTCGGTGTTGACATTTATTTTAACATATTTTGGTGGACGTTCAGTACGGACACCATGGCGGGACAAATTGTCGGCAATGAATTTTTCTTCGTATCTATTTAAAGAACCCTCATCGGACTCATTATATGTTTCTGGATAGACACGGTGGATTTCATCGGGGAAAAGACCTGAGAAAATTGCATTGCGAGCAAATGGTGTAGCTGTCGGGAGCAGAGAATAATAACTATGCCGTTGAATACTAAAAAATTCAGCAAGCATCGGTTCAATAAGCATCCATTGGTCAAGACGCATACAATCCACAACGACAAATAGAACTTTCTTCCCCTGTTTCATTTCAGGGACAACATATTTTTCGACGATATCAGGAGAAAAAGTTGGACGGTCTTCAGCGTGCAGCCAATCTTTGTAATTTTTCTCTATATACTTTGTAAACTCAACATTCCATTCTTTGTGAGTCCCTTCAAGCATTTCAGCTATTCCCTGATCCTGATTTTCATCCACTTCAAGGTTCCACTCAGCAAGAGTCTTGGCAGCATCGAGCCAGTCATTTGGTTCTAAGTTCCCATATAATTTTTGATTAAACTGATTGATGTCTGTGATGTATCGTTTCATAGATGAAGAACTTATAATTTTTTTTGAATCAAGCTGTCTTTTAATGACCATAAGAATTTGGGTAGGATTAACAGGTTTTACTAAGTAGTCATCTATCTTCTGTCCGAGGGCATCTTCCATGAGAGACTCTTCTTCAGATTTTGTCACCATGACAACTGGAAGGTGCGGATAGATATCCTTGATCTCTTCAAGAGTCGTAAGTCCGTCTTTTCCCGGCATCATTTCATCGAGAAGAATCAAATCAAACTGCTCCTTTGAAACCAGTACGATTGCATCGTCACCTGAGATAGCAGTAGTTAAGCTGTAGCCTTTTTTTTCAAGAAATAAAATATGCGGTTTTAAAGAATCGATTTCATCATCGACCCATAATATTTTTTGTGCTTTGTTCATAGGGTTCCTATTTGTCAGTTACCGGAAATTGAATTTCAAAAATTGTTTCACCCGGTTTAGATTTTTTGAGTGTGATTTTCCCACCATGATACTCTTCTATAATTCTTTTCACAAGTGTCAGCCCGAGACCCCATCCTCTTTTTTTCGTCGTAAATCCTGCTCTAAAAATTTTACGTGCAGCCGAAGCAGAGATACCTTTTCCATTATCTAAAATTTCAAGATTCACGCATTGGGCATGTGTCGGCATTGAGGTTGTCAAATTTATTATACCCGTTTTAGAATCTACTGATTGGAGTGCGTTCTTAATTAAGTTCTCTAATGCCCATCCAAGAAGTTCAGGGTTGAGTGCTACAGAAGGAATATTGCCTTGGATGAACTGAATTTTTATACCTTTACCTTCAAAAGGTAATCTTCGGCAATAATATTGAACAGCATCCTGAATCAGATCATTTAATGAAAGAGGTGTAAGTTCCGGGATAGAACCTATCTTACCAAACCGGTTGGCAACTTTTTCCAAACGGACTACATCGACTTTCATGTTCGACATTGTTTCATCAAAGAGCTGTTCATCTTCTGTTTTTATAGAACCGGTATCTTTTTCCGTTCGCAAAATTTCAAGTCACCCCATAAGCGATGATATCGGAGTACCAAGCTGATGAGCTGTTTCTTTTGCCATGCCGACCCAGATAAGACGTTCTTCGGATTTACGAATATTTTGGAAACCGATCATCGCGACAATCATAAATATTAATATAATGCCAATTTCAACAAACGGCATAATCTTGAGTTCATAAATAACTTGAGAATCACCGTAGCAGAAATAGTTGATAATACTATCGCTCTCGTAAGTATAAATAAGAGGAAACTCGCCATTATTTAAAACCATATCATCGGCGACTTCTTGGAGATGAGCAATAGTTTCTTTAGAATAATCGCCTGCAACTATATCACCTACATTACGCCAAAGTATCGGCACTCTTGTTTCGTCAAGGACTATGATTGGGAAACCTGCTTTGATAATGACTTCATCAAAAATAAACTGCAGTTCAGAACTGGAAAGATTCGAGTTCGCTGCCAGTTGCCAGAACTTAACATTGTTTTCAACTTGTGAACGGGTATCTTTTTTTAACTCTTCAATAACATTAAAAGTATACCAGATAAACAACGCAGAAATTATCGCAACTCCACCAAGTAAAAAAACTTTAAAAATCGTAGATTTACCTACATAGAGTGAGTCGACAGTTTTTCTTTTGAGAGAACGCTTTGCCATTATCCGATTTTTTCAATACCACCCATATAAGGAACTAACACTTCAGGAATCGTCACTGTGCCATCTTCGTTTTGATAATTTTCTAATATCGCAGGAATCAATCTTGCCAATGCAACCCCGGAACCATTTAAAGTATGCGGGAACTGCACTTTCTTTTCATCGTTACGGAACCGACAATTCATACGACGGGTCTGGAAAGATTCAAAATTAGATACCGATGAAATTTCTAAATATTTCCCGACACCCGATGCCCATAGTTCTATGTCGTAACATTTCGCAGCGGCAAAAGAAAGGTCACCAGTCGCAAGAGTACCAACGCGGTACGGAATCTTGAGTCCTTGGAGAATTTTTTCTGCCTGGGCTACTAATTTTTCAAGTTCTTCATACGAAGTATCAGGATGCACTACTTTCACCATTTCAACTTTGTCAAACTGATGTACCCGAATCATACCACGGGTATCTTTCCCGGCGGCACCGGCTTCACGTCGGAAACATGGCGAGTAGCCGACCATTTTAATCGGAAGGTCTTTGCCATCGAGAATTTCTTTTTTCATAATATTGGTAATCGACACTTCGGCAGTCGGAATAAGATACATACCATCTTCGGTAGTCTTATACATATCATCTTCCATTTTCGGAAGCTGCCCGGTGCCGAACATTGAATCTTCGGTGACGATATATGGTGCGGTGATTTCTTCGAACCCATCGGCGGCGTGAGTGTCAAGCATGTAGCTTACTAAAGCACGTTGGAGTCTGGCACCTAAACCACGCAGGAGATAAAACCCAGAACCGGAAATTTTGGTGGCAGCTTCTAAATCGAGGATACCAAGTTTTTCGCCGATTTCCCAATGCGGAAGAACTTTGAAAGTTGGTTCTGGAATCTCACCCCATTCACGCACGATAACCATATCATCTTCGCCACCCTCTTGAACAGATTCATGGGGAAGGTTTGGAATCCATGTAGCGATATCTTTAATCTGTTGGTCTAGATCACGAAGCTCTCCGTCTAAATTAGAAATTTGTTCGCCGACTTTTTTCATCTCAGCGATTACTGAATCAGCAGACTCATTTGCTTTTTTCTTTTTGGCAATATTAGCAGATGCTTGGTTTCTTTGTTTTTTCAGATCTTCAACATTGTGAATGATGTCGCGACGTTTGCTGTCTAGTGCTAACATCTTGTCGATGTCGACTACAGTTTTCTTTTTCGTAATTGCTTTTTTTACAAAATCCGCATTTTCACGGATAAATTTCATATCTAACATTATAATTCCTTAGTTTCTTAGCTTTTATATAAAATCAGTACAATATAGTTTCAACTAGTTTATCAATTATAAGATATAAGAGCAATTATGTCAATGAGAAGAAACTGACTGAGAGAGATACTAAGATGTTGATATGAAGTATTTTACGATTTTTAGAAGATTATACTTGCCTTTTGATGAGAAATTCATAAATTAAGAGACTTTTGAATTAAGGAGCTTTTTAAATTATGGCTAAAATGTGTGACATTTGTGGCAAGAAACCATCCGCAGGGAATAACGTTTCTCATGCCCATAACATTACGAAAAGACGTTTTTTACCTAACTTACAAAATGTGAGAGCATTAGTAAATGGTACTCGAAAACGTATGTCTGTCTGTACTTCCTGTATTAAAGCGGGTAAAGTAATTAAGAACGCACGCAAGAGCAAACCAGCTCGCCCGACTGCGTAACTAAGTTACTGCGTAAATTTAGACAGAATAAATCGTCTATCAATTTTTCAAAGAAACCGTCTTTATGACGGTTTTTCTGTTGCAATGATGTTCATCTGTTGACTCCCCCCTCTGTCATTCCCTCAAACCTTCCCTGGCTTGACCAGGGATCCAGTATAATTGTTTTTATTTGTCACCCTGAGCAGCTTGCAAGCTGTGAGCTTGTCGAAGTATGTTCATTGAGCCATAAAAAAAACCGTCGGGGGGAGCGGCCCCGACGGCGTAAAACAAATTGCTATCCTATAGCATTATGGGAGGGAAACAAAAATTACTTTGTATTAAATAGAGATAAAATAGTTTGTGATGTTATCGAATAATGGCTCAACAAAGCAAGCCCTGCTTTTGCTTTTATCTGCTCAGCTAAAAAAGTAGAGAACTCTCGTGCATAATCTGTCGCACGGATATTCGCTTCGGCAGCCATCAGATTCTCACGCGAGATACTCATCGAAACGATATCAGATTCGAGTTGATTTTGTTGTGTCGCTCCAATATCAACTGTGGCAGTATCTATCTCAGCAATTTTTTAATCGATAAGAACAATAGACAAATTGGCTCCATCGGCTGAAGATAAATCCACGCCCGATAAATCAGTTAAGTTTGCCAAAGAACCTTCTCCCCCATCGAATAAAACAGCACCATTATATTCTGCTCTATTGAGTGTCACGTTAAAATTAGATTCTAATAACGAAGCGGAATCAGCATACGCTTGTTGGGCAGCCTCGGAATTGCCACCTTCATTTGCAGCACCGATCGCCAAGGTTCTCATCTCGGTCAATTGTGAACGCATCTCCGATAATGTCGATGATGCCGTGCTGTATTTTCCAATTTGCATTGATGTGTTTTCTATTTGTTGATTCAAAGTTGCAATTTGTGTTCGGAACTGTTCGGAGATAATTAGCTGTGCCGGTCCATCGGCAGCCGAATTTATTTTCATCCCGGAACTTAGTTTTTGCAATGACTTATACATGCCTGCAAAAGCTGAGTTTACACTTCCCGTAATGGAAAGCATTGAAGATGAGTTATTCATTGAAAGAAACATACCTCCTCCTTCCTTATCGCTGTTGGAGGTTTCGATATATTTGGTGCATGAGCTGTGCCAAGCTGCTCACAATAGCATATCTCCTTGATACTGAGACGATTACAGTAACGGATAAATTGTTTATTTTTTTGAATGACATAACAGTATAGGAAATTTCCTATATTCTATTGGCTTGATTTCTGTTTAAGTTTTTATCATTTTCCTACCAAGTGTTATATTTATCTTGACAATAATAGACTTATTCGATACATTTTACCTATACTCAAATTGTAACTCTATTACGTAAAAACAAAAATAAATATATCTAATATTACTGCTAGGAGAATTGTATGCAGACCATTGATAAAGCTTTTTTAAGTCTTTTCAGTAAAAGCATTTTTATCTGTATCGGAATGTTTTTTTTCACTCTTCTTTTTTCAACACAGCTTGTAGAATCTGCAGGTGTTTTTGGTGATGGTTCCGATGGAAATGTAACTATTTCTGTGAATACAAATTTAACAACAGATATGCAATACAACGATTTAACTGTTAATTCCTCTATAACTTTAAATACCAATGGGTATGTCGTTCGTGTAGCTGGGACATTAACTAATAATGGAATCATAACTGATGCAACTTCTGGTGGAGCAGGTGGAGCATCTGGTTCAGGTGGTAATGGTGGACGTTTTGCATCAGGCCATAACTCCCCACAACCTGGAGGTAACGGATCCAATGGAGCAGGACCTTCCTTAGCAGGTGGTGGTAATGGCGGACGAGGCGGTAGTGGCGGTGGTGGAGGTGGTGCTGCTTGGGAAACAATTACTAATCGCTGGGTAGGTGGTGGAAATGGTGGTAATGGCGGTTTCGGTGGTAAAGGTGGAGGAGTTGTTACTATATATGCTAATAATTTTGATAATAATAATTTTATTAATTCGAATGGGTTAATTGGGGGAAGCGCTCAAAACGGAGGATCAGGTGCTTTCCAAAGTTGGACTGTTGTGTTTTTTGGCTACGATCACGCTGGTGGCGGCGGTGGCGGTGGCGGAGGAGGTAGTGGAGGAAGCGGTGGTACCGTTTCAATTTTCTACGAAAACCTCATTAGCACCGGAACAATACAAGCAAACGGTGCAGGTGGTATAGGCGGAAAAACTGGTGGAACTGGAAGAAACACTAGTGACAGTAATGCCCCTAGTTCATTTGAAGAAAATGGTGCTAATGGTGGATCAGGTACATTTGGAGGAAATGGTGGTCGAGGTGAAAAAGATGGTGGTGCGAGTCAATCAGGGGGAGCTGGCCAAAGTGGTAGCTCAGGAGTACCTGGATCGGTCTCTCTTACATCAACTGTAATTTGTTACGTTGATGCTGACGGCGATGGTTATGGGACTGGTGCGCCAATTCCTTCGCTAAGTTGCGGAGCAGGTTTTTCAAATAATGATTTAGATTGCGATGATAACGATGCTAGTATAAATCCGAGTGCTGCAGAAATATGTAATGGTATAGATGATAATTGTAATGGAACTATCGACGAAGGGTTCGACAACGATAGCGATGGTTTCACAACATGCCAAGGTGATTGTAACGACAACAATGCAAGCATAAACCCGGGTGCTTCTGAAATTGCCTGTAATGGAATCGATGATGATTGCAACCCTGCAACGGTTGATGCAGTTGACGCTGATGGAGATACTTACTCACTTTGTGATGGAGATTGCGACGACAACGATGCAACAATATATCCAGGAGCAACTGAAATTATCGGCGATGGTATCGATCAAGATTGTAATGGCGATGAACTATGTTATGCTGATACAGATGGCGATGGGTTCGGTTCAATGTCTACGACCGCCTCTGCCGATTTAGATTGTTTTGATTTTGGTGAATCAGTTAACAGTATTGATTGTGATGATGGCGATCCAACAGTATTTCCGGGAGCTGTCGAAATTCCTGATAATGGTATAGATGAAGACTGTAATGGTGCAGATGCCTCATGTTGTATAGGGATTCGTGGAAATGTCGATGACGACATGGCTGACCAAGTAGATATTTCAGATTTAGTTTTCTTAGTAGACTTTATATTCACAAGCGGAGCTACTCCAAATTGTTTTGCGGAAGCTAACGTTGATGGCGACGTAGGTGAGAATGTGGACATTTCAGATTTGGTTGCGATAGTTGACTTTATCTTTACATCTGGTCCTCCCCCTGCACCTTGTCTATAATAATTATTTATAATAACTTATGTAACAGGTTCTTCCAAATTGAAGAGCCTGTTTTTTTATCTATATATATTTTATTAAAATAATTTTGCAAATAAAAATGCCGTTGGAAGGGTAGTTTACCCAACGGCATTAGTGGAGGAACCAAACGAGAGCGTCATAACCGCTCTGAGTTAGGTCAATTGGTGGTTTTTCTTATTATAAAAAAATAATAATATCGTTATTTATTCTTCGCCGAGTCTCCGAATGTATGCAGGAATCGATGTATCTTCCGCAGAAAACATAGGCACACGGTTCCGTCCGCTTTTACCTGTGTTTTGTTCTTCTTTTCTTTCCTGCTGGTATTCATTGATTTCCATTTTTGCTCGGTTAACAACTTGATCCTGTTGAGGTGTTGGTTGTTGCTGTTGCATTGGTTGTCTTGGAGTTGGTTGTGCTTGTTGTTCAACCTGAGGCGTAACCACTTGATCTTCAAAAAGTGAAATTGGTACCCCCGGTTTATGCTCGACAATTTTTTCTTCTTTCACAGGAACAACAACATCATCTTCAGCAGAGAACCCAGTCGCAATTACCGTAACTCGCATTTGGTCTTCCATAGTAGGATCGATCACCGCACCAAATATAATATTGGCATCATCGCCGGCTGCTTCATAGATAAGCGAGGTTGCAGTGTTAACATCAAAGAGAGCCATGTCATCACCACCTGTTACATTTATCAAAACACCTTTGGCACCAGAGATAGAAATATTTTCAAGAAGCGGAGATGAAATCGCAGCTTGGGCAGCGTCGATAGCTTTCTCTTCTCCCTTACCGTAACCGGTACCCATGATAGCATCACCACGCTCTAGCATGACAGTGCGAACATCGGCGAAATCACAGTTGATTAAACCCGGGATTGTAATAAGATCTGAAATACCTTTGGTTGCTTGGTAGAGAACTTCATCGGCAGTTGCGAATGCATCGGTAAGAGTTGTTTTTTTGTCGACGATTTCCAAAAGTCTTTCATTCGGTATTGTAATAAGGGTATCAACTTTTGAACGTAATTCTTTAAGACCATCGTTAGCACGTTCGACACGTTTTTTTCCTTCAAAGCGAAAAGGTTTTGTAACGATAGCTACAGTTAACGCACCGGCAGCACGAGCCATCTCGGCAACTTCCGGGGCAGCACCGGTTCCGGTACCACCACCCATACCTGCGGTGATGAATACTAAATTCGGAGTGCCGATTGCTTCGGTTAATTCTTCTTTTGTTTCCTGTACTGCTTTTTTGCCAATCTCAGGATTTGCACCTGCACCGAGCCCATTGGTAATTTGTTGACCAATTTGTACTTTTACTTCTGCTTTGTTTTGGTCGAGAACTTGTGCGTCGGTATTTATCGCAACAAAGTCTACACCTTTTAACTGTGCATCAATCATACGATTTAATGCGTTTCCGCCACCGCCTCCAACGCCAATAACTTTTATTTTGGCGTAGCCGATGAAATCTTCTGCGAAATCAAATTTGTGTTTGTCCGGTGTCATTTTAGTTCCTCCTGAACTTAAAATTGTTTAGTTATCCAATCCTCGAATCTCTTTAACCATCCCTTCATATTGCCGCTTGTAGTTCCTTTGATTGGTTCGTTATGAAAACCGTAATAAAGCAAACCATGAGGAGCGGAATATCGGGTGTCATTGAGTTCGTCCGGAATATGTTCTATGTTTTTTATTTTTTCTATTCGTACAGGCATATCAAAAATTTGTTCAGCAAGTTCAACAGCACCTAAAAGAAGCGAACCGCCTCCGGTAAGTACAATGCCACCTGCTGGTATATCTCGGATACCTGCTTTTCTAATTTCTTTTGCTACTAATGAAAATATTTCTTCCATACGAGGTTCTATGATAGATGAAAGTACGTTGCGTGATACTTCTTTTGACTGACGATTCATAAGTCCGTCGATAGTTATCATCTCTTCCGGGTCGACCATCGATGCAAGAGCAGCACCATGGGCAAGTTTGAGAGTTTCAGCTTGTTCAACCGATGTTCGCAAACCAATAGCAATATCGTTGGTAACATTTTTTCCACCAAGTGAGACAACCGATGTAAACCGTATTGCACCATTGTAAAAAACTGAGATGTTTGTAATATCTCCGCCAATGTCAATTAAAATTATGCCATCTTCTTTTTCGTCATCTGTTATCAAAACATGAGAGAGTGCTAATGATTCCAAAACTATATGGTCAACGCCCAAACGACAACGTTCTAAAGCACGCATAATATTTTTCGCCGATGTAATCGATGCCGTCACGATATGTGCTTCCACTTCAAGGCGTACGCCGGACATTCCTACCGGGTCTTTGATACCTTCGGTATCATCAACAGAATATTCTTGCGGGATGACATGGATAATTTCTCTATCAACAGGAATTGCAACTGCTTTGGCAGCGGAGATAGCTTTTTCAACATCGTGTGCTGTAATTTCTTGATCGGATCGTGAGACTGCTACAACACCATTGCTATTGATCGAACGAATATGCTCACCGGCTATGCCAACTGTTACGCAATCAATTTCAGTTCCCGAAACCATCTGAGCATCATCAACAGCTTTGCGAATCGACTTAACCGTTTTTTCCATATCGACGACTATCCCACGACGGAGTCCTTCGGAATTGCTCACGCCATGCCCAATGACATAGATGCCACCATTCTCATCCATCTCAGCAACAACGCATACAATTTTTGTTGTGCCTATATCTAGTGCGGCTAAAATATTTTCAGAAGCCATTTATTTCTTTCCTTGTGAGCAGACAATCATTTCATCATAACGTAAATCTAGAAGCGTTATCTTTTCTAATTTTGGGTCAAAGCGACTGACAAAACTTATAAATTTATGTATATCATCAAGCAAATAATCATGGGTGACTTTCAAGCGATATGAAAGCCCGTCAATAGAAATTTTCAAGACACTAGAATTTCCAAAATCAATCTCGTCGATAAGGCAGTATAAATCTCTATTTTGTTGTTTTAGTTTTTCAAGTTCGGTCACTACAATTTTCACCCGATAGTCAAGGCAGAACCCATATGGTTTTGTGATAGTCAGCGAAGTCAGGATTGGATTGTCCCAGCTAAAATCAGAATTTTCAAGTTCCACTACCCGAGCATCAGAGTCGAGACCATATATTTTTTTACTCAACCGATCAAGCACAAAGCAAGATGGATTGTAATGGTTCGTTTTAATTTCAATTTTATTCGGTAAAGAATAATTTATATCAACTTTATAAATATTGCTTTTCTTCATAAGAGCAATCGCAAGTGAATCTAAAGGTTGGTTGGTGATAGCATTATTTTCAGACAAATTATATTTACCTGACCAATTATCTAATTCCGAAGCGTTCACGGTGACTATTTCCAGTTTGAAATAGTCCGTAAAATTCACAACTGACAGAAGAGTTGTACCAAAGACAACAAATGCGATAAGTGATAATTTAATTTTTTTAGGTAACATCATCTTATTTCTTTATCAGTTCCAAAATTTGTTGTTTGATGTGCGTAATAGATCCCGCACCCATTGTAATAATCATATCATTCGGTTTAACTATCTGAGCAATTTTTTCAATTGCATTTTCTTTAACACCTAAATATTCAAAGTTTGTATGTCCAAGTTTTTTTGCATCGCTTATAATTATCTCCGATGTTATCCCTGCTATAGGTTTTTCACGGGCGGGATAAATATCAACAAGCAAGGCGATGTCAGCGATTGCTAAACTTTCAGCAAACTGTTCTCTGAAATCCCTTGTGCGACTATACAAATGAGGTTGGAAAATAACTATCACTCGACGGTCATATACTTTTTGTGCAGTCTCAAGAGTCGCTTTAATTTCTGTTGGGTGATGTGCGTAATCGTCTATAAGAAGTATATTATTTTCCTCAGCAATTATTTCAAAACGACGACCAACGCCTTCGAATTTCATCAGCCCATCGGCAATCATTTCAAAAGGAACTTCAAGCTCATAACAGGTTGCAATCGCAGCCATCGCGTTCATCACATTAAATTCACCTGGTACTCGCAAAATAATATCACCAAGTAAGTCGCCTTCTTTATAGACTGAAAAAGTTGTACGACCTGATTCCATTTTCAAATTCAGCACTCGGTAATCAGAATCATTCGCAAAACCGTACGTTTTGTATGGACGCCCGATACGATGACGGACAGAATTTAAGTTCGCATCATCGGCAGAAATTATAACTTGTCCATAAAACGGAACACGGTTCATATACATGACAAATGAATTGATAAGGTCCTCTTCATCATCGTAGCAATCAAGATGGTCGGCTTCTAAATTTGTAATGACAGCCATCGACGGGAACATTGAGAGAAACGATTTATCATATTCATCTGCTTCGGCAACCAGATAATCCCCGGAGCCTAGAGCAGCACCGGTGCCTAGTCCGGCAACGATTCCGCCAACGATAAGAGTTGGTTTATATTTTCCGTGTTGTAAGATCATTCCAATCATAGATGTTGTAGTTGTTTTGCCATGTGTACCGGAAACGCCGATTGAAAATTTCAATCGCATCAGTTCGCCAAGCATTTCAGCTCTTTTAATTACCGGTAGCCCAATTCGTCTAGCCTCGACAACTTCAGGGTTCTCTGCACCAACAGCAGATGTTATCACAACAACGTCGACATCATCTAGGTTGGCAGCTTTATGTTCTGTGAAAATTTTGATTCCAAGGTTATCTAGGTAATCAGTAATTTCACTTGGTGTTGAATCGGATCCTTTTATTTCATAGCCAAGGTTAAACAAAATTTCTGCTATACCGGACATACCTGCTCCGCCGATTCCGACAAAGAATAATTTTTTAATTTTTCCGAACATAATTTTTTCTCTTTTAAAAGATTGTTCCTGTTGCAAAACATCATTGCTGTGAGACACTCATACTCCTACGCTACCTCTTGTAAAAGATTCATCTCTTCAAGTTGGCTTATTATATCCATTGCTATTATATCAACAGCTGGTTTTTTATTTTCTGTTTCTCGTCTAATAGATTTTTTCATACTTTCAAATACATCGCTTTCGCATACAGAAATCGCTTTAGCTAAAATATCCATACCGTCAAGTTTATCTTCGGTAATCATTAGTGCCATATTCCGATTGACATAATCAAGTGCATTTTTTTTCTGATGGTCTCCTGCTGCAAACGGAAACGGAATAAGAATCGACGGGAGCTTGCAGTTGATAATTTCCGCACGTGACAAGGCACCTGCCCGGGCGATGACGATATCAGCAGCCGAGTAAAGCTCTGCCATATTTTCGGCAAAAGGAAAAAGAGAAGAACTTGAAATTTTATTTCCTACCTCCATAGCTACATCCTTGTAACCACTTTTTCCTG
>JAJRSF010000019.1 GCA_024278935.1 Candidatus Zixiibacteriota bacterium
GACATCTATAGAATATAAAACGGCTGCATCATTTGAACCTACAAAAGTCACCCTCGGCGAAATCGCCATCGTGCCACATAGGTGTAATAATTGTGGGGAAGACTTACCGCCCGAAAAATCGCTCGTTTATATTTGTCAGAATTGTCAGGTTATCACTGACCTTGAACCGGGCGTGGAAATTGATACGATTCAACAGGTCATCCATGAACAAAACAGTCAAAACATCTTTGTACCTTTCTGGGCTTTCACAATGAAAGGGGTCGATGTGAAAACGCTCAAATCTGTCTTTGGTGGAATTTATAATTCAGATAGAGTTGTAGTCCCGGCTTTTCAAGTGCAGAACTACAATGCCCTTTTTAAACTGACCAAAAGAATGTCGGCTGCCTATCCACAATTTAAGCTCGAAACAATCACAAAACTGAACTCTACCTACGCTCCCTTAAATCTTCCTTTAAACGAAGCTTTATCACTGACAGAACTCTTTATTAAAACAGACCGCTTTAAAAAGAACATCAGCAGCAAAAAACAAGATTTCAACTTTCAACTAGATCAAGTCAGCCTCTTTTACGCACCATTTCATTTGGAAAGCTACTTCTATGTCGACTCAGTATTACAAGCAGTCACATTCGAAAATAGTTTAATCTAATCTTACTTAATTCCAATCAATTCTTCTGCTTATTTTATGCTAATTTTTGGAACTATTTCTCTCTAAATAAGTAGAAATTTAGACATCTGAAACCCGCCTTTATTTCACTTGCGATTGGTAGTGCAATTACCTATTTTCGTGAGTGTAAATGAGAATCTTAAGAATGAAAAATTTAAATTTTGAATTGACCGTATTTATTTTCTAACTACTTCAAGAAGTCATACTGAGCAGCTTGCAAGCTGTTTGCTTGTCGAAGTATGTTCATTTACAATACGGTTATTTTATATGGAGTGAAGAGTGTACAAATTAAAAAAACAATTGTTACTCATTTTAATCGTGTCTTTATGCCTTCCGGTCTTTTCGTTTGCTGATATACCGGAATTTTTTGATCAACCCGATTCTGGCTATACCAGCAATGTCGTGATTGATATTATCAACCATGATGGTGCTATCTGGTTTGCTACCGATGAAGGCTTAAACTATTCTTTTGATGGAGGACTAACCTGGTTGTTATACGATAACACAAACGGATTAGTCAGTTCATCTATCTCTGCTTTTTATTCGATGCCGAGTTTCAATGGGCAACGGATTTGGGCAGCAACAAATCATGATGAAAATATTGTCGGGCTTAACATAAGCATCTCCGATGGTGTCTCTTATTCCGATGATAACGGACAGACTTGGAACCAGGTCGATTTTGAAACTGCTCCAAATGACATCCCATATATATGGGGCGGAGACAGAACAATTTTTGATATTACCGGTCACTACGATGAGACCAATCCAACATTCGATAACTGGGTCTTTTTCACTGCCTTTGCAGGTGGTTTAATTGCGTCCAGTGATGGGGGAGACAATTGGAAACGGATTTTCCCATCTCCTTTAGACTCACTTCAGTTTTATATACCTGATATCGAACCATCTTTTAGAAACAGGTATTTCTCTTGTGCCATAGATACTTCACATGGTGATACTATCTTTACATGGTCAGGTACAGCAAGTGGAATGTTTCAATATATCTTTGCCGAACCTAAAGATAAACCGTTTACAAAAAATGTCACAGATATTGTACTATGTGATTCTTGTGGTGCTGGTGATTCAAGTTATGTCTATTATGGTGGGCTTGAAGGCTTCACTCGCGGCAATCAATTTACAGGGACTGCCTTCAGTAAGTTTGAATCCGACGGGCTGCTTGGTGGTTCTGTTACCGCATTGCTAGATTTTGGCGGTAAACTTTTTATCGGTACTGAAGTAAGTGCCGATGACAACACATCTACCGGACTTACTGTTTCAACCGATTTTGGTGAAAATTTTACTTCTATTTATAACGACCCTGCCTTTGTTGGTGCTGAACATCGGATCTCAGATTTTGCTGTGATGCGTGACCGTATCTATATTGCTGCCGAAGAAAGTGGACTATATGTTTCAAGCGATACCGGTAATAGCTGGAGCCAAATTATTGTTGATGCTGCCGACCCAAATCCTGCGACAAACCTTCGTAATATTGTATATGCTCTCGACGTTGTTGATGATACCCTAAACCTTGGTACTGACTCAGGTTTAGTACAATTGTTTTTAGACCCGGCAGGTGCTATAGACTCTATTCGGAATTTTGTCTTTGATTCTGATACTTTATACACTACTAAAATAATAGAACTACAGACACAAACTTTATCTAATGGCGACAATGTTCTCTGGACTTCTAACAAACCAATAGACTCACTTGTTGGAATCTCACTCCCAATGTTAGCTCATTCTCTAGATGGTGGGCGTACATTTGAAATACCATACTTACATAACATATTTATTAACGACATCGGTTTCTTAGGTGATACTACTATTATCGTTGGCTCAGGTGCTTTCTTTTCCACAGGCAACGCTGTCCCATCTAGCTCGTTTCATATCTACGAAAGTATTATTACCGCAATCGAACCTAATGCTGAGGATACAACAGTAATAGATACAACCTTCGTTGTACTCGACTCACTTAATTCAGACCTGTTATCTACTATTAAAATAAACGGTGACACTATCGTTGTTGGTGGAGACAATGGCTACGCTATCTCGCTTGATAGAGGTATTAATTTCAAAATCACCAGAGTGAATACTGAAGACCTAGCCGCCGATGCTGTCTTAAACTTTACATCAACTATTATCGGAATCGAAGGTGACTGGATTCCTGCCCTTGGTGTTCAATATAAAACAGATGACCCGTTCGCTCGGGTATGGGCATCAACTCGCCCGACCTTTGGCGGTCTCCCTGGAATTTCAATCGGTGTTGCCGCTTCGGTTGTTGATACCTCAGGTGAGATAATTAGGTATGAACGACTATGGGGAAATGTCTACGATGACTTCGCATGGAACTTTGCCTTTGCCGCAGACACAGTTTTTGCCGCAACAAACAATGGCTTAATCTACGCCCATTCTGATTCCCTCACCGATCCACTTACATCGGAAGGCTACGATTGGACAACCGTTGTACTTGAAGACTCACTCGGTGCTCCGCTTCTACTTGAAGGTACCGCTGTCTATGCTGTCGAAGTCGATGATAACTATATATGGGTTGGCACAGGCGATAGAACTATCAGACTTGAGCGTTCAAATCCTCAGCAGATTTCTAAAGTCTTTTATGTCTCAGACCCTGCCGACGAAGTATATGCCTTTCCGGTTCCGTTCTCACATGTAAATTCTAGTGCTGTTGATTTCCATTTTGTCGTAAAAGAAGAAACCGAAATAACAATTGAAATTTACGACTTTGCTATGCATCTCGTTCGAAGAGTTGTCAACAATGTGACTTTCGCACCGGGCATCTATCCTACCTCTGGAACCAACAGGTTTACATGGGATGGTCTCAATGGAAAAGGCGACGAAGTTGCCGTTGGTATGTATTACTTTAAAATAATCTATGGAACCGGTGATGTGCACTGGGAAAAAATTGCGGTTATTCCGTAACGAAAGAGAGATATTCTATGAAGAAAATATTTTTACTATTATTTCTGACTCTACTTTGCCTGTCATCATCTCTCTTTGCCGATGATGGTGATGCCGGTTATGCAGGAAGTTTTTTACAAGTTCCGATTGGTGCCAGACCGACAGCAATGGGGTCGGCATATATTTCTTTATCAAATGATGCCTCGGGAGCTTTCTATAACGTCGCTGGCATGTCATCACTCAGAAGGTCTGTGATTGCAACATCGTATCGTTCAATGGGTCTCGACAGATCTTTAGGTTACGTAAGCTTTGTGCTACCAGCCCAGGGAAATGCAGTCATCGGTCTCAGTTGGCTTAATGCCGGCTCTGGCTCGGTTGTCGCAAGAAACACTGATGGTGATCCGTTAGGCTTTGACCTTTCACAATCAGATAATCAAATCGCTATTATTTTCTCCAAACGATTTGAAAGATATTTGTCTTTTGGGTTCAAAGGTTCATACTTACATTCACAGTTTGCTGAAATGACAGCTTTCTCAGTAGGTATCGACTTAGGTGTGACTCTGTATCTCAGCCAGCTTTTCTCAAGAGAAACAAGAGACCTTATGGCTATTCAGGATATCAGAGCAGGACTTATTGTTCGAAATTTAGAAGCAGTTTATAAGTGGAACAATGATGACTATCTGGAAGCACATGGTTCGTCCACAGCAGGTGGCTCTGACCATATTGATAAAGTACCGGTAGAAATCGGTATCGGTGCCTCGGCAAGATTTCTAAATCGAAAATTATTACTCGCATCTGATCTTGTAAAAAATATCGAACAGAGTTTCGTCGCACATCTTGGTGCTGAATATTACTTAAACGAAAAATTTGCACTCCGTACAGGTTATACTGATAATAGTATGACGGCAGGGTTTGGGTATCTTTTCAAGCTTGATAACCTTGGACTCGCTTTTGATTATGCATTTTCTACCGATAAGGTAGATGAAGGTTCTGAACATATTTTTTCATTCGACTTATTATTTTAAAGGAATAATATGAAAAAAATTAACATCTTACTTTTACTCTTATCTCTTTGCCTTGTCGAACAAGCTGCATCGCAAGATGGTTTAGCTCTGCTCAAAACAGGACATGGTGCCAGAGAATCCGGATTAGGTGAGGCTGTTGTTTCTATTGCTGACAATGTCAATGGTGCTAATTATAATCCGGCTGTCATAACGTCAGTGAAACAATTTACCGCATCGTTTGGGCATACTCAGTATTGGGAAAATATAAACCTAGAATCAGCTTTTTTTGCATCACCTCTTTCTTCAAAAATAAATCTCCACGGTGGTATAAGGTTTGCCGCAGTTGATGATATCGAAAAGAGAGACAACCCGACTGCTGATCCCGATGCTCTATTTGAATTCCATGATGTCTCTTTAAAAACAGGTTTTACATATTTGAAAAATGAAAAACTCTCCTTTGGTTTTGCCTTCGGATGGTTCTTTGAAAAAAATGAAATCTGGTCAGGCTCTGCTTTTAATGTCGACTTAGGAATGCATTACCAAACATCAGAAAATATACAACTCGGAGCAGCTGTGACAAACCTCGGCTCATCGTTTCAACTTACTGCCGATGGCAGAGAAAACTCAAACGAAATTTCACTGCCAACAAAGTATTCTGTCGGAGCCAATTATTACTATGGAAAATATTTGGGTGCGATAGATTTTGCTATTGTTGATGATGAATTTAAACTGCACCTTGGAACAGAAGCTGACGTGCATGAACTCTTGAAAGTTCGAGCTGGCTACATGTTCAATTACGATACAAAAGATTTTTCTGCCGGAGCAACATTTATTAAAAGAAATATAAAAATAGATTATGCATTTGTGCCGTACTCTAATGATTTAGGTACAACACATCTGTTTAATTTTACATTTAGCATATAAAAAATACTGAGGAGTATTACAAAATTATGGCAAAATACAAAATCGCCTGGCTACCCGGCGACGGTGTCGGCAACGAAGTTATGGAAGCTGCAAAAATTGTTCTTGATAAACTTGAACTTGATGCTGAGTATATCCATGGCGATATCGGATGGGAATTCTGGAAAGCGGAAGCAAACCCTCTGCCGGATAGAACTATCGACCTAATGAAAAATACCGACTGTGCTCTTTTTGGAGCAATCACTTCACTTCCAAAAGAAGAAGCAGAAAACGAACTTATCCCTGAACTACAAGGCAAAGGGCATGTCTATTCATCTCCAATCGTTCGCATGAGACAAGAGTTTAATCTCGCCACCAACTTACGCCCATGTAAAGCGTATGTGGGTAACCCACTCAACTACAGAGATGATATTGACATCGTTGTCTTCAGAGAAAACACCGAAGGTCTTTACGTAGGTTTAGAATTCCATCCCCTTCCACAAAGCTTGCGTGACTCAATCAAAGCAAACAGTAAAAAATTAGATCGTTTTGATAAAGTAGCCAATGAAGATATCGCAATCTCGATGCGTGTATTCTCTCGTGAAGGCTGTCGTTCTATCGTGACTGCTGCTTTTGAATATGCTAAAAAAACTGGTCGTACTTCAGTGACTATAGTTGAAAAACCAAATGTCATCAGAGAAACCTCAGGACTCATGGTACGTACCGCGCGAGAAGTTGCCAAAAATTATCCAGATATCGAACTCTGGGAAACAAACATCGATGCTATGTGTATGTGGCTTGTCAAAAATCCACAGAACTATTCAGTCATCGCAACATCAAATATGTTTGGTGATATTGTCTCCGACCTATGTGCCCAACTTATCGGTGGCTTAGGCTTTGCTTCCTCTGGAAACATTGGCGAAAATATGCCGTCTTCGAACCTACCCATGGTTCCGCACCAAAGTATGCCGGCATGTATAAAGTAAACCCAATTGCCATGCTTTTAACTGTCAAGATGATGCTTGACTGGCTTAGCGAAACTGACATGGCTGCAAAACTTGAAAAAGCTATCTCTGAAGTTATTTCTGAAGAGAAAGTCCGCACTTACGACATGGGTGGTTCCAACACAACCCTTGAAATCGGTGAAGCTGTCGCAGCAAAACTATAAACTTTTATAAAATTGAATAATTTCAAACAGGCTGTATGTATATATAGCCTGTTTTTTTATTATCAACGTTTCAAATTGAAATAATAATAAATCAGCATATCTAAATCCAACATTATCAAAACAATAATGTCTAAACTAGTCAATTAATTAGTACTTGTTCCGATAAAATAAAAAAACAACATGGGAAAAAAGGTAAAAAATGCAACTATCTATTAAGAAAAAAGTAATTCTGTTTATTGTCGTTTCGCTTATTTTGGTACTTGGTGCAATCTCATATATTAATTATCAATCTCAAAAAACATCTCTTGAAAATATGTATAATTCCAATGCCGCGACAATACAATTTGCTCTATCAAAAAATATTGAAACGATTATGAGGAGCGGCGAGAACGAAGAGATCCAACCTCTCATCGAACTGTTCTTAGAAAAAGAACTCGTTCAGGAAATCTCAATAATCAACGCAGAAAAAATTATTGCTCGCACTACAAACAATAATCTTTTAAACAAACTGTCATCTGACCTGGAATGGACCAAAGTGTTTAACACCGGCAAAGAACTCAGAGTTAATAAAGAGATCAATAACATCCCAATGCTAATTACCTATAAACCGTATCTCAACGTTGGAAGCTGTACCGAATGCCACGATGAGGACTCTGAAAATAATCTTGGCGGTCTGAAAATCGTTAAATCCGAACAGAGTATGATTGACTCAATTAACGCAAGTTCACGAAATATTATATTACTTGGACTCTTTGGTGCATTACTCATTATTGGTGGCATGATTCTATTTTTAAATAAAAATATATTTAGACCTATTTCAGAGCTACAAGAAAAAATGACAAAAGCAGCATCAGGTGAAGTTGATCAAATTATCGAAGTCAAATCTGACGACGAAATCGGTAAATTATTACAATCGATTAAACAGCTTATTGAATATATCAAAGAGCTTTCAAGAGTTTCGCAAGATATCACCAAAGGAAATCTACTGGTTTCGATAGAGCCAAAATCTGAAAAGGATGTCTTAGGCCATTCGTTTAAGACTATGATTTTCAACTTAAACGAAATTGTACGGAAAATCGCTGATAATACGTTCCAACTCGCATCGGAAACGGCCAAGATTACTACAGCCGCCGAACAATCATCAGTGGGTACCAGAAAGCAGAACACGCATTTCAATGAGATAGAATCTGCTGTTGAAATGATGAATGCAACTATCACGGAATCAACTATGAACACCAGCGATGCTACCGAGTTAGCAAAGTCAGCATCAGGTTTTGCCACAGACGGAAAACAGATAGTAGAACAAACAATTGAAGGC
This sequence comes from Candidatus Zixiibacteriota bacterium, assembly GCA_024278935.1. Classification (GTDB taxonomy): domain Bacteria; phylum Zixibacteria; class MSB-5A5; order GN15; family FEB-12; genus QQUK01. Next base: position 7,968 of record JAJRSF010000019.1, read on the forward strand.
ATGCACAAAATAGCAAAATCAGTACAAGAGTCATCTAATAATATTAGTAGCTTGGCAACATCAGCGGAACAAATCGGCGAGATAATTAATGTCATCGATGATATTGCTGACCAGACAAATCTTCTTGCCTTAAATGCTGCCATCGAGGCTGCCAGAGCTGGAGAACAGGGGAGAGGTTTTGCGGTTGTCGCAGATGAAGTTCGTAAACTTGCCGAACGTACCGGTAAAGCTACCGGAGAAATTTCTGGAATGATAAATGAAATTCAGGATAAAACTTCTACGACTGTTAAAGTTATGAAAGTTGGTATTGAAGAAGTTAATCAGGGAACATCGCTTGCCGATAAAGCAGGTGAAAGTTTAACGAAAATTGAAGACATAACCAACCAAGTGATGCTTAAGATTGAACAAGTTTCATCTGCCTCAAACGGACATGCAAAATTAGTTGAAGATATCGGCAAGAGTGCAGAGCTTATAGCGAATTTATCAAAGACTAATTTAGTTGCAGTTGACAACTCCGTTTATTCAGCCGAACTGTTAAACGAACAAGCAGGAACTATGAAAGAGATTGTAAAACAGTTCGAAATAAAAGGCGGTGGACTTTCTATGTTTAAGATTGCACAAAATGACCATGCTTTTGATATGAGTAAGTTGAAAAATATAATTGACGGAAGGCATGATGCAAACACTTGGGTTTTCACGACAAATCATGAATGTGCTTTTGGAAAGTGGTATTACGGAAATGGTCAAAAGAAATATACGGAGTTAGATAAATTCAAAGATGTCGAAGCTCCTCATTATGACGTACATACTTATGCCAATCAAGCGGTTCAGGCGTATAATAATAGTGATTTCAAAAAAGCAAATGACTTATACAAAAAAGCAGAACTGGCATCTCATATTGTTATCTCTAGTTGTGATTCAGCCTATAACGAAGCAGTCACTCTCTCAGTTTAAACATATTTCTATATATTTAAAAAGGCAGATATTATTATGTATCTGCCTTTTTATACGTTTTTATTTAATCTATTAATAAGTAAAGTTCGAACTTCCTGCAGAGCCAATCCTCTATGAGATACAACATTTTTTTCATCAATCGTCATTTCAGAAAAGAGCTTCTGCGACTGTGGGTGATAAAATACCGGGTCATACCCAAATCCTTTTGTCTCACCCAAACTCTCGGCTATAAAGCCCTCAGCTACACCATCGACTGTCTCAACAGAGTTCTCATCCCAACAGATAGTCATGACACATCGAAACCGTGCTGTTCGTTTTTCTTGAGGGACATCTGTTAATTCAGTTATCAACTTTTTATTATTATCTTCGTAAGTAACATCTTCACCAGCATATCGAGATGAGTAAACACCAGGAGCGCCATCAAGAGCATCAACCTCAAGTCCGGTGTCATCGGCTAAAGCGGGAAGACCGGTAAAGTCAAATATTGCTTTTGCTTTTAAAAGAGAATTTTCCTCAAGGGTTGTGCCTGTTTCTTCGACATCAGGAAACTCTAAAAAATCATCACAGGTCATGATTGTTATAGGTAGGTCATCGAGAAGATTACGCATCTCTTTAATTTTGTCTTGATTATTTGTCGCTAAAACCAACTGCATAATATATTTCCAATTTTCAAGTTCTAATTATTTATAAAATATAGTCGCAACCTTATCACAATAGCAATCTCATCTTTTTCCATACGTGCATGTCCTACACGGAACAGGCAGGCTAGTTCTCTACGAAAGGAACCTATCTTTTAACTCTGCCGTCGGAACCATGCAGCTATCTTGCTTACCGAATATTTTATACCGTGAATTTGCAATCCTATCATACACAAAATCTCTCAATACAATTGGAATAATAATAAAAATATAAAACAGTTTCCAAATACTTCCCAACTCTTTTAAAATATGTAACCCTGCTGATGATTTCAAGAAATAGATATTATCTATGATGAGTACAAAAGATTCTAAGTCATCTAATGGAAGGTTGTGTTGTCTGAGTAATTTTTGTCCTGCTGTTGATTGTATAGAAGCAAATCTAAACTTGGCATGCTTATCTTTCTTGATAATAAACTTAACAAGCTTATTACAGAGATTACAAACCCCATCAAATAGTATTATCTGTTTATTATCAATCATCATTCGGTAAGCTCAGCAACGCAGAGTTCTAATACTTACTAATATCAACTCGAGCAATATTGTTAATCTCTCGTCCCATAAATCGTGATGCCACCGATGAAAACTTCTCGGGTACATCGGAGACAAAATATTTTAAATCACCTTCCGGTGATGGAACCTGCGAGCCGTTCGGATGGATAAGTTCTGTGGTCGTAATTCTTCTGAATGATTCGTTGGCACTCTCTTCGCCCGAATCAATCAACCGCACCGAATCACCCATAATGTCGGTGATGACATTTCGTAAAAGAGGGTAGTGGGTGCATCCTAAAACCAAAGTGTCGATACCAACATCTTTCATCGTCTGCAAATAATCACGAGCAATCAAATAAGTTGCTTCCTTGTCGATATACCCTTCTTCAACAAGCGGCACAAACAACGGACATGCGAGCGAAAACACTTTGAGCTTTGGATCAATCGCATGCATATAACTTGCATAGGCGTTGGAATTTATCGTCGCGTTGGTTCCGATAACTCCGATCTTTCCATTTTGCGTTTGTTTGACTGCAGCTTTAGCACCCGGTTCAATCACGCCGATAATTTCTATATCATAGTCCTTGCAAATGTCGGGAAGAGCAGTCGATGATGCAGTGTTGCAGGCACAAATTATAAATTTGACCTTCTGCTCATTCAAAAAAGCAATATCTTGCTTGGTAAACTGTGTGATAATTTCTTTTGACCGACCACCATACGGGGTTCGTCCAACATCACCAAAATAAACAAAATTTTCAAATGGTAACAGTTCTAAAATTTCTTTGAGCACAGTCAACCCCCCAACACCGGAATCAAAAATTCCTATCGGGGCAGTTCTATCAGTCGTGGTTGTATTCATAATAGTCTAGTTGCTTTCATACTTGGACTTGAATCTTTTAATAGAATTGTAGACAGCTTTGGCAACTGACTTCTGATATTTTTTAGTCTTAAGAAGTTTCTCTTCCTGCTTGTTTGTAATAAACCCAACTTCTAAAAGTACCGATGGTGCATACACTTTATTTAACACAAAAAATCCTGCCTGATCAACACCCCGTGATGGAATCTTCAGTTGTTTCCGAAACTCTCTGTCAACCATAATCGCAAAGTCATGCGATTCCATCTGGAATTCAGTCATAATCATTTCATTGATGATACCTAATATCGGGTCGTTGTAGTCTACCATAGGTGCTTCATCTATAGTACTCTCAGGTGCTTGGTCTCGGAGGAACACAGAGTTTTCAAATTGAGCTACCGACCGTGCCGAATCATTTCTTGCTTGAGCCAAGAAGAAAACGTTCCACCCTCGTACATGTTTTTTCGGCGATGCGTTAGCATGGATCGAAATAAATAAGTCGCATGAAGATTCATTGGCTATTTTTGCTCGTTCTTCAAGCGTCATTGTTTTATCTCTATCACGTGTCATAATAACTTTGAACTGTTTATCTTTGCGAATCATCTTGGCAAGTTCTTTTGCTATGCCGAGCGAGACATCTTTTTCCCGCAAGTTTTTCTGTCCAATCGCACCATAATCTCTACCGCCATGCCCGGCGTCAATAACGATAACATCAATCTTTGTGTCAGGTCCTATTGTCGGATGAGTGTCAATCGGGTCCATCTCAAAATCGGTATCTGAAATCGAAATTTGTATCCGAGGCGGATTGCTCTGGAACTTATGATGCCACTTATCGACTTTTCTTTTCAGACGAATAGATACCTGCCCGGTAGTGTTTTGCTGATGAGTTTTCAACTTATACATCAACCTAGAATTCATCCGTGACTGAATCTGCGAACGGTTCATTATACCATCTCGGATCGAAATATTTATCCAGTTCCCCTCGGTGACAAAAACATCATATGCCAACGCAGATGTCAGAAAAACTTCTATGAGCAAACCATTTGCTTTTTTAGAACAACTAATATCGGTCACATTAAAATATTCCGAATTGATTCGAATCGTCTTCGACTCGGAATCCCAGATAACTTTTTGTAAAATAACTTCATCCCAATACCGAATAAAAGTTTCAGTCGGAACAAACAGTTTACCTTTTTTATACAAAGCAGGATAAGTCATATTAAACAGAGAATCATTCCGTTCTATATATGGCGAACCGATGACGAACGAAAAATGATTGGTGTCTTCGACAAACTCGATTGTATGCCCGAGTATTTTCCAGTCAAGAGTCCCACCGACCAATTCAACAATTTCAGAAAACGAAACATAATGAATATCATTTTTTTTGAATGCCTCAACTTTTTCCTCAGCTCCGGAAATCAAAAGTTTGACATCCGATGCACTTGAAAAAGAGGGCAGTACAGATAATATAAAAGCAATAATTAAAAATTTACGCATATAAACTACATATCTTTCTTAATGGCAGACTGCATTTTTCGAGCAGCATCAGCTTTGGCAATAACCTCACGCTTGTCATACTTTCTACGTCCGATAGCCAGCGAGAGTTCGATTTTAAACACTTTTCCTTTTAAATAAATCGAAAGTGGTATCAAAGTCATCCCTTTTTGCTCAGTTTTTGCCTTGAGCTTCCGAATCTCACGTTTGTGAAGTAAAAGTCTTCTGACCCGTAAAGGATTATGATTATTTTCCGCAGACATCTTATATGGTGAAATATGCAGATTTTTCAGCAAAACTTCGCCATCGCTGATCTCAGCATATGCATCAGAAATATTCACCTTGCCATCCCTCAGCGATTTAACCTCACTTCCGAGCAAAGATATACCTGCTTCAAGCGTTGCAGTTATCTCATAGTCATGCCAGGCTTTACGATTGCGGACTATTATTTTATTTCCTTTTGACTGATTCATACCGACAGGATAGGATTTTTCACTGATTTTAGCAATTAAAAAGAGCCAAAATAGAGCTAAATCGTTATTAAATATAAATTTAATTTTATATTAAAAGTTCTGTTCCTACTGTCGATACTATCTTTAGAAGTATGAATATGTAAGTGGGCTACTTTTCGTTAGGAATTTAATATGCAAGAAAATGATACAGATAAAAAACGGATTTTGATTATTGACGATGATGAGATGATTACTACTTTGATTCATCAAATTTTATCAAAAGAAGGACATTTAGTCTCTGTCGCTAACAATGGTATCGATGGTGTGAAAATGGCATCAGAGGTGAAACCGCATCTGATATTTATGGACATTACTATGCCCGGACAAGATGGTTACGATACAACTGAACAGATAAAGAACAATCCGGAATTAAGTGAAATCCCGATTGTCTTCCTAAGTGGTCAAGCAGCAGGTGAAGATAAAGGAAGAGTTTTTGCCAAAGGTGGTTCGTCATTTATTCGGAAACCATTTGCCAATCAACAATTAGTAAGTATGGTAGCTCTGATTTTAGATACAATGCAGGTAGATTAAAGGTTTTTCACATACAACCCGATACTTTATGTAACGAGCACAAATTGAAAGAAATAATTCTGTATGTCTTACAAACTTGATTTAAATACAGCAAAAGTTCTCATCGTTGACGATGAAGAAGAAATTACAGAAATCGTTGAGACTTTTCTCACCGAACATGGCTTTCAAGTTCTGACAGAAAACAATCCTGGTGTTGCTGTTGAAAAAGCCAAGAATTATAAACCTGATGTAATTTTATTAGATATCATGATGCCCGGTATGGACGGTTATACCATTTGTCAGAATCTGAAAGAAATACCTGATTTTTATGATGTACCGGTTATCTTCTTAACCGGGAAAGATAAAGCCGACGATATGGGTCGTTCGTTTAAATCCGGCGGTGATATGTTTATTAAAAAACCTTTCTCCTGCGAAAGGTTACTTGAGATCGTCAATATAGTGCTGATGTCTACCGGAAAATTTTAAGATATATCGAATGAGTAAGACAGCCCCATGGCTGTTTTTTTTATTGACTTTTATTGTGCGATGCACTATAATATAATATGAGACTGATAAAACGATACAAAAATAGACGGCTCTATGATATTGAAAAGAGCAGAACCATTACCCAAGTCGATTTAGGTATGATGGTCAAACAGGGTATCGAAGTACAAGTTCTCGACACATCGACAGGCGATGATATTACTACCGAAGTACTTGGACGGATACTGGTGACAGAATCAACCTCTTGGCAAGATGATTCAGATTCAAAGAATTTATTTAAAAAATTAATCTCTTTAGGAGGAGATAAATCTATGTCAGTATTAAAAAACACAGTATTAGCCTCCATCGGTGCATTCCATGTAACCAAAGCGAAGGCTGAAAAAATTATTGATGATCTGATTAAACGTGGTGATCTAGACAAATCGGATCGTAAAAAAGCAATTATGGAAATGCTTGAAAAAGCTGAAAAATCAACAGCTGATATCAGGGATAAGATTTCCAAAGGTGCCGACAAAACACAAAAAGAAATCGCCTCAGTTGTCAAAAAACTTAATCTCGCCAAAGAAACCGATCTTCAGAAGATTGAGAAAAAAGTTGACAAACTAACCAAACTTATGAAAAGCATCGAAAAGAACCTCGACGCATAATTGTAATTTATTTTTAACTAATTGTAAATTCTTATCAGTAAACCATCCCTGGCTTGACCAGGGACCCAGTAAAATTAGTGGGTTTCTATTTCAATTAGTTTTGTAGGTCAGGTCTTTTAAGAGACCTGACTTTTCTATATATAATATAAATTCGTAGGTCGGGTTCCGTTGGTTGGAAATCGTCAGATTTCATAATCGAGAAACCCGACAATTTCAAGATATTATTACAATTATATTCCACATAAAAAAACGGCAAACTAGTTAAAGTCTGCCATTTTTCTCATGTCGTGCGTAGTTGCTTCAGTGATGCTTCGTAGTTGCTTCAGTGATGTCTAATTTATTTTCTTACCCGATTGCTTCGTGTAACTCTTTCAAAAATTGTTGTGTATCTACATTGTGAATCCGACAAGCCATGTCAACTGACTCATAAGTCTGACCCGGGCAATCAAAACAGCCACCACCAAAATACTTTTGAAATACATCAGTAGACTTGGGAAAGTTTGCGATTACTTCACCGATGAGAGTATTCTCATCAACTGATGATGCATCCCCAATAGAGTCTGTCATATTGTCAAAGTCAGGCTTTGTCGTAAACCCATTTCCTTGTAATGCCGTCTCAATTTTTAAAATCATACCATCAAGATCAAGCGAATGATTGGCGGCTGCCATACCAATCGTGATACCCATCTGACGAACCTTGTCAATATGTCCGGGCATCTGTAGCGACAACAATCCGCTATCGATTAGTACCTGCTGTAGCGATGGAAGCCTGTCAATTAAGTCCGACACTTTTGTATCTGGTGTCACCGACATATTCGGCATGGTGGACTCATCAACAACAAACGAATGCTGGTTTGAAACTATTGGCTTTGCAGTTGGCAGAGGTTGTGATGGTTCTTTTTGTTCTGGCGTTACAGTGTCAACTTTTTTAGGGGAGAGGGTCAGCCAAACATTGATAATAAACATAAAGATTGAAATTGCTTGGAGGGTAGCAAAGATTATAAACAGGATCATATAAATATCTTCACCGGTAGCTACTTGCATTCCTCGAAAAGCAACCATACCGACCAAAGAAATATTACCAAGGTAAAAATGAATTGCAACCCATGACTCAAACCTGAGATCAACGCCATTAAAACGAGGTAGGATAAAATAGCCGATTCCAAAAATAATCATCGACATAAAACCAAGTAGATTAAAATGAGTATGTGCAAAAACGCCAAAGTACCCAATATCAGCAATGCCATTGAGGATGCCGAAAATGACAGCCAGTCCTAAATATATCAACGAAGCAAAAACAAAATTTTTCATATAAAAAGTCATACATAACTCCTATCTTAAAGTTATCCATATAAACGGAATATAGGCTAATAATGTCTTTGATTTAGGTCAAGAAATAGGAAGTATTATGAAATTAGTTTGGTAAATGCTTGTTCTTCAAGGATTTCAATTTCTAACTTTTTTGCTTTTACAAGTTTAGAACCTGCGTTTTCACCTGCTAAGAGATAATTTGTACTCGATGATACCGAGCCGGATACTTTTCCACCATTATCTAAAATTATGTTTTTGAAATGGTTTCTCGGTTTTGACAATGTTCCGGTGATAACAAATGTTTTGTTTTTAAACAGCTGCGAAGATTTCTTATCTACATAATCAGGGAAAAGTACTCCCGCCGAAACCATCTTTGCAAGCATATTTTGGTTTGATTCACTTTTGAAAAACTCTACGATGTTCATGGCGATGTTTGGACCAACGCCTGAAATCTCCGTTAACTCTTCTAGTGTTGCATCCTGTAGTTTAGCAAACGATACAAAATGTTCTGCTAGCAGTAGAGCAACCGATTCACCCGCACCGATTATTCCTAATGCATAAATTGCTTTCGGAAGTATCGTTTCTTTTGAATTATTTATTTGTCCAAGCAGGTTGTCAGCTTTTTTTTCAGCCATGCGTTCAAGAGGAAGTAGTGTTTCTTTGGTGAGATAGTAAATATCCGATAAATCTTTTACCATCTCTTCATCAATCAACTGACGAGCAAGTTTGTCCCCGAGCCCTACAATATCAAACCCGCCTTTAGATGCGAAGTGAAATATCCGCCCCTCAAGTTGTGCAGGGCAGGAAAGATTCACACACCGATAAGCGGCTTCATCTTCAAGGCGATATATCTTTTCACCACATGATGGGCAAGATTTCGGAAAGGAGATTGATCGCCTGCTTCCTTTTCTCTTCTCCAAATTAACGCGTATAACTTTTGGTATTACATCTCCTGCTCTTTCAACGATAACGATATCACCAATATATATATCCAAGCTTTTTAATTCATCTTCATTATGCAGCGATGCGTTCGAGACAGTCACCCCGCCAACCTTGACAGGTCGTAGCTTCGCCACTGGCGTCACAACCCCTGTACGTCCAACAGAAAACTCGACATCTTCAAGTAACGTTTCAGCCTGCTCCGCAGAAAACTTCCAGGCAACCGCCCACCTTGGAGCGCGTGCTATCTGTCCTAGTATTTCTTGTTTCTCAAACGAATTAACTTTGATAACCATGCCGTCGATTTCGTAATCTAACTCAGGTCTTACTTTTTCTAGATTCCCAAAGATAACTTGAACCTCATGCGATGACTCACCGACATAAATTAAATCGTTAATCAAAAACTTTTCATCGGAAAGAAACTCGATCACTTTTTGCTGTGTTGGTAACTTGTCTAAATTTGAATCCGAAATTCCATAAGCATAAAATGTAAGCGGTCGCGATGCTGTAATACTGGCATCCAACTGACGAAGCGATCCAGCGGCACCATTGCGAGGGTTAGCAAGCAACGGAAGTTCTTCGCTTTCCAATTTTGCGTTGAGCTTGTCAAATGCTGACAACTTCATAATCACTTCACCACGTACTTCCAAAAGGGGATACATCTTTGCCGTTCGGTCAGAAAGCTTGAGCGGAATATTTTTTATCGTCTTAATATTGTTTGTGATATCTTCACCAACTGTACCATCACCTCGTGTCGAACCTCGCATGAAAACCCCATGCTCATAGACTAACTCAATCGCGAGACCATCTAACTTTGGCTCGGTGATATATTCAACATCTTCATTTGTCTCAAGCAGATTTTTTGTCCGTTATCAAACTCTAAAAACTCATCATACGTTGTAACTTTTTGTAATGACAACATAGGCACCCGATGCGTCAGCGGGGGGAACCGTTTTGATGGTGTCGCACCAACTTGTTGCGATGGTGACTTCTCTGATACAAGCTCAGGATACTGACTTTCGATTTCCAGCAACCTGTCATACAGCTTGTCATATTCAGCATCATAAATTTCAGGTCTGTCCTGCACATAATACGATTGATTATGTTTTGAAATTTCTTCTATAAGATTTTTATATTCTTTCGGAATTGCTTTGTCAGCTTTTGCCATAATGATAAAGTAACAATCTTGTATATGTTATGTCAACTAGTGAGTTTTATTTGTGAAACTAATCGAGGTATGAATCCGCGCGTCGTTGCGTTCTACGAAAACGTTTGATATGCTGACCGCCGGCATCTTCGTCATACGATGTTACCCATACTGCCGTAAGCAAATGCTCTTGGTCTGTCTCGGCAATAACAGATTCAGAGAGAATGAAATACATTGGTTCTGGGTTTTCTTTAAATTCAATTTTCAAAATCTGAGAATCAGCATCGGTTTTAATTTCACAACTAGGAAGTTGCTCTCGGAAATTCAACCAACGCAGATCGGCTACTTCAGCATTTTTGGGAGCAGTTAAATTGTCATCAATTACCCAATGACGTTTTGCTTTATTGACCTCTATAAAAATAAGCTGACCCATACGGTCTAAATCAAAAAGGACAATTTCATTTTCCAAATAGTTGAAGAAATGTTTTTTCTCTGTGAACAATCCAATCTGCACAAAGAGTGACTCTTCATCTAATTGATAAAAACCCCGCCCGGTTTTTGTTGGACCGGTCGGGGCAGCTATACGTAATTGTATTTTATTCGGTGACATTATAAATCTTTAATCAAATCTTTCGCTTGAGAACCTTCAAGAGTCTCAGGGTATTCATCAATCAGCTTTTGAAATAATTTCTTGGCTTCTTTGTTTTTCCCAAGTTCCTGTTTACATCGAGCAAGTTTATATAATGCTCTGCTTGCGTTGACCGTTTCCTTGAAATTCTTAAGCAAATAATCAAACTTGTCGGCAGCATCAACATATTTCCCCAAGGCGTAATTACATTCACCTATCCAGTAATGGGCATTTTCTACCGATGCATGGTCAGGACATGATTCAATAAACGTATTAAAACTTGCGATTGCTTCATCATATTTTTCGCCAGAACGGAAAAGCACAAACGAATCATCATACAAGTTACCGCAATCAACCGAAGGTTTTTGAACAACTTCGACAGGAGCAGTTGCATTGTTAGTTTCAACCGGTTGGTTCGTAACAGTAGTTTGACCAACAGAGCCTAGAATAACTCTCTTAGAATGAACCTGCGTATTGATAAGTTGCACAATACGAAGAAGCTCGTTGTAGTTTTCTAAAAGGGCATCCATTTGTTCTTGTAGTTGATCGGTAGAACCAGACATCTCGTTGCGAAGCTTTTTCGATGCATCCGTACTTTCAGAAATCAACTGTTCCATCTTATCAATTTTGTTGCCGGACTCTGCAACAACAGTTTTCATCTCTCTATGTTCTGCTTTCAATTCGTCAATATGACGAGATGTAACACAACCTGAGAATGAAGTAGCTATAAATATAACCGCCATCAAAGAGATGGCGGTTATAAGTGAATTTTGTTTGATCATAAGTATTTTCCTTATGATTTATTGTGAGACGATACGGAATTCAGCGCGACGGTTTTTAGACCAGGCTGCTTCATTATGACCGTTATCGTTTGGACGTTCTTTACCGTATGAAATAATAGACAAACGGTTGGCATTGATACCAAGACCTGTTAAATAATCCATAACAGCTTTAGCACGTTTTTCACCCAGCGACAAGTTGTACTCAACTGTACCACGTTCATCACAATGCCCTTCAATTTTCATGATGGCATCAGGGAACTCATTTAACAAAGCATAGTTAACATCTAAAGCAACTTTGCCGTCTGTGCGAAGTGAATGTTTGTCTAAATCAAAATAAACTGTTTGGAACTGTTCAATAGTCACTTTTGGTGGTGGAGGAGGAGGTGGTGGAGGTGGTGGCGGTGGAGGTGGAGGGGTGGTATCTACGACAACTGGTACTTCTTCAACGATTGGTGGTTTGTCAGGTCCGCAAGAGGTCAATAACATAATAGAAAGCAATGTTACTGCTGTTACGGTTAAAAATCCAAATCTTTTCATTTTATCTTCCCCTATACAAAGGAGTTAAAAGTTATATTATATTTGCGTTCGTGTGCCTAATCTACACTATACGCGGATAATCGTCAATATAAAAAAGGCATTATTTCAACTGTTTCTGTACTTTATACAAGCTTTATTATTCTTGGATGAATAAAAACTAATCTTACCTCAAAAAAGTAGGTCAGAATCCAACGAGCTTTAAAGCTCTTTAGTGGTTCTGACATTGACAAATCGTAGGTCAGGTCTTTCACACTCAATGGGTGTCCGAGACCTGACAAATTCAATCCTTTAAAACAACCGAATCCCCACACCTCCTTTCCGTGCTTGGCACGTTGAATCCAGAACAGAAACAGGTAAGACAAATTTAGAGTACACTTTATTTTTCCACCTTTTTTTCAAGCATCAGTTCATCTTGAATCTTTTTTGCAAACTTTGCAGCACGAGAATTTGGATTATCTATAATTACTTGATTGAGAACTGCTTCTTTTTCACTCTTATCTAAATAATATATAATTCCATTTAGCCATCCTATAGCAGAACCAGAGTTTGGAAATCGTTCAAGTTTTTGTTTAGTCAATTCCATGCCCTCAAGTGTTCCAAGATTTGTCTTAGCTAAGTGGAAACATGTTTCACCATATACTGTATTAGGGAATCTATCAAGAATCTCTTGAAACTTATTTCCTGCTGGGACCCTATCGCTGTTGCTCCATAATGAACAACCTGCGACTAGAAGATCAAAAACTTCTTTTTCATCACCTGATGGTTCAATAACATTAAATGATAAAATATTAGACGTGATACCTTCAAAAGTTCCCTCTATAGTGTAGCTACCAACTGGAATCTGAGGAAAGTACATGCCTAAAATCGTAAAGTCAAGATCACCTTGTGAGACCCCATATAGATAATTTAATCCAAAACTATTATATTGTTTTTCGCCGGGTTCCAATAAGTAATAACCAACACCATCATAAGCAATGTTCCATTGCGGACCAGTATAATCCAATAATTCACCTGATTCATTTATAATTTTCAGAGTAAGCCCTCCATGTTCTGGAGCGGAAATCCCATCAGTATTTAGAGGACTTGTTGAAATATTTGTTAGAGATGCGTCTAACCATATAGTTTCATTTAATAGATAATTTTGTTTTTCTAATGAAAGATCAAGACTAAATTGTTGAGCTTTCGTAACAGTTGATTGGATAATGATTAGTAATATTAAATAAACAAGATATTTTTTCATTGCTCCTCTCCGTATATAACTTTTCCTTATAGACGAAAAAAATAACGAATTTGTCAAATAAATATTACTTTTTAAAAGGGACGCTATGCAGACTCGACTATCTAAGATATCTGTATCTCAATAATCAACTCCTACTTCATCGGTCCCCAATTTGGGTTAGTCGTTTTCCCATTTCGGGTAATCCTGCGTTGATTTCGCCCTGTTATATCCATCGTGTAAATATCTCCCGAACTCAAACGTGTCGAACTAAAAATTATATGTTTCCCATCAGGGGAAAAATGAGGGTTTTCATTCATACCAACTTCAGTCAAGACTTTATACTGTGTCCCCGATGTGTCAATCGATGCCAAGTCAAAGCGACCTGCTTTGGTACGGCTTACAAATGTAATCCTGTCACCTCGTGCTGACCAAATTGGCGAATCATTATACCTGCTTTGATAAGTCAATCGATGCAAATTCAACCCATCGGAATCCATAATATATAGTTGCGGTGAACCGGAGCGATCTGACGAAAAGGCAATCATCTGTCCATCAGGCGACCATGTCGGAGCAGAATCTATCGAACGGTGTTTTGTCAGACGTTTGATAATATTACCTTTGATATCTAAAACATAAATTTCCGAGTTGCCATCTTTTGAAAGTACACAGGCTATTTTATCACCATCGGGGGAAATAGATGGTGCCGCGACGATTCCTTTAAACTCTGCTACCTTAGTCATCTTTTTTGAATTTACATTTACTTTAAAAAGTTTTGGGTCATCTTCTAAAAACGATGTGAAAAATACTTCGTTAGATGTCGGAGAATAACAAGGGGAGAGGTTTAATACACCTGTGTTGGTCAATTGTATTTCCGAAGCACCGTCGTAATCAGCGATAAAAATTTCTTTACCGTCACCAATTTTTTTTACATATACAATCTTTGTTAGAAAGATTCCATCTTCACCGGTAAGACTCTTTACAATTTGATTGGCAATTTCATGACCTAACACACGCCAGTTAGACTTTTTTCGGACAAGGACATCTTTGGTAATCATCTGCTGACGGATAGCATCGTACAGTTTCCATCTGACCCGAATTTTATTGGCAGGGAACTCCGCCTCAAGTTTCACCAAATAATCAGCACCTAGTCTTTGCCAACCTAAAATGTCTAATTCTTTCATTTCATACATTTTCATATAAAAAGAGTCAATCCCTACAAACTGGAAATCAGCATGGAAATCTATATCGTTCTGCACAATGCGAGTTACATAATTCATAAGAGTGGAATCATCACGGGTGATATATTGATTTCCGATATATTTCATCTCGTCAACACCTACAGGAGTCGGTTCTACTTCAATATTTCCAACTGTCCAACCTAATTCATAGTCAGCTCTGTCTTGAGCAATAGCAATCAATGGCAAGAGTAAAAATACTACTAAATATTTATTCACATAAACCTCGTTTAATATTCTATTGTTACAGTTATACCAATATATCCATCTCTAAATTCTTTAGGTAAAGGCGGGAAAGAACCTATTCTCTCAAAAACAGCAAGACAATCTCTGTCCACATTTGCAATACCAGATGATTCTACTATTTCATATTTAATAATCTTACCTGACTCAATTACTTCAAAAAATATTTTTAGCGTTACGGTACCTTGAATAGAAACAGTTTTACGGAAATTTCTTATATATTTATTACTTGCTAAAGTAAACCAGTACGGATAATCAAACGAAGCATTGTCTACCGAAGCACCGGCAAATGGGGAACCTGATGTCGTCTCAACTTCTTTCCCTTTGTTTGTACCTGTTTTTGCTTCATTTGGAGGAGTCTTGGTTTTGTTGGTCTGTTTACGAGTGTTTTTCTTTTTATCTTTTTTTGGTTTAGGCTTATCTTTTTTCTTCGGCTTTGGTTTGTCTATTACAACAGGCTTATCTATCGAAGTTGGGTCGTCTATCGGAATATCAAACAGTTCGTCATCTGGTATCGCATCAGGAATAATAATATCTTCAATCGGTGCAGGGCTACTTGCAAATGTCTCTGGTGCTGCCACTGCATTTATTTTTATAACCTGTGAAAAATCAAACGGCTTTTTCTGAATTGTAAATGGTGCCGAAAACAGAACTGCTGATATTATCAGAAGATGCAAAACAGCAGAAATTATAATTCCTCGTTTCATACCAAGTCCTGCTAATTTTTCGCTTTTTCATTGTGGGTTGTGACTAAACCAATATCGGTAATCCCAATATCTTTCAACTGACTTATTAAATCAATCGCTTGACCGTAGTAGACCATTGAATCAGCCCGAAGATAAACCGTACTCGTATTTTTCTTCTCGATAGCATCCTGCATTTTAGTTTTGAAATCTTCAAGACGTGACCATGTGTCGTTAATATAAATTCCACCCTTGTCATCAAGCGTCACTACGATCCCCTCAGCTTGATCGGTAACCACCGCAGCTTTTGTCTGCGGAAGCTTCACTTCGATACCTGATTGCAGAAGTGGAGCTGAAATCATAAAAATTATCAGAAGCACCAATACAACATCAACCAAGTTTGCAATATTGATTTCAGAAAGAGCAGCATATTCTTTTTTTCTTAAACGAGTCCGACGCATCTTATCTGTTTTCCTTTTTCGCTTTTGCGATAAACTCTAAGATGAAATTGTTTGAGAACTCATTCATATTTTTCACTTTATTCGATGCCCAGTTAAAGGCAATCACCGCAGGAATCGCAGCCGACAAACCAACGATTGTCGCAAGCAATGCTTCGGCGATTCCGGGAGCAACCACCGCAAGTGAGGCAGAGCCACGCTCGCCAATCGCCCAGAACGCATCCATAATTCCAACCACAGTACCGAGCAACCCGATAAATGGTGCCGAATTTGCCGTGGATGCCAAAAATATCACTCGCTCTTCAAGAACCGAAATTTCTTCCGAGAGCGAACGTTCCATCGCCATCTCGACCAATTCATAATCTTCTTCAGTGATCGAACGCGAACTTGTCTGCATCGCACCGCCTTGGTTGGCGAGTTCTTTCAGCTCCAAAAGTTCGTTGTAACCGGCAAGATAGATTTTTGACATTGGCGACTTCGCCGATGATTTCGCCTGACCGAGCGAGTCGGCGATTTTGTCTGAACGGGCAAACTGCCGTTCAAACTTTCGGTTGTCAGCGTCAACTTCTTTGTATTGTTTCCACTTTACAAAAATTATGACCCACGAGAAAAAGGACATAACTACTAATAGGAGTAAGATTAAAATGCCGAATGTCGATGTGTCGCTGAGTATTTGCCATAGGGCGCCGGAAAAAATTGATGCGATAATTGGTTATGTCATAATATATATACACTTTATTAGTTAAAATGTTGCTATCGTTTTAGTTATATTCTTACAATTATTGAACTGTTTCGATTCAATAAAAGTTGAGAATATCTTTCTATATTTGCAGGGTAATGTAGGATTGTTCAATGATAGGGTCAACAAAAACTCAATTATTTGCTAAAACAGATAGTTCGTGTTAATCTTTCATCAAATAATTTCTTGACTTATGTCAAATTATTGTCCTTAATGGGGCGGAATGTAAGAGGAGAAAAATTAACTAGGAGTAACAAATGAAAAAATTATTAATTCTCACAGCGGTTTCACTGATGACATTTTCTTTGATGGTTGGATGTGGCGATAAAGCTGACGAGGCAACCGACAAGGTTCCTGTTGAAACTAAAGCTGCCGACATGGCCGATTCAACTCGCATGGATGAGATGGTTGACTCTGCTTCACAGATGATGGATTCCACAATGGCTGATTCTGTTGACGCACACGCAGGTCACGATCACTAAAATTTAGAGTTATAAAGTAATTTTGATGTAGGGAATTGTTCTTACCAAATTAAGAAATAACTTGTAGGGAACAGCTAAGTCTGTTCCCTTTCTTTTTTGCATGCTGTTCCTACTCACTGCAGGATGTTCGGCATGACTTATTATATTGTCTTCCCAGCGAAGGCTGGGATCCAGTCTTGTAGGTCAGGTCTTCCCGAGACCTGACAGTACCGCTGTTGTTAGCAGTGACTTTATAAAAATTTGTACCGTACAACAATCTTTGCCTCAAATAGAACTGCCATCTCGTTTCTGCACTGGACTCCGTGTCAAGCACGGAGAGGAGTTCAGATGATTTGTTTTGTAGGGAATTGGCCTGCCTGTACCTAAAAGAAAGGTTGAGGCAGGACTCAACCCTACGAGAGAGTGCATCAATTTTGCTTAAGCAAACTTTTACGTTTCTCTTTTTCTTTACGTGCCTCAAGCAACTCTTCACGTTCTTTGAGCTGATAGAACAGACGGTAGCATCGTGTCATCTGCCTATCCAAACGAAGCTCGTAGCGAAGTATCAGTTTTGCGAAATCATCATTGGCGATAGAGTGCATCCCAATCCGATTTGCGACATACTCATCTTTTTTGATTTCAGCAATGTCGTCAGACCCGATTGTATCGGAAACGATTGTATCGGAAACGATTTCTCGCAGAAGTTCTTTGTATCGCCAGTTATCGGTTATCGAATTTAACTGATGGTTGATATGTGCTGTTTCGGCAGCAATCACCCGACGCCCCCGCCAGTAACAGATCGCTATCTTCTGCACTAAGTAATCTTGCGAAAGAGTGGTCGGGTCAAGCTCGTACCTGAGCGACTCAAGCAGCAACTCAAACTCAACCCTGTCTTCTTTGAGATGCACCGAATTCAGTATCAACTTGTCGGTGTACAACCCACTTCTTGTGCTATTTTGTGATGATGCGAACTTACCTTGCGATGATTTTGGACCAGTCGATTTCTTCGCATTTTCTTGATTCGCTTTTAACTGTTTTTCCGATACCGCCATTTTCTTCTCCTCATTTGTCATCCTTGCGAAGGCAAGGAACCAGTCTTTTTACAATAAGTCACTCAATAACCCCTTCCCGTGCTTGACACGGGATCCATATAATCGTCCCCAAACCATCCCCGACTCCGATCCAGCAACCAACATTGTTGTTTAAAAAAGGGGAGATATAACTTTTTAATGAGAACTTGTAGAGAAAATGAATATTATACTGACACACCCTGTCAGTCTCCATTATTATATTGAATTTAAGGGAAAAAACAAACTTGTAGAAAAAATGGATACAAAGCAAATTTATCTTTTTAATTGACAATGAGTTCCAATTTATTGATTTTAAAATATGCAAGAATTTATAAAACCGGAGAGTGGTCAATCCAGCTTAAAATAAGATGATTGAGATAAAAAATAATAAAAAGATTGATTTAGAATCAATTCCAATCGACCCTTTTTGGAATATTGGTGATGAAAAAGAACTTAGAATACATCGTATTCATGCTTATCCAGCAAAGTTTCCATCATTCATAACTACAAAAGCGTTGAAATATGCACAAGATGAAGGTGTAAAACCAAATCGCATCGCAGATATATTTTGTGGGTGCGGTACCGTAGCCTTTGAAGCAAAACGTAATAATATCCCATTTTGGGGTTGTGATATAAATCCAGTTGCAACTTTAATAGCCAAAGCGAAAAGTAATAATTATCAAACTTGGCGTTTGCTTCTCTATTTTGAGCAAATTATTGAAGCTTTCCAAAATTCGAAAAAATCACAGTATTGTTATGGTGAATCAAACGAAAGAATAAAGTATTGGTATTCAAAAAAACAATTCAATGATTTGTCACGTTTGAAAGAAGCAATTGAGGATACAATTCCTAATGGAAGTAAATATAATACATTCTTTCTTTGTGCTTACTCCAATATTCTTAAACCAACATCAAGATGGTTAACAAAATCAATTAAACCTCAAGTTGACCCAAATAAGCATCCGGCAAAAGTCATTGATAGATTTAAGGAACAATGCTATTTTTCTATTACATCTAATGAAGAGAGCGATGCTGTTCATGCTTCAGGAGTAAAAATTGTAAAAGCAAATATTCTTTCTTCAAAATTGAAAATGCCAAAAGTTGATATGATAATTACCAGTCCTCCATATGTTACATCTTATGAATATGCTGATTTGCACCAACTCTCATTGCTTTGGCTTGGATTTGTAGATGACTTCAGGGTGCAAAGAACAGGCTCAATTGGAAGCTTATATCATGATTCAGATTTTGAAAAAAATAAAAAAAGATTAAATAACATAGGTAACAAAATTTTAAATGAACTGCTTGAAGCTCATCCATCAAAAGCTAAATCTGTTGCAAAATATTATGTTGATATGCAAAATGTATCTAAAACGTGCTACAAAATGCTTAACAAAAATGGAATGTCTCTATTCGTAATAGGAAATACTGAATTTGCTGGAGTTCGTATAGATAATGCTGGTCATCTTGTTGAATCATTATTTGATGCTGGTTTTAAAAAAGTAAATGTTACCAAAAGAAAAATAAGTAAGAAAATTCTAACTCCATATCGTGATAATAATGGTCGATTTACTACTGATTCACAAGGGCGTAAAATTTACAGCGAAGAATTTATAGTTATTGGGAGAAAATAATAATAACTTAAATATACTTAGGGAAGTACTCGAAAAGGGAATAAACTAGGAGAATTAATATGTTTGATATTAAGAAACTAACAAAAAATACAATTTCGCAATATCGTTATAACCGCCAACTTGATCGAATGCGTTTAGATAACAAATCAATTGATAGTATCGAAAAAGCTGTTGAGGAATCAGTTGCTAATATTAAAAATGGAAATAAATCATTTGTTATTTATGGCGAGCCTCAAAGTGGCAAGACCGAAATGATGATTACTATGACTGCAAGACTTTTAGATGAAGGGTTTAAAATGGTCATAGTATTACTCAATGATAGTGTACAACTTTTAAATCAAAATCTTGAACGATTTAGCAGGTCTGGTATTGATCCTGCTCCAAAGAATTTTTCCGAAATACTTGACCCAGTTGTAAAAATTGGCACTTCAGAATGGATAATTTTTTGCAAAAAGAATTCAAAAGATTTAACTAAATTACTTCAAAAAATAGATGGAATAAAAAATAAAGTTATTATAGATGATGAAGCTGACTATGCTTCACCTAATGCAAAAGTCAACAAAGGAGAAAAAACTAAAATAAATGCATTGATTGAGAAACTTATAAATTCTAATGGTATTTATATTGGTGTGACTGCAACGCCTGCAAGACTTGATCTTAATAACACATTTATGAATGAAAATGAACGATGGATTGACTTTCCACCACATCCACGATACAGTGGTCAAAAGTTTTTTTTCCCTACATCAATAGACAATGAACCGTTACTCTTTGATTTAGTATTACTACCAAATCAGTATGATGATCCTAAGTATTTACGTAAAGCAATTTTCCGTTTCTTAATTAAAGTGAGTTATCTAAACATGTTCGTTCATCCGAGTAGAGAAAAGAATTATAGTATTCTCATTCATACAAGCGGTAAGAGAGCTGACCACACAAATGACTTTAAAGAAGTAGTTCATATCTTTAATGTTTTAAAAAATGATAGTGCCAAAAAATATGCAACTTACTATAAGAAAATATGGGAAATAGCTAAAGAATTATACCCTAATGCAGAAGATAAAATAATGCAATATATTTATAGCAATATCAATAGAAATACAATTATTGTGATGAATAGTAACACAGATAAAAGCGTTGTAGATTATACAAATGCTACAGATCCTTCAACTTTATTTACGGTAGCTATAGGAGGCAATATTGTGTCTCGAGGTGTAACATTCGACAACCTTATTTCTATGTTTTTTACTAGGGACGTAAAACATAAAATTCAACAAGATACGTATATCCAACGTGCTAGAATGTTTGGTTCTAGAGGTGACTATCTTCCTTATATGGAGCTACATATTCCTGAAAATTTATATCTAGATTGGCATAAGTGTTTTATCTTTCACCGCCTATCTTTAGAGGCTATAAGAGCTGGGAATGGTACACCGGTATGGTTGGAAGATAAACGGGTAAAATCTGTAGCGTCTAGTAGTATAGATAAGATAACTGTTGCAATTGATAGTGGTGAGATGAGTTTTGAAATATTTGATTATACTGATGATGTAGAAAATATCATTTCTAGTAATGTAGATTCTATAACAAAACTTGAAAATCTAATGAAAACACTGGATGGGCAAAAACTTCCAAACTATCTTCAGCAGTTTATTGAACACTTTAGCCCAAATGGAAAAAATTCTCTTGTTGTCCATAGTACAGGTTCAATTACAAACTGGAAAGATGCTGATCAGGAACGCATTGCACGCCCAAAACAGTTTCTTGGAACTCTTGATTTAAAATTAAAAAAATATCCAAATGCTCTTCATCATATTAAGATATTCAAAAATGCAAATGATAAAGCTCGTGTGTTTTATAAGTATGTTGGAAACATAAGATTTATAAAAAATTTTAAAAAGAAAAGTTAATGATTAAAGAATTTAGTTTTTATCATGGTGTAGTATTTTCATCACTTTTTCATTATTGTGATAAGCCTTTTACAATAGTGCAATATCCATCTTCAGATAATGCATCATATATTGTTAATAACAATGTAGGTGTCTATATTAAGTACTCCACAAAACGTCTGTCTCCTTGGCATTTTTCATTTCAAAATTTACACTTATCAGAAATGCAAAAAATGAATAGCATGTGTAATAGGTTAATTCTAATACTTGTCTGTCGTGATGATGGAATTGTAGGATTGTCTTCCGAGGAATTTCAGCAGATTGTAAATAGTACAAATAATGGTACAGAATGGATAAGTATCAATAGAGGTCTAAGGGAGAAATATAGTGTAAAAGGTTCTGCAGGAAAGTTAATCTACAAAATTAGCAAAACTGATTTTTGTGATAAAATCCTTTGTTGAATAGTGTGCGGCAGACGCCCTCGTCTGCCCCTAGTTCCATCCGGCAAAAGCCCTACAAACCCTCACTACATTCATATCACTCACTATGCATGAGACGCTAATTTTAGATAAGAGTTTTGTGTATGTACAAAATCGCTACAAAAAATATTTGTGGAAATGGCTTAAGCCATTTTTTTTACCGAAGCCATTTCGTCGTAACAGGTTGTCCCCTTGACAGTTAATCACGGTATTAATGAAACAGGCATAGCCTGTAGGTTCCCTTTATATGCGGAACGAACCCATTTTGAATTCTACATTAGATAAATTTCATTTACAGTACGTCTATATATTAAAAGCCGATCGATCTATTCAAAAGATATCTTTGAGTTTTACAAAACCGCTCATAAAAACCCCTCATAACAGAACCATAAATTAGGCTAACAATGCGGCCGATGGAAACAGTATGCAAGTTGCATAAAGGTCTTTAAGGAGGAAACATGAGGAAATTTTTAGTAATCATCAGTCTGCTGATTCTCTTGTCAAGCTCAGCATTTGCTCAAGTCGATTCAGCAAGAACTCTGTCTGTAGTTGGGTTTGCATCTGCTCAAATAACACCAGATATGATAGTTTGGAAATTGACTATAAATGCGAGACATAAAAACCAAGCAATGCTTCGGGATTATGTCGATGAGGTTCTTACACAAGTTATGATTGCTGTTGATAGTTTAGGTATTGACCATAATTATATTGAATACGATAGAGTTTCAATCAGTATGAGATATGAACAGAATAGAAGTGGTACGTCTGAAAAGGTCGCATATTATGAATTTAATCAACCTGTTATAATATTACAGAAAGATATTTCTGAGTATGAAATGTACTGGGATAAGTTAACAGCCATAAAAGGTGTTACTGTGACCCAGCAATTCAAGACCTCACAATTGGAAGAGACAAAACGTCAGTTACGAATTGATGCACTGGTTTCGGCAAAACAAAAGGCTCTTGATTTGTCAGGTGTACTAGGTGGAACAGTTAACAAAGCAATAACTGTCAGTGAATTTCAACCCGGTCGGACACTAAGACAAATTGAATATGAATCGGAAGCATTATTTACTGAAGTTAGTTTTTCTAAACCGAAGAAAATAGAAGTTACTGCTCGCATCTATGTTGTATTTCAACTTGAATGAAAATGATATTAAGATGCAAATAAAAAGTCAGGTCTCGGGGCACTCAATGAGTGTGTAAGACCTGACTTACAATTATATTAAAACAACAATGTTGGATTCCCAATCAAGTTGGGAATGACATTAGGGCAGTCTTTGACAAGTTTGTAAAAGTAGCTTGCTACTTAGACTCTATCATTTCGACATTGGCTCGAGGGACAATCGCTTTTTCGCCATCTTCAAATTCAACTTCCAAGATACGAGCTTTCGATTCTGATTCCAGCACATGAAGCGGTGATGGAAGACCTGTCACATTGCCGAGTCTTCCGAAATACGGATGACGGATAACACGGATAGGAGAACCAACTTTGATACCGGTGATTTCAGATTTACCGTCGCCAGCATCTGTAATAGAAAGTTCTTCTTTCGGGATAATAATTTCAGGACGAATCACACCGGCACGAATTTGTGTAGCACCATTCATACAAGCTTGTTTCCCTGCGTTCGCTTTGAGCAGATCAAAAGTACCGTGTGCCATTGCGATTTCGCCGAATCCTTCAGTCACAACCAAAGTCGTGACGATATCTTCGTTACCAGTGATAGCAACACCGATGTCGTAGCCTAAGATGTCACGTAAATCCTGATCATCAAATCCACCAACAACGATTCCATGGACACCGATTTTGCAAGCTTTGTCCATCGCTTTCGCAGTTACAAGAGAACCACCAACAACAACTTTGCCTTTCATATCGTCAGTAATTAAATCGTCGGATAAAATTGTCAAATTATCTGGAGTCGCAATAACGATTTCACCTGAGGTTTCACCGCCGATACCAAAAATACCTTGAACAAAGGCAGCGTAAGTGTCAATGACAACGCCTTCGTTTTCGATGACTTCGGTGACTTCACCAGTGATATATGCTTTGACTTCAACAGGGATAGGCATACCACGTTGGAGAACCTGTCCTGTGATTGTCGAAATTGATTCCAAAGTTCCTGTGATTGTAGCTTTACAATCTGCGTTGAACCATTTGATGAAACCTTTTTTGAATGCGATAGCTTCGCCTTCTTTGATTTCGTCGCCTTCTTTTTTAATCATCACTTCTGCTAAATCTTCAGGGGGAAGGGAAAGTTTGTTGGCAACATTTAAAGGAACAACATTACCAGGAAGATGTGTTCTGGCAACGATGTCTTGCGGGGTGACTTTGTCTCCGACTTTCACTAAGACATCACCTTTTAAAGGAAGGATACGATCTTTTTTAATTAAAATCTTATCGGTCACTTTCAGACCCGGGGTATATGCGTGAGCCATGTGTAAACCTTTCTATATCTAACTATTTTTTTTTCGTCTTTTTCTCATCAGGACAATAAATAAAACAACTCCTAATGAGACATATATTGCGACATTAGAACTATCATCGTCTGAGTCGCTGTAAATATTTTTACTTGTGTCAATATCAGCAACTTTAAACTGTTGCTTAGGAAGTTTTGATTTTATGTCTTCGGAACTTAACGATGCGACAACATTGTTGAAGAGATCAACATCCTTCTCGAATTCATCGCCAATACCATAACAGTAAAATGTTGCGAGACCAAAATCATAAAACTTCATTAAAATAAGTGAATTTTTTATCGACTGTTCGTTTTGAACAATCTTATTATAAATTGAAACAGTCTTAGTTGCTTTGTCATAACTCGGTGCATCTGATTCCATGTCTGCTTTAAAATTAGCGACCGGGAAGTACTTGACATCATTGCCAAAATCTTCGGCTAAATCTTTCAAGGTAGAATCTATTTGCTTGTCGGTGTATTTTCCACCGAGGTCAAGCGAAATGATGAAGTATGAACCGAGATAAAATTTATCAGATTCAGTTGCGGCAAAAACAGCATCGTAGTCATAAATCGGACGACCTGCTCTTTTTGAAGCAAGGTATGCATCAAATTCTACAAATGGGATTTGTTTCCAGTCAGACGGATAGTCAATTGAAAAATTCCCTTTGAGGCTCACATAACTATTGGTAGTTGATGAGTCTGTCTGGGCGAAAGAAAATCCGCTTAGAATAACGAGAGCTAAAAGAACTAAGAGTAACTTTTTCATTTTAGAATTTACCTGCTGGGTAGATATCAAGTTCAGTCATCCATTCTTTGAGATACTTAACTCTGTCATCTTCTGAGAGAGTTGATAAATCAAATGGACGTCCTCGACCATCTAAGATTATACCAACAACACCACCATGAAGTTCTTTTGTCAA
The DNA here is from genome assembly GCA_024278935.1 of Candidatus Zixiibacteriota bacterium. Classification (GTDB taxonomy): domain Bacteria; phylum Zixibacteria; class MSB-5A5; order GN15; family FEB-12; genus QQUK01. The sequence continues at coordinate 33,459 of JAJRSF010000019.1, forward strand.
TGGTTGCCCTTTACCGGCACCAATGTCGAAGTTCTTTTCAGGTTCAAATGTTGCTTTGGCCATTTGAGGGAGTCCGTTTTCTTGGAGACCAAGCTCGAACTTTTTCATCTCAAGATGATTTAAAGTCCCGGAGACAGTCCCGGTAGGAAGTTCAATAGTGTACTTCATCAATGGTCCACCTTTTTTAGGTACGCCAACCGGAGCAACACAAGTACCAAGATGAATCAGACAATCTTTTTCAAATACTTCGGTTGCTGCTTTTGGTTGTACTTCAGTGAGTACACCAAGTTGTGGCATCATAAAGATAGAATCAACTGCCAAACGGGTGAGACCTTCAGGTGAGAAAGCGTCAATCATCATAAGGGCAGATTGCTGACGGCGAGGAGCATGCGATAGCACACCACCGGAACCGATAAGCATATCGAGGGTCATCATGTTTACAATTGATGAACCGGATGAAGACTGTTCGAACGCATCAGCGATAGTTCTCTGTTGCTGGACACCTTTTAAAACAGTCGCAAAACTTTTGTGTTGTATGTGAGCAAGACGAAGAGCTTCTTTAGCAATCGCTTGTTCAAAGATAAGTTCTTCCATCGATTGTGGAATCGTCGTAGGTCGAATCATTTTGTTTTTGACACGGTTCCGAAGATCACGCTCATCCATTTTGAATGGAACCCAACGCATTACTTTCGGAAGGGTTGCTTCTGCGAATACATTTGAAATAGAGTATGACATTCCTAAGTTGGCAGATACGGTTCTGTTAAAGACCGCTTCTTTACCATCAGGACGGAAGACTGAGAATACGTCGGTAGTCGCACCACCAATATCAACACCTAAGGCTTCGATGCCGTATTGTTCAGCGATAGTTTGGATAATAAGTCCAACCGCACCCGGAGTTGGCATGATAGGAGCATCGGACCAATCCATAAGTTTTTTATAACCCGGAGCCTGTGCCATCACATGTTCCATAAACAGTTCATGGATCTCTTCACGGGCAGGGAGTAAGTTCTCGCGTTCTAAAACAGGACGGAGATTGTCGACAACTTTTAAATCAACTTTGTCGCCTAATGTTTCTTCAACATTTTTAGCGGCATTTTTGTTGCCTGCATAAATAACAGGGAGTTTGTAGCTGGAACCTAAACGAGGTCTAGGGTCAGCAGCAGAGATAAGTTCAGCAATTTCAACAACGTGAGTTGTTGTCCCACCGTCGATACCACCAGAGAGTAAAATCATATCCGGTCTGAGTTGACGAATACGTTCGATCTGTTGATGAGGGAGGCGCTTGTCGTTGGATGCGATAACATCCATAACAATCGCACCTGCACCAAGTGCGGCACGTTCTGCTGATTCGGCTGTCATGGATCTTACAACCCCGGCAACCATCATTTGTAAACCACCACCTGCTGATGATGTTGAGATAAATACATCGGTTCCTTCTTTGCCGTTAGCCGGAGAAATAAATTTTCCGTTATCGTCAAGAAGTTTTCGTCCTGAAAGTTCTTCCAGTTCAGCAACGGCGTTTAGCACACCCATGGTAACATCTTCAAAGGGAGCTTCAACAGTTGTGGGAGCTTCCCCACGAGTAGTCAGACGATATTCACCATTCGTGAATTCAATCAGAATCGCTTTTGTTGTTGTCGAACCGCAGTCGGTCGCAACAATGATTTTAATGTCGTCCGAATTTTCAAATTTAGCCATTTAAAAACACCTATATATGTTAAAAATTCTTTTGTTTGTAACTCTAGTTATCTCACCGTGAGATAAACTTTTACGCAGAGATTCTGCTACGCAGAATACCCACAAGATTGCCAGTATACTATAAAGATTATACATTGTAAAGCCGATTTTTCGTCGCTTTATCGAATCTTTCGCTATCTTGACGTGCGAAATAGTCTGACTGTAAAAAGATATTTTATAGATATTTCACCAAATTCCAACTTTCCTAGTCTGTCAAGCTCTAAGCTGTTGGAATTAAAGGGTATAAAACATAAATATATATTTTTCGCTTGACTTCAATCTTATCCTCTTATAACTTGGCAACTGATTATTTAAAAATAATTTAATATTATTTGACACTTTGGTAACAGAATCGTTTATTTGTGTACGGTTTTTTTACTAACGAAGAGAAGGAATGATTACGTTGAATCAGATTCACAGCAAAAATGTTTCAGTATTATTATCTGTAATATTCATATTATTCTTTTCGTTAAATCTGTCGGCAAGACAATCAGCCGAAAACACAGAACAAAAACTTATCGACTCTGTCCAAGCAATGGTGGCAAACGCTGTCGTGTTGCCTTCTCGCCCTGCAATTGTTTCTTCGTTATCCGCCAAAGATAATCCAAGCGACAAAGGTGGAGCTATTGAAATTGATTGGAAATTATCTCCAGATGACAAAGAACTGAAATCATATATTATCTCTCGATCAGAATCATTAGACGGACAATTTAGTAAAGTTGGTGAAGCTGTCCGAGGTCATACATCATATACAGATAACAAAACTACCGATGGTGTCAATTATTACTATAGTATAGTTGGTTTAAAAACTTATGTAGATGCTAATGGAAACGATGCGATTGTAAGTTCACTTCCTACAGCAACCGGCCCGATTGTTTCATCGGCACAATGGTTTCGGAGTGAGCGAGCATGGTGTCTCTTTTTTGTTCTGCTTATAAGTGGTGCAATAATGTTTTACATTAATAGAGCAAAATCAGGTGCTGATATTTACATTCGTAAAATTGCTGGTATCGATGCTGTTGAAGAAGCTGTCGGTCGTGCGACTGAGATGGGAAGTAAGATATTCTTTATCCCTGGTATTCAGGATATGAACGATGTACAGACTATCGCAGGTATTGCTATTTTAGGACGAGTCGGCGAGATTGCCGCTCAATATGAAACATGGCTTGAAGTGCCTGTCTCAAAATCTCTTGTGATGGTAACAGCACGGGAAACTTTGAAAGAGGCATATACAAAAGTTGGTCGTCCTGATGCTTTTAATCAGGATCAGGTTCACTATCTGACTGATGATCAGTTTGGCTATGCGGCCGCTATCGACGGTATGGTTGTTCGTGAAAAACCTGCCACGATTTTCTATATGGGTGCTCTCTTTGCGGAATCACTTATTTTGGCTGAAACAGGTAATGCTGCCGGTGCGATTCAAATTGCCGGTACCGCGATGCCATCACAGCTTCCGTTTTTTGTAGCATCATGTGATTACACACTTTTGGGTGAAGAGCTTTTTGCTGCTTCTGCTTATCTTTCAAAAGAACCTCGTCAGTTAGGTTCTCTCAAAGGTCAGGATTTTGGAAAATTAATATTTATGGCAGCTATTGTTATTGGTGTGCTGATAGAAACTTTTACAGATATTAATGTAAGTCAATATTTTCAGGTTAAATAAAGTAAGGGATTAAAGAAGAAAAATGCGTCGCGAAATACCACTACTTATAACAACCATAGCCGGTTTAGTCTTTGCTATCTCATATTTTATTCCGCATTGGCCGTTTGGTGAAGCTGAATCAATCTTTGGTGACTGGATTGCTATTGTACAGGCGTTTGCTATTTGGCTTGGTGCTTTAAACCTTATGAAAGTATCGATTGAAAAAATTTACAGAAAAAAAGAAGACGCCATGTATGCGTCGATTATTATAGTCTGTCTGCTCGGAACTCTTGCTGTTGGATTCTATGACGGCTTTACCGGCGGACCTCAATCTTCATTTAGAGATACAGGCACATCATTTGATTGGCTGTATCGTTTTATTTATACACCACTTACATCAACAATGTTTGCCATGTTGGCATTTTTTGTCGCATCGGCTTCTTATAGAGCATTCAGAGCAAGAAGCTTTGAAGCTACTTTACTTCTTATAGCAGGGTTCTTTGTTATGGGTGGTCGAGTTCCTCTTTTTGACTTGGCACTTAAACCATTTACCGATGTCCCTTATTTCTCAGAATTTGCGGGATGGATTATGGCGTATCCACTCACAGCCGGAATGACTGCTATTATGATTGGTATCGCATTAGGTATTATGTCGAGTTCACTTCGGATTATTTTAGGTATTGAACGGTCACATATCGGAGGGGGAGCTTAATCATGGTAAGTCAAATTGCAACAATCTTAATGATCATAGTTGGTCTTTCTCTGCTCTATGTTTTGTACCGAACTATCAAAGGTCATCCTATTGAAAGACGAGTCGTCTTTTTATATATCGCATTAGCTATTTCATTACCATTATTGATGCAGAAAACAGCACCGGTTCCGGTGACTGAAGATGTCCAGAAATTAGTGAATGCACTTGATGCACTTCCTCCGGGTTCAAAAATCTTAGCAACTTTTGACTATGACCCAGCCTCGGCTCCTGAATTACAACCGATGGGTACTGCTTTTATGAAATATGCTTTTAAGCATGATTTCAAAGTTATCGTGATGGGACTTTGGCCTCAGGGACCTCAACAGGCAAATCAGGCTATTGAAGAAGCGATGCTGGACAAGACTATCGCAGCCAAAAATTTAGTATATGGTGTTGACTATGTAAACCTTGGCTATCAGGCAGGTGCCGAATTTGTTATCCAATCTATGGGTACTGAGTTTAAACGTATGTTCCCGCTTGATGATCGCCATATCGCCTATGACTCACTTCCGATTATGAACGACATTACTAACTTTTCTAATATAGATTTTATCTTCAATCTTTCTGCCGGGAAACCGGGAACGGTTGAATGGATTCAGATTGCTGTTGACCGTTTTGGCGCCACATGTGGTGCGGGCAATACAGCAGTGCAGGCTCCGCAAGTGTATCCGTATCTTCGGTCTGGTCAGTTGACAGGACTCTTAGGTGGTATGAGTGGTGGAGCAGAATTTGAGAAAGCTATCGATGAAAAAGGTCAGGCGAGTACGTTTATATTTGCCCAGATGATCTCGCATGCGATGGTGATTGCCTTTATTATTATGGGAAATATCGCTTTCTTTATAACTCGTAAGAAAAAGAAAGCATAGAGGAATAGCATGGAACTTATAGGTATTTGGGTTGCAGCCCTACTTACATTAGGAATCTTTTCATTCTTGTATAAAGATAATCCGGTGTACAAAATTTGTGAATCAATCTTTATCGGTGTCTCTGCCGGGTATTGGGCGATTGCGAATTTCTTTGATGCTCTGCATAAAAAATTCTGGGTAGGTGTTTTTCCTACCGATGGTGGCGAGCCTAATTATTTCTTATGGTTTGGTGCCTTGCTTGGTGTTCTTATGTTGCTCCGTTTGAGTTCTAAAATTGGTTGGATAGCACGTTGGCCGCTTGCATTTATTGTTGGTGCAACTGCCGGTTTATATATGATGATTTATTTTGTATCGAATGCGATGAATCAGGTTGCATCTACTATGAGAAATGTCATTGTGACAAACCCGGAGACTCAGCTTATTATTTGGGGGGAAACGATTGGTTCTATTCTCATTGTGATTGGTGTTGTTTCGGGACTGGTTTATTTCTTCTTCTCAAAAGAACATAAAGGTGTCTTTGGTCACACAGAAAAAGTTGGTATATGGTTTTTAATGATTACCTTTGGTGCTCACTTTGGGTATACCGTCATGAGTCGTATGTCTTTGTTGATCGGACGAATTGATTTTCTGTTTAGAGACTGGCTCCATCTGTTAAATTA
>JAJRSF010000001.1 GCA_024278935.1 Candidatus Zixiibacteriota bacterium
GGCCGGTGACATTGGTGTTTTAGTAAAGCTTAAAGATACGCATATCGGAAACACTTTAGCCGACAGTTCTTTTTCTGTCAAAGTTCCTGAAGTTCAGTTTACTAATCCTGTTATGGATGTTGCAATTCAAGCAGCCAAAAAGGTGAAGAAGATAAAATTGCTGCCGGTTTCACTAAATTACATGAAGAAGATCCAACTTTCCAACTTGTTGCCTTCCCTGCTTTAAAACAACAAGTACTTTATGCACAAGGACCAACACACATTGACATCTTAGTAGACAAATTAAAAAACCGTTTTGGTGTTGAAGTCAATCTTGTGAAACCTCGTATTCCTCATAAAGAAACAATCAAAGGAAAAGCAGAGAAACAATACAAACACAAGAAACAATCCGGTGGACGTGGTCAATATGGAGATGCACATATTAGACTTGAACCTAATGGCAGAGGTGAAGGATTCGAATTTGTCGATGCTATTAAAGGTGGAGTAATTCCAAGTAAGTTTATACCAGCTGTTGAAAAGGTGTTATCGAAGCAATGGTAAATGGTAACTTAACTGGTTCAGAAGTTGTTGACATAAAAGTCACTCTCTACTTTGGTTCATATCATGATGTTGACTCTTCCGATTTAGCATTTAAAATTTCAGGTATGATGGCGTTCCGAGAAGGATTCATGGATGCTAAACCAATCTTACTTGAACCGATTTATAATATTGAGATTACAGTTCCAGATGATTTCACCGGTGACGTTATGGGCGATATGTCTTCACGTCGTGGTAAGATCGGTGGTATGGAACCTGATGGGCATAACCAAACTATCAGAGCGCAAGTACCACAAGCTGAACTCTATCAATATTCAGTAGATCTACGTTCGATGACTCAAGGGCAAGGTGTCTATTCCTTAGAGCTTTCACATTATGAAGAAGTACCACGTGAAGCTGCTCAAAAAGTAATCGCAGAAGCTAAACGAGAAAAAGAAGCTGAAGAATAATCAGCTACTTATATATAAAGTAAAAGGTCTGTAATATTACAGACCTTTTTTTTTAACTTTCTGATGTCGCAAAAGAATTACCCAGCAGCTCGGAGATTTCTTTGGTTGGAATCGCGTTCCAGCTTTCAACCTGATAAGCACCTTTTAATCTGCTTAGTAGAGAAATTTTTGCTGCAACCTCCTCATCGGGAGCTTCATAAATACACATAAAATCATACGGACCCAAAAGAGCGTAATGAGCTAGCACTTTGACTTCAGGACAAAGCTCTTTAACCTGTTCAAGCCATGCGACAGAGTTTTTGTTGTGGTTTTGAAGTCCATGCGTAATTTCAATAAGAGCAGCATCCGTTGGGGCAATCTTGGTCATCATAACATAAGTCTTCATCTTTTACTCCTATCTTTATCTATCAAAGAGTTGCGGTTCATGATGAGTTTATGTAAAAACGCTAATTTCCAAGTTCAAATTATTACTATAAGTAATATATGATATTTTATTTCCTATAAAAGATAATTCGTTCTTCGTTAGCAAATGCCAGTATCACATATTAGAGGTAAATCAAATGAAATATTGACAACTACACAAATGAGCAGTATAATAAAAGCGATTAAAAGAGAATATTATGAAAGAAACAAAACTTACAGACCGACAGGCAACAGTCCTTGAATATATTAGAAATCAGATTTCTAATCATGGTAGCTCGCCTACTATCCGAGAAATTGGGAAGTTTATGAATATAAGCTCTACCAATGGAGTCCGTATGCATATCTCTGCCCTTATTAAAAAAGGGTTTCTCAAGAAAAACGAACATATTGCCAGAGGCTTAGAACTTACTTCTCATATCGCTCAGGAGATTATCAAACTCCAAATAGTCGGCTCAGTACCTGCCGGTTCCCCTATCGATGCTATCGAAAATATCGAAGGTGAATTTGCCCTAGACGCATCATTTTTACCAAAAGGTGATTCGTTTAGTTTGCATGTCGTAGGAGAATCAATGAAAAACGCCGGCATTTTTGATGGCGATATTGTTATCGTTCTTAAACAAAGTATCGCACAACAGGGTGAAATAATCGTAGCCATTATTGGCGATGAAGCGACTGTGAAGCGTTACTATAAAAAAGATAACCATATCAGATTGCAACCTGAGAACGACGATTTTGAACCTATAATTGTTGATAAAAATTCGCCCGAGTTTCATATTGCCGGAAAAGTCGTTGGGCTGATTCGAAAGTTCTAAAAAAAGCCCATCATAAAAATAACAGGCTTCATAATTTTTATAAGAAATATATTTCTATTCTGCTTTTGCTTTCACAAGCTCAATCTCAAGTTCAATCTTAACTTCATTACCAACAACTAATCCGCCATTGTCTAACGTACCGCTAAAATTAACATTATAATCCTGACGATCAATTTTTGTTTTGGCAGCAAAACCGGCTCTTGTATTACCCCATGGATCAACAACAGTACCGGAATATTCTAAATCAAATGTGACTGACTTGGTAACATCTTTCATAGTGAAGTCACCACTGATTTTATAGTCGTCGCCATCTGCCACAATTTTTGTAGACTTAAAAGTTATGTTTGGAAATTTTTCAGCATCAAAAAACTCTCCGCTTTTCAAATGCTTGTCTCGTCCTTCACTATCTGTGTTGATTGTATTTACATCAATAGAAAACTCGACTGTACCCTTTGTTAAATCTTTCCCATCAAATTCAACGACTCCGGAAAATTCACGAAAATTACCTTTCACATTTGAAATAACCATATGACGGACTTTAAAAGTTACCGATGAATGTGTTTTGTCTACGTTCCATGTCTCAGAAAATGCTGATGTAGAAAGAGCAACTGTTAACAATAGTGCTACTAATACTTTTTTGACCATTTGATCCTCACTTTAATTAATACGTTAATGTTAAACTACTATTATTTCAAACCATAATAGGTCGATAAAGTTCCATATATATTACAATAATATTTAGTTATATGAAAATAGTTTTTGAAAGATTTTTATTATGTGAAAATGATTATTTACTACTGGCGACCAAAATAGCACCGGTAATAAATGCCAATATCCACCAGCTATATGCGATTTTTGAATACAGATTCAACCCTTTTGAAAAAGTAACTTTGGAGCCGTTTTGCAATTTGAATCTCCAGATTAAAACCATATCAAGAAGCATTCCCCCTAAAGAAGAATAGCCTAAAATACCATGAGGGGAAAATGGTGAATTCTCAGAACCGGAAATCATACAAATTGTAGCTATAACATCAAGAACAACACCAACAGTTAAAAACGAGAGAAGCATTTTTGTAGCCCGTTTTTTCTTATGTTCCTGAATTATAAATAGTGTGTATGCTAACAACGCAAAATTTACAATTATGACACCTGCGAGTAGAATTGGTTTCATCATTTCCTCAAATTATTATAGTAGCAATGTGATTGGTAGTTTTATTTTTGTATACGTTGTCTGACAGCTTCAAAGAGACAAACCCCACAAGCTACCGAAACATTTAAACAATCAACCGAACCATGCATTGGAATAAATGAAAGGAAATCACAATTATCGCCGGTCAAACGTCTGATACCTTTTCCCTCTGCCCCAAGCACAATACAAAGCGGACCTTTCAAATCAATTTGATAAATTGATTCTTTGGCTTGATCAGATGTCCCCACGAACCAGATTCCTTTTTCTTTTAACTCTTCCATAATGCGAGCCAAGTTTGTCACCTGAATAAAAGGCACATTTTCGGCAGCACCGGATGCAACCTGCACCACAGTATCGGTAATCGGAACTGCTCTGTCTTTGGGAGCAATGACTGCATGTCCCCCGGCAGCATCGGCAGACCGAAGACAGGCACCTAAGTTATGGGGGTCCTGAATGCCGTCTAGAATTAAGAGGAACGGTGGTTCTTTGAGATTATCCAAAATTTGAAAAAGCTCTATTTCGGATTTCACAAAAGCAGATTTTTCTCTGCTGACATGTTTACTCGTACGAACATGTTCTTTGGCTGGTTTTGAGAAAACAGGTTTTTGTCGTCCAGTCTGTTTTTTCTTCCGAGGGTTTTCTTTACGTAGTGGTTTTGCCATGTGGAGAATAAAACAAATTCCGAGCTGTTTTGCAACCAATGAATGACTAATCTTTTAAATTTATACCTGTTGGTAGAAATATATGAGAACGATATACCGTATGACCCTCGTTGTATAGACGAAAAGTGAAAACTTGGCAAAGTTACATTTCACAATTCCTAAAAATATCGTTATCGGATCGCCGATAATTGGGAGCCAGGAGATGAGTAGAAATAAGTAGTTGTATTTAGTGTATCTAGTATTGAATTTTTGCATTTTGGCATCATCGAATTTAAAGACTTTTTCGATAAAATAAGTAACACCATAGTAGCCTAAAAAATAATTTATTGTTACACCGGTACAATTCCCTAAACTTGCGACAACCAATAATGTCGTCGGGTCATAACCAAGTGCCAATGCGGCAAGCAAGGCAGCTTCGGATGACATCGGAATCATAGTTGCACTTAAGAGTGAGACAAAAAACAGGCTGATATACATCTTGTTATAGTAGTAAATTATTAGACGTACATCAATTTAATTTATAATTTCGTAACTTTTAATTTACTATTTAAAATTCCATATAGCACCCACAAAACAATAGCTACTATTCCTGCCAATATTGCTACCTCCGGAGTATCAACCCAAAGCCAAGTCATCCCCTCGGCTTCTATCCATGACACATCACCAAATGCTAATGGGACAAAACTTGTAAATACCGCCAGATACAATAAAAGCGACCTCATCATAAGATAAAACCGAGTCGTCTTGAGCATTGATAATTCATCGGGTAGTTCTAAATCTGGAGTGTCGAGTGAGACAGGTAATTTATGCTGATATGCAAATTCTTTGTTTTGGGCAAAGTAATCGTCGACCAACAAAAGAGTATCTTTGCTGGCATGTTTAGAATAATATAGTGGCAGCAAGTCGATTATAATATTTTCACTGATTTTTGACATTATTTTTCTCCGTTTTTAAGTTCTATTAAGATTTTTCTCGTTCGTGAAATTGTAATTTTTACATTGGTCAATGAAATTTTTAAAAATTCTGCAATCTGTTGATATGACATTTCATCATGTGCATAAAGAAGTAAAGCTGTTCGATTAATTTCAGGTAAAGATTGTAAATGAGTCATAACATGAGACAAATCAGATTTGTTTTCAACTATTTTTTCAATCGACTCTTTCCTATCATGCATATCATCACGCAAAACTGTTTTTTTCTTATCTTTTTGAACTTTTTGCAGATATAGATTTCGTACAATCGTAATCAAATACATTTTGACTGTCTTAACTTCGATATTTGATGATGTTGTCCAAAGCCTTATAAAAGCATCCGATGTCAAATCTTTGGCATCATCTTTATTCCCTGTAAGCCAGTAGGCAAAACGCATGATATCATCGGAATACTTTTTATAGATTTGATGAAATGTTATTATAGGCAAAGTCATATAAACAGTATCAATGAAAAGAGAAAAAGTTACAAATTTAAAATTTTCTTTTTAAAAGCTGATATGAGTTATCTAATTCTAAAAACAGAAAATAATATCAGCTCCACCTTCAATAGTCATTCCCAACTTGATTGGTACCATAGGTAAATTGGAATCCAGAAAAATAGAAACCACACTAAAGGGATGGGCTACCCAGTTGGTTAGAAATGGGTTCGTTTTGTGAAATCGAACATATAGATACAAATATTGTGTTGATTGTCAGAGTATTGGCAGTGGTGCATTGTTGAAAATATTTTCTTTTATAAAATTATTCATACAATATAAGAATGAGTAATAAACTACTTTTAATATGTAGATTTACTGGTAGGATCGCAGAGGCTGACATAACGTCGAATGATTTTATCGGGTTCAATATCCACCTGTCGGTGGTTGCGTGAACCCTACCTACGGGCTACCCAGTTTTTTTTAGAGCTGGAAAAGATATTGAATTTTCATAAAGAACTGTCTTGATTCAAGTTTATTGTGACTGTATTGAGTAACATCTTGGGCTACTTCACGAGTGCCGTCATGATTTAGATTATCACGCTTGGCAATATGGTTTGTTGACCCTAAGTAAAACAGGGTGAATGGAGTGATTTTATAAGTTACCAACGGATCAAAGTCCCATTCTTTTCCAAAGTCATCATACTGAATTAATAACCGTGCGGATAGTTTCCGATCATACTGATAACTTATTCTAGAACCATAAAGGAATCCATTAAACAGTTCAACACCTGTTTCAACATCGTCACTTTTCACATGCGAAATCCATGTTTCATAATAAATTCTGTCAAACAGGTTTAAATCCACCCACAATTCTTTGCTAGTTTGTTCACCTACAGTATTATACCCATACGCTATCAAATTACCATAGTTATATGATGCACCTATCATAAATATTTCAGATGGCGAAGTATTAAAACGGAAATAATGATAGAAAATATTTTCATAAGATGTTCCTGCAAAATCTTCATTCCGAGTCATATATTGATACAAAAGATCTAACTGATTAAAACGTGTGTTTGCCCATACACTTGCATAGACTGCTTCATATTTTTTTTGCCCGTCGTAATTCCAAATTCGAAAAGGATTTAATACAAATTCTAAACTCTCTATAAAACCTTGAGCAATCCTGTGAGAATAGTTAAAATTGGCAGTAAATCTTCTTCTATTATTTCGAGTTATCCAACCGTTATCAGCTCGAAAAGTAGGACTATAATCTGAGTAGGTACCACTCATGTTAAAATCCCTACTTCTAAAACTTAAATTCGAATATGCGGCGTAACCACCAAACGATTCATTGTTAAAAGCTGTCGTGTAAGTACTATCATCAAAATACTCTTCCCCCACTCCATCGGCAAGTTGGTTGGTTGAGTCAGGTTCCTGAGTATAACTTCCGACTATTTGCGCTCGAAGAGTTAACTGTTTTGAAATACTAATTGTCGCATCGGTGCCATAGGTTGCATTAGACCCATTAGAATTTTCATCCCAATGGCGATCGGTAAACAGAAGCCCGACCTGCGAACCAGAACCAAATGTTCTTCGCACTCTTAAAATATTTGAAAAACTTTTTCCACCCTCAATAAGTCCGGTACTTGTTTCTTCAAAAGGAATAATAAAAGGAGACTCTTTATCATGAGCCCCTAAATAACTTATTGAATACCGACCTAAACGCGCGGTAAATTTAGCAGCATAATCAGGGACGTTAATCGAACGAGTATAGACCAGACTTATCGGTGTACGATATAGATCTGACCCTTCTTGAAAAAATGGTCTCTTCTCAGGATATGATAATGCCGTTGCTGAATTCACATCGATTTGATGACGGTCTGTTTCGACATTACTAAAGTCAGGATTTATTGTTGCATCAAAAGTTACATTTGATGAGATGGAATACTTCCCTGACAAAGAAAGTTTCGCATCGGGGTCATCATTTATACAACTCAAAGTGCTATCAGAATTTACATTCAAGGCACCTGCTCTAGCACTTGTCAATGCAGGAATTATTTCAATACCTTTTCCCGGTTTAACATTTTTAATTCCTTTTATGTATCCCCAGTTACGAACCCAATTTGATTCATTACGATCATTGGCTGCCCAGGTGATATTGTAGTGAAGGTCTCGATAATGATGACGCCAGAATTGCATCCGCCATACCTGTTCATCAACATTTGGAAACCTGAGACTAGTGAACGGAATTGCAAGTTCTACTTGATACCCTGAATCTGTCACCTGTCCCGCTGATTCAAAGACTAAATCAAACATACCATCTTCGCCAAACCCATCACTCCAGAGAGCATCGGCCTGTACTCCAAACGGATTCACATTTATTGTATATGCCCAGGAAGCATCCCCATAAGTGTCAAAGAAAAACCCGATATTATCGCCACCCATTCAATCTCTAGAACTTAAAGTTGTCCATAATTCGTCGGGGTTATCATAACAGATCGCTGACAAAAACAGATGAGTTTCATTGTAGGTAATGAATACTCTTGTGTTAACAATCGGTTTTGTATTGTCACCCGGATATCTTTCATGAAAATGATTTGCTTCAGCGGCACCTTGCCATCCAGCATCATTTAAGTGACCATCGATTTTTATCTCACCGTTAGTTTTAGAAACTTGTAATTCAGGATGAAAAATCGGAGTGAATTCTTCGCTTGCCGAGACTGATACGGTAGCGACAAATAAAAACAAAATCATAAAGATGAAAAACTTACTCAACCTCTTATGCATAAACATCACAGACATTCCTCTTTGTACTGACCATTCAAAGTCGTTAACTAAAATATGAAATTCGAATTTATAATTATAGTTTACGGTGATGCATAAAAATTGTTTCGTATTATCTTGGATAGTCTTATCCTTGTTGTGTTCGTGTTTGGTTAGTACGTATTATTTATGCAGTAGAGTTATAATTTTTAAAGATGTATTTTGATATAAATTGTATATTTACTAACGACACAACAATATGTATATTTCAATCTACTAAAGTTTATATAATTGCTATAGAAGTTATAAAAGTTAACATCAGGTTTGATATTATTTCTATCAAAGGAGAAAGTATGTTAAAACAAATGTTTATCATTTCTATTATCGTTATAATGACAAGTTGCTCAGCAATCTGCTCAAAAGCGAATAAAATTTCTTTCGATTTAGAAGCCAGTCCAAAATCTTATGCGGTAGCAAAAAAGAGATCGCTCATTTGGACTTTCGGTCCGATACTAGCGGGCAGTACAGTTTTGCTTATCAATAACAGTCGAAGCAACACAAGTCAGGGTCTAAATATTGCCGGGGGAACTATAGGTGTTCTCGGTATATTAGTCGGTCCTCGAACAGGCTTGGCATACGCTGGTAAAAGAAGACCGTATAACAGTACTTTTAATCGAATAGGTCTAGCAGCTGCTGGTTTTGCTGGTAGCATAGCAGCTTATTTTGCTTTTGGTGGCGAGATCAATATTTTCGGACAGAGTGAACCTAACCCAACAGCAGATGCTGCAGCTATTGTAGTATTCACAGCAACCGGACTTTTTATTATAAAAAATATTATAAGTGATTTCACTAAGTTAGAAAAACAGGTAGATGAGTATAACAAAAAGTATAAGTTTACATCGTTGTCATTAGAACCAACATATTATCCGAAAACAAAATCGTATGGTTTGTCGATGAGGTTGTCGTTTTAGTATAAAATTACTTTTTGAAAAGAAACCCACCCTAAAGGGTGGGCTACCCGATTATGACATCATTTGGCGGAACCACTAAAGGGTTCCGCCCTACTTTTTTAATCCTGCCCTACTGGCTGACATAACATCGGATGATTTTGTCGGGTTCAATATCCACCTGTCGGTGGTTGCGTGAACCCGACCTACTTTTACTAAACCAGACTAAACAGAATTGGTTATAAAGGGATTTTCCCTTTAAAAGAAAACTTCTGCCCAAAAGAACCATCGCAGGTTGCTTTACCTCTGGCTTCTCCTTTTATCGCCGGAGTAAACATAAAACTATACTGATTACCGACATAAAAGGTTATTTCGCTATTATCAGGTATCGTGACATCAACTTTCCATTCAACGACATGACTTTGATCCCAGACATATTCAACTTGCATAGTTACACCTTCAAAAAGAAGTGAACCTGAAGCGTCAGAGATATTCCCTTTAATTTCTTCGTTGTACTGTTCATAAACTTTTTTCTCAAAAAGGGTTTTAAAAATACCCATCATACTATCTCCATATGCTAAATATAAATATCATTTTTTCACCACTTGAAACCAGATAGATTCTATACCATATTATCGACAAGAATTGATATTATCTTGAATTATTTGAATGCTTATTTTACTACATTTTGAGCTATTTATAATAAAATTTGTGAGTAAACAGTTACAAAACTTTGTTCTTTACATTAAAATAAGCTTATCTGGTAGAAGTATATTTGGATTTCCAGTATTTTACCAGAATGGATAATGATTGTTTGAGAAGAATTTATCTAATCTCCATCCAAATTTAACACCTACGCTTATAGCGTTACCTGATAAGTCCGTTTCAAATTTATTCCATTAAACTTTCCGCTGAGTCACCCTGAACAGCTTGCAAGCTGTGAGCAGAGTCTAAGGGGCGGAGTAAATTATAATTCTCAACTCAGTTAGGAATTCAGTCATTAAGAAACAAATAAAAAAGTCAGGTCTCGGAAAGACCTGACTTTATTGATTGCATTGGACTATTCATCGT
Organism: Candidatus Zixiibacteriota bacterium; assembly: GCA_024278935.1. GTDB lineage: Bacteria > Zixibacteria > MSB-5A5 > GN15 > FEB-12 > QQUK01. The sequence continues at coordinate 10,268 of JAJRSF010000001.1, forward strand.
ATGATTTTGTCGGGTTCTATATCCACCTGTCGGAGGTTGTGTGAACCCGACCTACGAAAACTAATAAACTGATTGAAAGAAATCTAAGATAGATTCATATTCAAAATCTGATTCAATGTAGTAATCTGGGATTACAATTAAAGAATCCAATGATTCAATAGTCTTCAAATCTATAATAACTGAAAGTTCATTTTTGTAATATTTCGAAACTTGATCTTTCAAAATATCCTCGTCAGCAAAATCTATTAAATCGGATACCATCATCAATGGATTTCTACCTCTTCTATTAATCTGAATAGTGTTTTTTAATAAAAATGGGAATTGGTCTTTTTTTAATTCGACATAATCAAAAGTAGATGAATCGACACCTTCTCCTAAAAAAATGACATCCCAATTATAATTCATCATAAAAGACTGCCAAAACAAATAGTTTTGATTGTTTAGTAAATGTGAATAGTGTTGATTCAAAAGCATAAGAGGAGCAAAATTATCGGCTAGCACAAAACCTTTTTTATAAATCAATGTGTCTTTAATTTCTTTTTTAACAACTCCATTTTTTATGATACTAAGTCTTCTTAAATTTAGTGAATGATTATCCGACTGATTTATAATTACTGTATCGACAGACCACTCAAACCTATCTTTCCAGAATCCAAACTTTCTGATTCGTTTATCACGGTATCTTTTTGATCTCTTTTTATACGGTTTGTTTATTTTATCGAACTCTTCCTGATTAGAACGTAATGCTAGTTCTAATTGTATATCATAGTTTTTCTTGAATTCGTCAAAAGTTAGCGTGCTAAATGAATTATGTTGAGGGTAAACAGTAAAAACTTTTTTAGCTTTTAAATCAATAATCCTTTTTTTCTGAAACCGATATTCTGATTGAGTAGTATCGTTTTTAGGAAACATAAAAGTGTATTTCATAAGAGTTTCATGGATGACGACAGAATCATTAAAATAGAAGAGATGTTTCTCATTGTAAAATCGTTTACTTTTACCAACAATTATAACAATATTTTTATGATGATAATCAATGTTTTGCTCGCTTTGTAGGAGTGAATCTACAAGAGAATTGTTGAGAATTGAAATGTCAGTATAGCTTTTAATGTTAAAACTATTTGAATTGATAGTACTCACAGCGACTAACAAAATTATAAATATAAGTGGAAATGAATCAATTATTCTCTTAGGTGGTAGTGTAAGCTTCATTGTACTCCCGTTCTATTTTACTATAGAACCAACGATACTACATAGTAACTAATTTGTCAATTTTGGATTTATACAAAAAAAAGAGTGTCTCACTTTCGTAAGATACTCTTTATATTTAAAACCCGGTAGGTCATGGAAAACCCTGCCCAAGGAGTGGGCAGCTCATGACATAACGTAGGATGATTTTGTCGGGTTCAATATCCACCTGTCGGTGGTTTCGTGAACCCGACCTTGATTTCGGATCCAGATGTATTTTAAAAATCCTTCTAATCTCACACGTTTCGATAAACGCCCCTATTTGCTCTAAATTTTGTCGACTACAATTCCGATTAAACAGACTGCTATTACAACCATAATAATTAGGCCAACAAGTGTTAAAGCTTTGATGTTTCTTTCATGCCAGGCAGCTATACTATTCCATTTGATCCAACGGAGAAATTTTACTCGTAAACGAACCATATTAGGGACGATTGGGGTCATCAGAATTAAAACAATTGCGACTATTATTAATGCGGTATCTTGTGTCATTTGGCACCTCGTGCTTATTCGCACCTCATATTAAATTGTTACCAAACTACTCTTTGTATAATATACTATTTTTTCTTATTTTTATTCAAGTTAATTCTTTCATCAAAATGGGTTCAGTCACATATAAAACATCTTTATAAGTCGCTTTTTTCATGCTCTTTTTCCTTGTAAACAAAACTGAGATAAGCGGATATAAAGAAATGGCTTTGTTCGAAAAAATGGCTTAAAGCCATTTATGGTAATATTAATTGTAGTGATTTTGTACAGCATATTTTTTCCTATAAAATTAGTTATTCATAGAATGCGAGTTGTTTTGAATTTGTGGTGATTGTATAGAGTTTATGATAGGTTGTTGATTAGAGGTAGACGAGGGCGCCTGCCGCCCACTTAATACTTGATTGGGAATCCAGAAGTACCGAAAATATTTTCTATTCCCACGGCAAGCCGTGGGGCAACCGTGCAGGTCTCGGAAAGACCTGCCCTACTTTTGAATAGAAACCCACCCTAAAGGGTGGGCTACCCGTTGGGTGCCCAGCACATCTTTATAAAGTTTTGTCGGGTTCAATATCCACCTGTCGCTGGTAGCTTGAACCCGACCTACTTTGGCTTTTATTCAATTATTTTCTGCACACATTAGAATGCTAAACAGACCATCAATTAAGATCGCTTTGTTTTTCTTTTTCAAATTCCTACGAAGACCAAACAAGGGAGTCATCTTTATAACTTTTTTCCATTCATATTCTTGGCTCAAATAAACTAATACGCAATTTTGAATTAGTTTGAATTCATTTTGATCTTCTTCTTTAACTACCTTTAAAGTATCAATTGTATTAGCATCAAGAATATAAAATATTTTATCATAATTTTCTTTTAAAAAGTCTAAAGAGTTATATGAAATATCATATTCATTCATAAATAAAGAAACATTAAATTCATCATCGGATTCAGCCAGTTGCAGTAAAGATATATACAAAAAATAATTCGAGAGTGTAGAAGCTAACTCCTTGCTAAGTATAGCAAGATCACTAAGTAGTATACCTTTATCCTTCATTAGTAAAACTGTAAACTTTAGAATTTCTACATTTGATATCATATTTAACCTTTTTATTCAGATAGTAGGTCGGGATCCCTGTGATCCCGACTTCAATGGCAGGATCACTGCGATCCTGCCCTACTTGGCTGACATAACGTTGAATGATTTTGTCGGGTTCAATATCCACCTGTCGGTGGTTGCGTGAACCCGACCTACTAGCCTACAGGAATTACCCCGTTAATCAATATTCAATAGTTTCAAAATCAAGACCATAACTATGTCTAGATTTAATAGCTAGTTCAAGTCTTGGTTTTATATTGTAAGATTTTAGCTCCTCAATAATTTCTGCTTTATGTTTCATTTCCATTTCGCACCCAAAGATTACTTTGGTTATAGCTTCTCGCGATATTTTTTGTGTATTGTTAGGAACACCCAATGTTATAAACCTAATTTCATCTTCATATTGCCATATATTAGACTTAGAGGAATATTGTTTATCGACAATTTCCTCCTTTTTTATCAATTCGTTAGTTTCGATAAAATCATACAATTCTGACAAACTAACTACTGGCATTTCTTCCATATACTTCACTTGACATTCTAAAAAAGATAAATTGCTTGTTACATAATTATCAGCTAAATTATCTCTCATTATCTCTAAGTCATATTCAATACAGTACCCTTTATGAGAGTCTGCATAATGAGACCATAAAAGGATGTGCTTATAATTACCAGTTAAACAAAAAATACCAATACTCTTATTATGATCTTCATAAGATTTAATAAACGTTTTTATAATTTGTTGTGGAACTTTCCAATTTTTTAAATTACTTTCAATTTCTTCTTTGCTTTTATTAGGAAATTGAGAAACAAAATATTCTATCACTTTTCCCCTAAATCGATTATCATCGTCAAAAACAAGTTGAATTTTACAATCAAAGGGATCGTTAAAAGAGCCTAGTGACGCAAAATATATTTCATTATGTGTAAGTAGTCGCTTATGATAATCAATTTCTGGATACTGAATATTATTATCTTTCCAAGAACGAAACTTATACCCTCTTTTAAATTCATTTTTTATCATGTCTTTATAATAAGATATTGGACGAGCTTGTCAATAAGCAATATGCAACAAAAAAAGAGTGTCTCACTTTCGTAAGACACTCTTGATATTTAAAACCCGGCAGCTTTCTACTCTCCCACACAGTCTCCCGTGCAGTACCATCGACGTAGAAAGGCTTAACTACTGTGTTCGGAATGGGAACAGGTGTGGCCCTTTCGCTATTGCCACCGAGATA
>JAJRSF010000002.1 GCA_024278935.1 Candidatus Zixiibacteriota bacterium
ATGATAATTGCGGTCCAAACGGATGTGAACATTCTGCCTCTGGTGCTGACAATGACCCATACACCGATTGGTTCTATTGGCAAATTCCTGCTGATAATTTTGGCAATATTGTGACGAATTTTGGTGATTCAGCATATATGGTATTTGAAGATTCTGCAATAGCTGACCTATCGATGCCGAACTGGCAATTTAACGAACTTCCGGTGATGGATAGAATGGTTTTAATCAATTGGAATGGCGGTGAACAACCACAGTTTAATCAAGACCTTCCTGAGCAAGGAACAATATTTAAGATATCGACAACTTTTGATTACAGCCCGGATACGATAACATTTGTAACTCCTGATGAAACTGTCAGGGAAACGCATACAACTTATTCACCGGAGCATACATCTATTTATTTTGAGTATAAATTATATAATAAAGGTGGTAACTTTATTGATAGCTGTTATATCTCTATTTGGACCGACCCTGACTTAGGCGGTGCAGGAGATGATTTTGTCGGATGTGATACGCTCTCGGATATATTCTATTGTTACAATGACAAAGGTAGTGATAATCAATATGGTGCTACCCCACCAGCTATAGGATTTAAATTTATACATGGTCCTTTAATTCCTGCTCTAGGTGAAACAGCTCAATTTGAAAATAGTAGTATTGATGATTTTTCAAATTTAGGTATGTCGGCTGTAACAATGTATATCGGCGGAACTGACGCTGATAATGCTTCACAAGCTTTTGATTATATGAAAGGCTTAACTAGAGAAGGAAAGCCATACTACTATAATGGTACCGTAACAAAATTCTATTTGAGCGGTGATCCTGTTAGTGGTATTGGTGATATTGACAGAGTATCTTCTGACAGAAGAATTATGGGAACTATGGGACCATTTGATTTTGCTCCCGGTGATTCTCAGTATGTCAAAATTAAAATGGCTGTTGGACAAGGAGGTGACAGGCTTAGTTCTATAGTAGTCATGAAAGATATTTTGAATACACCTGAAAAGTTATCGCAAATCCTGACCCATGGCCACCTGTGAAAATACTTCCGACAAGTTTTTTAATAGCACAGAACTATCCGAATCCGTTTAATCCGAGTACAAAAATTGTATATGAGATTCCTGCAGCTTCTCATGTATCAATAGAAATTTTTAATATCCTTGGTCAAAAAGTTAAGAACCTCGTCAATCAATATCATGAAGCTAATTTTTATTCTGTAGACTGGGATGGAACCGATCAAGCAGGTCAAAGACTTGCTACCGGACTTTATTTTTATAAAATTATTTCAGGTGAGCATACTGTATCTAAAAAAATGATGCTTCTCAAATAAAATCATTCTTACTTCAGTATAATAAAACCGTGAACTTTTTTTAAATTTCACGGTTTTCTATTATATACAAGATTATAATTTGAGAGATGACTTTTTAAATAGTACACTCTTTTATTATTCTTGCTAAAATCGACAAATACAGTATATTATGTGGATAATCGACTACTGTTATCTATATTACTGTCAGTTCGTATTATTACAAAAAAAGCACAAATATCAGCTATAATGGAGTAAGTATGAGAAACAACTTCTTTGGAATTTCTTTTTGTCTCTTAATTTTCACAGCAGGATTTGTAGCAGCTTTTTCCGGGGGACCTCCCGATGGACGTACCGGAGCGCCGGGCGAAAGTAATTGCACGGTTGGATGTCACAGCTCATCCCCTTTAAACTCAGGTAGTGGAACCTTGACTATCACCGGTCCATCTACTTATGAACCGCATGGCTCTTCGATTATGACTATTGTCATCTCGCAAATGGGTCAATCACGGTGGGGTTTTGAAGCTACAGCCTTAGATACAAATGACAATTTTGTCGGTTTTTTTATGGATATCGAAGCAATCGACCGAGTGCAAATCTCACCTGGCGGAGCTAGAGAATATGTGAAACATGCTTTCGTAGGTACCGATGCCGGCACATCTAATGTATCGCCCGGCTGGCAGATAAATTGGCAAGCCCCAACAACCAATGTTGGACCTGTGACAATTTATGTTGCTGCCAACGCTGCCGATAATAATAACTCTAACACAGGTGATTTTATTTATACCGAATCTTTTACAATCACCCCGATAGTTTCATCATGTTGTGTGGCTAGTAGAGGAAATGTTGATAATGACCCTAATGATAATGTAGACATTTCTGATCTAGTCTTTATAGTAGACTTTATATTTACAAACGGCTCTGGTCCTGTTTGCCCCGAAGAGGCAAATGTTGATGGTGATGTCGGCGAAAATATAGACATTTCCGATTTAGTATATATCGTTGATTTTATATTTACCGGTGGTCCGCAACCGCCTGCTTGTCCATAAAACTTCTCTTATAGATATTTAAAACAGCCAAGTCGCAGAATTTGGCTGTTTTTTCTGTAAAAAAACTGAATTTTTCTTATTATTGACAAATACTCATTTACCGATATATTATTATATACTCTTTTCTACTGATAAATACTGATTTATTTACAAGCAAAAAAACAAAATAAAAATATAGGTATACAAATGAGACATCAACAAATCATATTTATTTTCATACTCGGAATTTTCTTATCTCTCCCATCAACATCCTCGGCTCAATTATCTCACGGCGGAACGCCTAAAAGTTTTGAGTTAAGCTTCAAATCAAGTACACAAACTATCACAACAGCTACTGCAAATATCGATGTACCAGCCCTTTTGGCTGAAGATGCTGAAGAGGAGAAACAGGGAATCCCGCAACGGTTTGGTTTTCCATTTGATGTCAGCTACAACCTTTTAAATTCCGGCAATTGGACAACGCTCCAGGATGGAAGCAAACTGTGGACTTTGCAAATTGAGTCACCGGGTGCTTACTCGATAAATCTTATATATGATAATTTCCGTATTTCTGATGGTGCTGAGTTTTTCATATACAACCAAGACAGATCAATGGTAATCGGTGCCTTTACATCAGAGAACAATAAACCATACGAAAAATTTGCGACTGCTCCTGTCAAAGGTGATTTTATAACTTTAGAACTTAATGTCCCTGCCGAAGTATCATACCCCGGGGAAATTTCTATTTCAAGAATTGTACATGCCTATCGTGACCTTTTTTATAAAGCCGACAAAGCGTTTGGATCTTCCGGCTCATGTAATAATAATGTCAACTGCCCCGAGGGTGATCCTTGGAGTGATGAAATCAATTCTGTGGCTATGATTATTTTAGGATCCGGCTCAAGGTGGTGTTCGGGTTCGATGGTCAATAATGTTCGTCAGGATTTGACTCCGTATTTTCTAACTGCCAACCATTGTTTAAACGAACCGGAAACTTTTATTTTCATGTTTAATTACCAATCTCCCTCCTGTACGAATATCAATGGACCTACTACAATGACCTTGCAGGGTTCTACTTTGCTTTCTACGAATACAACTTCTGATTTTGCACTCTTGCTTCTCGATGACACCCCTCCTGACTCATTTGATATTTTTTATTCGGGTTGGTCAAATGTTGACGTAGCCGCATCGACATCGGTTGGGATTCATCACCCTGCCGGAGATATAAAGAAAATTTCATTTAATGATAATTCGGTTACATCAACAGGATATTTAACATCATCGGCAAGTAATAACTCACATTGGCGAGTAGATGATTGGGAAGATGGTACCACCGAAGGCGGTTCATCTGGCTCTCCCCTCTTTGACCAAGACCACAGAGTCATTGGACAACTCCATGGTGGCTACGCATCCTGTGCTTCTATCACCGATGATTGGTACGGTAAATTTGCGACCTCTTGGGATGGATCGGCATCATCGAACAGGCTACGTGACTGGCTTGACCCTGACAATACAGGTGCAACAACGCTCGACGGAATTGATGCGAACGGATTGGCGTTTGATGTTGACACATCTATAGGATGGATTCCATTTGATGTACAGTTCTCGGCAACATCGGCTATACCAATTGACACTTGGGATTGGGATTTTGGTGACGGTAATTTCGCCTCGGTTCAAAACCCTTTGCACAACTACACTACTCCCGGTGCGTTTGATGTTCGACTTGATGTTACCACTGGAGTTGAGCAAGCTTTCAGATTAAAACAAAACTTTATAGTTGCTTTGGCAGACACTCTTTCTGAAACAGATGTAGAAAGCGATCCGGGGGCAACTATTGTTGTCACACTAAATGCTGAAAACAATATTCCTATAAATAATTTTATAATTCCTGTAGAATATAGTGGTGACTTAAAACTTTCTTTTGATTCAATCTCTACTGTTGGTTGTCGTACAGAATATTTTAACGAAGTAGGACTTATACATGTTGATGCTTGGAATAAAAGAATTACTGCTCGGGTTCAAGCAACTTTTACAGACACGCAACCTGATCTACCTCAAGGTTCCGGTGCTATCCTAAAATTATATTTCGTAATCGATGCCGCAGCACAAGGAGCCGATACAACGGTTCTGCAAATTGATGGATATACATCGGGTGAAAATATTTATACTCCACTGTTTAGCAGTCCACTCCATGAATATCAACCGATATTACAACCGGCTACGATAACTGTCTTCCCATCTTGCTGTGTTGGTATCAGAGGAAACGTAGATAATGACCCGGGTGATAATGTTGATATATCAGATTTAGTTCAATTGGTTGATTTTATCTTCGTTGGCGGAGTTGCTCCGGAATGTGAAGAAGAGGGAAATGTTGATGGCTTAGGCGATACAGATATTTCTGATTTAGTACAGCTTGTTGACTTTATATTTACCGGTGGAATCCCGCCTGCAAATTGTTTTTAAATCTTTTTTAATAATGATTTATACAGCCGAATTTTAAATGATTCGGCTGTTTTTTTTCATATAATTTTTACCTGACAATCCGACAATATAAGAGTACTATAAATTCAGAGAATTTGAAAATAACAAACGGAAGATTGCGTTCATAGATGTGTGGTATAACAGGATTTTTTCAGCTCCATGGGGAAACTGACCCGAATATAGATTTAATCAGCAAAATGGTAAAAGCTATTGAGCATCGTGGTCCTGATGAATACGGCGTTCTCTTTGATAGAAAAGCTGTCTTAGGACATGCTCGATTGTCAATCATTGATTTGGCAGGCGGTTCACAACCACTGAGCAATGAAGACAATTCGGTATGGATAGTTTTTAACGGTGAGATATATAACTATATCGAGCTGAGAGTTGTGCTGGAAAAAGCAGGGCATAAGTTTCGTACAAATTCTGACACCGAAGTTATTGTCCATGCCTATGAAGAATATGGCAGAGATTGTGTAAAACAATTTAATGGTCAGTTTGCATTTTGTATCTACGACAAAAAAGATGAATCACTTTTTATCAGCAGAGATAGATTTGGAATTCGTCCGCTCTTTTATACGGTGCATAATAATCAGTTCTATTTTGGTTCCGAGATTAAAACTATTTTTTGCGACCCGCAAGTCAGAAGAAAAATAGATTTAGATGGTCTCGATCAATTATTTACCTGGTGGACTACCGCCCCTCCGAAAACTGTCTTTGAAAATATTTCAGAACTTGCCGCAGGTCATTCATTGATTATCAAAGATGGGAATATAAAAACTGAAAAGTATTGGGAGATTACGTACCCCGAAACTTTTGACTACACTCGTTCAGTTGATTCATGGGCTGAAGAGATGCATGGCTTGCTTGTAGATTCTGTACGGTTACGTCTTCGTGCCGATGTTCCGGTCGGAGCATATTTGTCGGGGGGGCTTGATTCGGCAGTGACAACCGCCCTTATAAAAAACTTTACTGATACAAAAGTTGAAACATTTTCTATAGCGTTTGAAGATAAAGCATTCGATGAGTCGACCTATCAAACACAAATGTCGGATTTTTTAGGTACTAATCATCATGTTATAAAATGTAACTACAAAGATATTGCCGAAAATTTCCCACGTGTTATTTATCATACCGAAAAACCGATTGTACGCACAGCACCAACCCCTCTCATGTTACTTTCAGGGCTAGTCGAACAGACAGGATTTAAAGTTGTACTCACCGGCGAAGGCTCCGATGAACTTATTGGTGGCTATGATATTTTCAAAGAAACCCTGATACGAAAGTTCTGGGCAAAGTTCCCGAACTCAAAATTCAGACCGGTCGCTCTTCGCAAACTCTACCCGACTCTTCCAGTTTCCCAAGCTGACACCGGGGCATACCTAGGTGAATTTTATAAATCAGGTTTTGCGGAAATTGAAAAATATTATTTTTCTCATATCCCTCGAATGAATACAACAACAAAAGTAAAAATGTTTTTCTCAGCTGATGTCAAAGAAACGCTTAAGAACAATTCTGCGATTGATGCCTTTGGTGGCGATCTTCCAGAGAACTTTGACAACTGGCATCATTTGTCGAAGGCACAATATGTCGAGGCAAAGTCACTACTGGCCGGATATATTTTATCATCGCAGGGTGATCGTATGTTGACCGCTAATTCAATCGAAGGACGGTTCCCGTTTTTAGATCATCGCTTTGCCGAATTTTGTGCCACGATTCCTCCCGGCCATAAAATTTTTGGACTCAACGAAAAGTATCTGCTCAAAAGAGCAATGAAAAAAGAACTCCCGAAAGAAATTGTCAACCGAGTCAAACAACCATATATGGCACCGGATTCAAATTCATTTGTGCAGCATGACTCGCCATCGTATACCCAGGACATCCTCTCTGAAAAATCACTTGAACAGGCCGGGCTGTTTAATCCCAAATCGGTTTCTCGTCTGGTTGCAAAATGCACCAAGATGGCAGACAAACATCTTTCGTTTAAAGATAATATGTCGTTTATCTCTATCCTCTCCACTCAGCTTTTACATGAAAAATTTATTGCAGGTTTTGAGATTCCAAAACCGATTGAGAAATCTGATTATAAAACATATGTAGATTTACGATAATTATTTTATCAGAAAAAACTTTTTCGAATACTCTTTCATTCGATCAGGGATTGCAAGTTGTTGACGTTCCTGCTCTGAATTTATTTTTGTTTGTATCGAGTCAATATCTCCCGACATAACTTTTTTCACCCAATCCTTTTCAAGCATCAGTATTTTACCTAAGGCAACAAACTCAATCCCCTGTTCTAAAACTTCAAGAGCCTGATGAGGTTTTTCAATTCCTCCCACACCTATGATTGGCATATATGGCAAAGCTGATTTTATCATATAGGTCGGGTTCGTTCCATTTGGAATATCATTTCGTAAATTTGCATGATAGTCCCACGATGAGACATGGATAATATCAATTCCATAGGGAACAATAATTTTCAAAAGGTCGATAGCATCTTTTGTAGAATAACCAAATGGGTCGGATTCTTCGGGCGAAATTCTATACGCTATCGGATAGTTCTCACCGACCTCTGCACGGATAGCTTTTATAATCTCACGAGCAAAGCGTGAACGGTTTTCAAGACGGTTTCTTCCCGGCAAGACAACATCGCCACCCCACAAATCATTTCGTTTATTGGTAAACGGCGAGAAAAATTGTTGCAGCAAATATGTATTAGCACCATGCAGTTCTACACCTGTGAAGCCTGTTTGTTTGGCACGTCCGGCAGCTTTTGCAAATGATTCTATCGTTTGCCAAATCTGATCTTCGGTCATTGCTTGGGGTAGTTCTGAATTGCCGGTTCTGTTTTTACAAGCAGATGGGGCTAGTGGTTTTTGCCCAGTATAAATTTCTTTGGCAGCATTGCCACCATGATGAATTTGCAAAAACGAAACCGCACCATGTTTGTTGATTGCATCGGCGGTACGAGAAAGAGAATCCAGCATGCTATCATCGGCACATCCAACTTGCCGTTCAAATGCCTGCCCACTCTTATGGGAGTAACAAGCCGGAGTCATGATTGTCCCGATACCATCTTCGGCTCTTTGAGAAAGATATTTTATTTCCTGTGCGGAGAAAGAACCATCAAGCTCACCGGAGACAGTTGTCATCGGTGCCATGACAAGACGGTTTTTAAATGTTAGCTTGGGAAGTTTTGCAGGTTCAAATAGTTTAGAAAAATCCATGTACTAAGATGTAGAAGTTTTATGAGATTGTCAATCGCTCAGTAACTGAATAGTATACTAATTTGAATCTTGAGATTTTGTTGTAAGAAGGAAATTTATATCTTCAATAAACGTTCCACCTTCAACAGGTTGAATTTCAAAATCTATAAACGGTGGGTTACAGTCATAGCCATATTTTTCTAGTGCACCTTTATCAAGATAGGCTCGATAAGAACCCGGGATAAGCCCAAGGTAATAAAAATCACCTGAATTAAATGTAGGCAGTTCTAAAAGTGTTTCTTTTGAGAGATTCATTATATATACTTTAAAGCCACCAAGCCCGGAAGTAATCAGTCCCAGTTTTCGTTCTACCTTGCCGGATAATTCACTTGCAGTAACGATAGGCACTTTTATAGATGTAACCACGTTCGGATTTATTTTAACTTTATAGTTTTCATGTGTTGGTTTCAGCATTGGATCGTCGAGTGAATACTGATCAATTTGCACTATGTATTCTTCATATGGACGAAGGTTGTTATAGAAATATTTTCTTTGTGTTGTACTGCCTGTTACATTCACTCTAGCACCTTTTATTTTGGCACGGAGACCTTCAAGGTACTCTTCTTCATTATCCATAACACCATTATAGTTGTCATCTAAAAATGGTTTTACAACTGCTGCACCAAAGCCTATCGAGTTATTTCTATCAAAGTGGAATGCTTTGTTTTGAGAATCATATCGGATCGAACCTTTTTGCATTTGATTATACGAAGTAGAATTAGCATTTTTTGAAAAACGTGAGGTAAAGTCGGCAAACGCTTGTAAGAAATTGATCGTCAGCATAAAAGTATTTGATTTCGACTGATTGTTTCTCTCGTATGAAAAACCTAGTTGGCTTGTTCTGAATATTCTTTTGGCAAAAAACAGACCATATTTTTCAAGCATACTTGTTGTATGATTATAGTCAACTCTAAATTGAGGACGGATAAATTTTAATAAGCTTGTTGAAAGCAGAATTTGACTTTGCATCTGACTTTCAGAATCATAGAAATTGTTATTAATTTTGTACTGTCCTATATAAGTAAAGTAAATAGGATTGGCCGAAACATTAGCACCATAGTTCATATTGATTGCTGAAGTTTCCAAATATTTATCATAGGAAACATTGTAACGAACACCAACATTTTGTCCAAAAACTTTTAAAGGAGATGAAATTGCAAAATGAACATTATACTGGGTAGCTAATGGATTCTTGATTGGATTCACAGCATACTTCGCAAAATCTACATTGAGGTTTAGCACCGATGGCAGAGAATAATTCAACCGAGCCCGATTGAGATAGTTTGGTATAAGAGCTGCATTAAAAGTCATATTCCCAATAATTTGGTAAGTCGCATCTAATCCCATTAATGGTTTAGAATTTTCGTCTGGGGAAAGCGGAATTTCTGAACTTATTCCAAGAGTTATTTTATCAGTAACACCATAAATTGAATTTGTTTGAATAAATTTTTTGATCTCTCTATTTTCGAATCCATCACCGATAGCAATTGCATATTCGAATTCATTTTTTGGAATCAATGTATACGGCACTCGTACAATATGTTCTTTAATCAAGTACTCACCGTTAGGTCCATACATGCGAAGTTCAATATTTGATGAGCCGTAAAACACATCGGTAGAAAATTCATACATACCATCTGCTTTTGTCATAACATAGTCAGCAAGTTTATTGTCAATATAAAGTTCAACTTCCCAATCCGGTCCTACAAAATCAGAGATAATAATCGACTGGAAAAATTTTCTTCGTACTTGTGGTCTATTAGTCACCATCAGGCCATCTAAGGATCTGCTTAGTGCACCACCTCCGGTAACATTTCCAATTTCAGCTTGTGTGATAAAAGTATTTTTATTGAAAACATAATGCCACTTGTAATCTAGTTGATCGGTATCAAACAGCTTGGAGTCTTCGTCGCCAAAAGAACCACCACTCGTAATTAGTAAATCTCCGCCTAAAGCCATACTGCCGAATCTCAGATTATAATAATGTTTACTCTTTACTCCGATAGGGTTTGTTGAAAGAAGCCAGTCTACTGACCCTGCCTCTAAGTAAGTTTTTGTAGATTTTATATTGACAAAATCTTTGAGAGCGATTTCTTCTTTGTCCAGTTTCTCTCTGGCAATTTTTCTTTTAAGTTTTTTATAGACAGGGAAATTTTCATCGAGTCTCAGAAAAACTCTAAGCAAAGTGAAATCAAAATCTGCATTGAGATCAAATATCTGGTTTAAGGTTTCTAGCCTGACATAGAGATCATCATCACCAAAATAATAATTTGATGCAAGGTATGGTATCTCTTCCCCAAATACTTTTATATGATTTTTAGCAAGGTCAAAGTCGAAAGTTTTATCTTTGGTCAAATAAAAACCTGAAACTTTCCTTGTTAAGAAGTCAGCTTCAATATTTATATCGAGAAGTGTAAAAACTTTTATCAATGGCAGGTAGATAGACGTACCATCGTACATTACAACAATATCAGAGACAACTGCTTTTGGAACTTCAAACGAAATTACAATTTCTTCAAGTTCCATCTCAGGCGTCTGATAAGTTTGTGCATTAATCTTAGATGACAATAGTAAAATGAGTATTGTCATAATAAGAGCTGTTTGCAATGTCAAGTTATTCATTTTAATCTCTAACTTCTTATTCTAATCTTATTCGTTTAGACTTAATAATGTCGAAAGATCGTTACCAAAAATCATTTCATTGGTCGGAATATCATTTCTCCCTTTATTGGTAACAGAAACAGCAACCGAATAAGGTCGTTTAAAGTTGCCTGCTTTTATTGGCAAAGACACTTTACGTTTTAAATCCCGATAAACCGCAAGCTGAATATGGTTTTTACTAATCTCTTTGTTATCAGCATCCAGTAAACGGCATTCAAAGAGACCTACATACGAGACATTACCTTTGTTGCCAAAATCTACTATAACATCAACAGACTCGTCTTTTACTATAAGTTCGGAACCTTTGATTTCAAGAGCTGCGATTAGCTCACCAGTACGATATTTAAGCATGATAGCAGTACGCATAATCATATTTAACTTTGTTGTAATCTGCTCTTCATCGGTAGCAGTTGGAATCGATGTTATCCCCTCTTGAGACTCGACAACAACTCTTACCCAATACTCGCCATCTTCCAAACCTTTTGGAGGTCTTGCGATAAACCGTACAACCTGAGAACCATTTGGCGGAATAATTAGTTTTCTTGGAAAAGCTTTAATCCATCCTAAAGAAGAGTTCGGATATGTGATTGCGGTATCTCTTAAGAAAATACTAACATTGCCTAAGCTATCTGATTCTGGAATTCCATAGCTGAAACTAATCGAAACTTCCTTTGGACTATTTGATGGGTTTTGTAAGTTCATACGACCGGTTTTTGATCTATCATTAAGAACAATCACCGATGGTGCGACTAGCACACCTGCTGTCACTTGCGAGACAGATGCCGCAAACATTAACAAAAACACAAAAAATCCCCATAAGGAATTATGTGACTTTTCACTTATGGGAATTCTATTTTTCTTTTTCATAATAACACTATCCTATGTTTATTTAAAAGTTCATCATTTCGCAATCCTATGCAAAATGATTTTAAAATCAAATTATTTTATCTATGCACCATTATACGCAACAGTTAAAATAATGTCTGCTGTATACGCACCAGCTGTTTGATCAACTGAAGGGTTCACTGAACCACCTAAGAACAAACCAGTTTGTCCAGCACCACCAATAACAACACCAGTAGGTAAGTTATAAGGGTTTTGGTTTAGATAACCAGATGCTGCAGTTGGATCAACGTTTGCACTTGTATCAACACCACAATCAGTAGTACTGAAAGTAATAACCATACGGTCATCACCAGTTGCTGTTGACATATAGTCAGGTAATTGTAGATAGATAGAAATACCTGATGTTGCTTGACCAGTAATAGTGAAGACACCGGCAGCGGCATCTACTTCAGCAACTGAAGATGCAACGCCCTGGAATATTGTTCCAAAGACTAATGCTGCTGTTGCTGTTACTGTTAATGGAGTTTGAACTGTAGCTGTTGCAGAACCTGCGGCTACATCTTGAGCTTGAACTGCTGTCGGAGTGCCTACGGCAATCATCATGACAAACAGAGCCAAGATCAATAATACGTTTTTGTTTAGTTTACACATGCTGCTTCCTTTGTTTTTAAAAAATATTACAATGTTTAATTTTTCTTACTTCGTTAATCTTATGTCCCATTATATGCGACAGTTAAAATAATATCAGCAGTATACGCACCTGCTGTTTGGTCTACTGATGGTCGTACTTGACCACCTAAAAACAATGCCGTTTGAGTACTCGTACCACCAATAATAACACCTGATGGTAAACTGAATGGGTTTTGGTCTGTCCATCCGGTTGCTGCCACAGTAGGGTCAACATTGGATGTTGTATCAATAGCACAATCCGTTGTACTAAATGAAATAACCATTCGATCATCTCCCGATGCTGTAGACATATATTCAGGTAATTGTAAGAACAATGATATACCTGCACCTGCTTGACCGGTCATTGTAAAGATTCCGGCGGCGGTATTTGTTTCAGCAACTGAGAGTGGTACTCCTTGGAAAATCGTACCAAAGGCAAGGGCTGCTGTTGCAGTCACTGTCAATGGTGTTTGTACTGTTGCGGTAGCTTGACCAACAGCGACATCTTGTGCTGCGACCGAACCAACAATGAGAAAACTCATCGAGAGCAAGAGAACTAAAATTTTCCAAACAAAAGGCATTTTTCGTTTTGAATCCATGCCTGTCTCCTATTTATAAAATCAAACTATTTCTTCTGTTTATACTTTTGCTTATTTACTAAATCGTCACACAGTGCAATTCCTTAACAGTAAATTTTAGAAAAATTGCATAAAACCAAAAGTTTTTTGAGAAAATATTATTTTTATCCATTAGATAAGGGCAGAACCGACCACTTTACCCCTATTTTGTTGAATAACTACGACTTAAGTAAGTCCATTATTAATGGCATAAAAAAATCCGCCCGAAAGCGGATTTTTTAAAGGAAGCAGCATTATAACAACTAATTGCCATTATATGCCACAGTTACTATTATATTCCCCGAATATGCTCCTGCGGATTGGTCGACTGAAGGTATTACCTTCCCACCTAAAAACACCATAGTATGTGGTGTTGCATCAGAACCAATCACTAAACCATTCGGAATATTATTTGGATCAACATCGGGTCAACCATCACCAAATGCCGATGGGTCAGCATTTGAGGTTGAATCGACGGATAAGTCAGAATTATTAAAAGCGATGTTCATTCGATCATCACCTGTAGCAGTTGAAATATATTGAGGAAGAGTCATATATGCTGAGATTCCGGAACCAGCTGAACCTGTAATAGCGAAAATTCCCGATGCGGCAGCATCACTGTTTGCAACAGTTTTGGAAACTCCCTGAAAGACTGATCCAAATTGTAAATCCTGTGTGGACACAATTGCAAGAGCGGTTTGTACATTTGCAGTAGCTGATCCATTGGCTACATCCTGTGCTGATACATTTGTAAAAGCAAAGCAACTTAAAACACAAACTATAGTAGATATGATTCTCTTATTATCTCTGATGTTTTTCATGAAGTACTCCATGTTTCTATTTTTTAAAGCTATAGTTATCTTCTAATATAATAATCGCCCTCTTGCTAAAGAGGTATTAGAAAATTGCCATGAAAAACTGGATTGTTTAAAAAAGTTGTACTATTGTCAAGCATCTTATAGGATGGTTACAATAGTATTTGCAGAACTATGGGAGATTCCCCATAGAAATAACTGAAATTAATTACCGGTATATGTTACCGTGATGACAATATTAGATGCATAACTTCCCTCTGACTGGGTAAGTCCCGGAACAAGGATCCCTCCAAGCCATACATATAAACCACTGGAGCCGATGCGATATGTTAGAGTATGCCACGGATCTAAATTGTTAAATTCAGGGTTCGACTGATCGGGAGTCGCCGAGGTATCTATGGCACAGTCGGTCTCCTGGAAGATAACTTGCATATTGGAAGAACCTATATTCATGTAAGTCGGTAAAGCAAATTCGATAGTCACTTCGTTGCCTGCAGTACCGGAGATAAAAAATTCGGCAGCTAACCCGGCAGTAGTTTTTGAAATCGCTTTCGGAATCCCGGGATAGACAGTTCCAAAAGATAGATTATTATTCACCGTCACATTTTGGGCAGACAGATGAGTGCTTGCGAGAAGCAGGCAGAAAAATAAAATAAGCAAATTTCTTTTCATAGAGACAAACTATACTTTTCTAAATTTTAAGTCAATATTAAAGAAATTTCAAAAAACTATATTTTGTTCTTTTATAGTTCTCATTCTACTTATATATTTTAGGTATGGAACAAGAAAATTTGGAAAATAAAGAGATCGAGTTAAAAATCGCTCTCGCCTCATTTGTCGATTATCTCAAACTTATTGGCTATATTGGCAATGCCGATGCCAAAATTTATCAAACCAATATTTTTTATGACTCAGCAGATAAGCAAGTTTCTAAGCTAGGCTATGCCTTTCGTCTTCGGATTGAACAAGATAGAGCTATTGTGACACTCAAATCTACAACTGCTCATGTCGGCGATGCTGCCGTTCGGACTGAGATTGAAAAGTTTCTCTCTATTGAAATGGGCAAAGAACTCCAAGAAACATCTGATTTTCACTTAATTGATATGCCGGCGATTCAGCTTTTACAATCTAAGAAGGTCAAAATCGGTGATCTCAAACCGCTCCTGCAGTTTGAAAATGAACGTTTTAAAAAGAAAATCGAGCTACATAGCAGAAACTACATATTTGAAATAGATAAAACGACATATTCCGACAGCACAATTATCTATGAATTAGAAATAGAACTTGCCACTACCGATGAAATTGAAAATGCAGTCAGCGATGTTCAGCAGCTCTTTAAAAGTTTAGATATTGAGTTTGAGTTGATGAAAAAATCGAAATTTGAACGAGCATTGGAAATAGCCCAACTTAAATAAATCTATTGATTCTTCTCTTTATATAATTGTAATAAGACTAAAAATGAATCGGATGGGTAATAATTTGCCTGAATCCGTCCAAAATATTTGTTTTCAGCATCCAAAATCAACATCGATGGCACCCCGACAAGATTATATGTCTTAAAAAACTGATTCCCGGTAATCATCCTATCTTGAAATTGTATGAGCGAATCATTGGCTGTTGATATTCGCACTACATTATAGGCTGAGTTTAAGGCTATAATGACGGTAGAGTCCAAAAATGTGTTCTGCTCCATCAAAACACCATCAGAACAGGCATCATCGGTGAAATAGAGTATAGAAAGCGACTTTTTCTCCGCATCACTATTATATAGTAGCGACGAACTGACCCAGTCAATCTGGCTCTGATTGAGTAAATTTGCCTTATCTCCAAGAGCTGTATCAGGTTCTGACGGCTTGGAACAGCCCAGAATGAGTAAGCTCAAAACAAGGAAAAACGTTGGTATTAGAGGCTTTTTCATATAATTAGTATACATATTAATCTGTCGGAAGTACAAGCTTTAAATCTTAATTAAATTTTCTCTCATTTTTGAAAATTTTTCCCTTGAAATTAATAGTCTGATTTATATATTATATGACAACTTTTTTAAGGAGAGATGTACGTATGAGCAACAATGGCTTATTATGTTGGAACTGCGGGAAACCAACGGGGATTACCGGTCGGGTGATGCGAACTGACAGTTGTGTTGATTGTTTGGCAGATTTAAGATGCTGTCGTGGATGCCGTCATTTTGACCCTACTCGCAACAAACAGTGCCGAGAACGAATCGAAAGTGCAGTTGTCAATAAAGATAAAAATAATATGTGTGATTTTTATCAAAAACGTGATGCCGACAAAATTGCCGGCGGAGTTTCACATCAGGTTGATTCTAAAGTAAACAAAAAGAAAAGTTTCGACGATCTTTTTAAAGACTGAAGCCGATTACGGTTTTTTTAGATTCACGTAACATTCTTTTAATTAAAGTTTACTATAATCCCCGTCTAACTTTATTGCATATAAATATACTGTTTCTGAGAACTTTTTGCTTGCGTATTCAGTTATATATCATATACTACGTGGAGCAATTTAGTATACGATTATAATTAGAATTTACCTTACATATTTACCTCCCAAAAAAGGACAGGCTTTAAAACCTGTCCTTTTTTTATTGCATCTATATTTTTATTAATTATCAAAAATCTCTTAATTATTTAATTGCGAGTCATATTAGCATTAACCCTGACCCTTCGACAAGCTCAGGGTGACTTCAAAGATAATTACTTACAATCTGTCATGCTGAGCTTGTCGAAGTATGTTACGAGCTTACAGCCCTTTGAGCCAAGTTGAAAGAGTATGATCAGTCTTATGAGGTTTATATTGAATAGTTCCAATCAACTTCTGTGATTTAATACCTCCGATTATAACGCCATTTTTATCATCTTTTAAGGCTATCGAAAATGTTGAATCATAGGCAAACCGATTAAATGATTCGACTACTTCACCACTTTGACGGGCATATCTTGTCAGATACTTAAATTTGTTCACATCGGTATCCATTGATAAGAAAAGTATCAGAGTATCTTCACCAATCAAATACGAAGTAGTATAGACATCGTTGAGACCTGGAATTCCAAGATATTGATATGGATAATATTTTATTGAAGGGATTATTTTGTTTTTATATGGGAAAAGTAAAAAGAACGGCGGCGTAGATTTTGAACCGAGAATTGCATTATCAAGTTCGATAGTGAAATCCCGCATTATTATATTTGCTGATTCAGATTCATTTTCAACAGAAGTGATAACAACATAATCGGACTTTACCATATAACGGCTATTGCCCGACTGATAAGACTCCGCCCCAATTTTTTCAATCTTGACACCATCCGGTCGTAACGATGCGTAGTAACCGTATGCTCTGATCTCATCAGCAAATTGGATGACTTCAGCATATAATTTGTTATTATCAAATGTATAATTTCCTGAACTTTTCCCTATAAAAAGATGATTCAGATAATGCTCTGCCTGATTCGGTTGAGAGGCGAGAAGTTCCTGAGGTCGTATAGACTGCACCGCTTCATGTAAGTTCAGATTATGTTTTTCAAATTTTACAGGTAATAAGGTATCAGCAAAGTATGGCATCGTAACCAAATTTGCGATAATATAGGCAGGTGAAAGCTCTGGGAGAACTTCTTCTTTTTTAGAACAGGAGATTGAAATAATGACCAACAGAGCAACCAAGATTGTTTTTTTCATAATATATACAGCACCAAAATAACGGTTAATATCCATAAAATAACGGTAGCCATAATAGGTATATCTGAAATCATTACCTTTGTTGGCGAACCGCCTTTCTCTTCTTTGTGAATCAAATATAAATATCTAAAAATCCCATAGACAATAAATGGAATAGTCAGAAATAATTTATCAGTATGCAGTTTGGCAGATACTTCAGGTGAAAAGGTGTACAGCATATACATCACCACCACCGATGCTGTCACAACTCCAATCAGTTGATCGAGTAAGTATGGCGAATAACGGCTGAGTATTTTTCGATGATTGGATGCCTCTCCCTCAAGCAAAATCAGCTCATGGCGTCTTTTCCCAAAGCCTAAAAACATTGCTAACAGCAAAGTGTTTATCAAAAGCCATTTTGAAGTTGGGACACCAATAACAACTGCCCCGGCATACGCCCGAATCACAAAACTAACGGCAATAGACATAACATCGATAATAACAATATTTTTAAGAAAAAGGGTATAGAGCAAATTGAACGAAATAAACAGCAAGGTAACGGTGAAAAATTCTTGGCTCAGATACAAGGCCCCGCTCAATCCAACCGTGAACAACAACGCAACAAAAACCAAAGCGGCTGTCTGCGATAATTCTCCAGAGGCAATAGGTCTTAATTTTTTCAATGGATGCTGTTTGTCTTTCTCTTTATCTTTGAGGTCATTAAATAAATACAACCCCGATGATAAGAAACAGAAAACAATAAATGCTTCCAAAACTCGAACAATATTCTCGGTAGACATAATTTCGCCAGCAAAAATAAGAGCAGCAAACAAAATAAGGTTCTTAAGCCATTGAGACGGTCGAGCAGATTTAATGAGTGGGTATATCATTCGGTAAAAATACATAAAGAAAAATACTGTTTCAAGTAAAATAATAAAAGAAATCAGAATGTTACTTCTTTCTCATTGCCATTATATAGAATTATGCTGATATTAAGCAGATGAAAAAAGAACAATCAAAAAAGAAACCACACCATTATTGCCTTCTGGTAAACCAACACGCAGAAAATTACAGCTCAGCACCAATCAAGAAATTAACATCTGCTATTCGTAAAAAAGGTGATAATTATACAATTTTTGAACCAGACACTGCCTTTAAACTCCTCAACACAGCCCTAAAATCTATAGGTGCAAAAAAATGGCACCGCGAGGTTCCCAAAGCATTTTTACAAAGAGGCAAAGTGACAGCTCTTATCGCCTGTGGAGGTGACGGAACTTTCAATTTAGTTGGACGAGCCGGATATAAAGGAAACATCCCGGTCGGGATTCTTCCGATGGGCAAGTTTAACAATATCGCACAATCGCTACACAAAGATATCACTACTGATTCAGCTATAAAAAATATCCTATCAGCAAAACATCACAATATCGACATTGGTACTTTGGGTGAGCAATTATTTTTTGGGTCGGTTGCATTGCGTTTTATTCCTGAGATGCAAAAGCTACTGGCAGAAAAATCGTTGTCGAGGTTTGCATTCAGATGGGGACAAGAAGCAAAAAAAGCCGTAGCAGAAGTGAAGACAAAACCGTTAATCGTGAAAATCGATGCTTTCCGGTTTGAGATAAACCCGATATTTCTCAATATAAATTTACTGGCAAACACAGTCGGCATTCCAATTTCGCCTACCTCGATAACCGATGACTGCCATGCTGAAATTATTATGGATTTTGATAATAACAAAAAAAATATCACTCAATTTATCCGCCAACTGTATAAAGAGAAATATCTTTATGCCAACGAATTCAAATTGTTTAAAGGCAAGCGGATTTCTATTCAACCGGTTAAGAGTGAAACTTTGTATCTTGATGGTGAACTGTTAGAACTCCCTAATGATGTTTTAGATATTGAAATAATTGACAAGCAGTTGAAAGTACTTTGTTAGAAGAAATTTTTTAATATGAAACCAATATTTTACATTGTCATAATTCTATTTTTATCTGCCACATATACTATCCAAGCAGATGAAACAACTCCACCAGATACAACAACTTACCCAGATGAAACAACTCCACCTGATACAGTTTTATTTCATGAAAAATTTATTCTAGAAGATGCTACCCCGGTGACAGATTCCACCGACTATGAACAACAAAAATATCAAAACCCTACTACGGCTCTTTTTAAATCTATGGTTATGCCGGGATGGGGTCAGTATCGCAACAAAAAAAAATTGAAAGCGTTTCTCTTTGCATCTTTTGATATTTGGATGATTGTCAAAGCACTCGACCATAAGAAAAAAGCGAACGACCTCTGGGATAAATTTGATTCGTACGATGATGTTACAACACGGAATTTTTATCATGACCTCTATGACGACGAAAGAACTCTGCGCAATAAATATACCTGGTATGCTGTCATAACATCGTTTTTTGCAATGTTCGATGCATACGTCGATGCCCACTTAAGTGGATTCCCGAGAGAAAAAGATAAATTATCGTTTGATATTGTACCGTCAGAATCGAACGGTGCAATCGTATCGTTATCGCTTCGTTTTTAATTCTCTAAAATAAAATCTTTTATATCAAGCCTGTGCTGCTCCGGTTCAATTTTACGGACAATACTCCGATATTTATTTTCATCTATAGATAAATCTGTCCAGACCGGTTCTGAAAGTATTCCACTTTTATTACCAACAATTTTTATATATGGACGTGATTTATCTGTCTGGTTATTGGCAAGCACTAAAGCGATTTCATCGGAAGTCAATAAAACCAGCGAACCGACCGGATAAACACCTATGATATCATTAAAAAGTTTAAGCAAAAATTCATCAAATTTTACTTTCATCTGATACTGCATTTTTTTGATAACATCTTCAGGTTGAATAGATTTTTTCAAATAGACCCGCCCCGATGTTAAGGCATCAAAAGAATCTACGATAGAAATTATTTTTGAAAACAAAGTTGTTTCTTTTTTTTCAAGACGCAACATAGGGTAACCGGTAAAATCATTATTGATATGATGTTCAAATGCTCCTCGTGCCGCACGAGCAGAATGTATATCAAATTTCAAATTACGTAAAATAGTCTTTGCACCAAGAAGCGGATGTCGCTGCATTTGTATCCAGTCATTTTCATCATAGGCATCCGGTTTATTAATTAAATCGGTAGGAAGTTTTACTTTGCCTATATCATGAAAAAGTGCTGAAAAACCAAGCTGCGAAAGCCGAGCTCTGTCAAGTCCGAGACGCACCCCCATAGTAAGTGAGTAAACGGCAACATTGGTTGAATGAGCATAAGTGTAATCATCAAAATCTTTAATTGCGGCAAGTTCGATAAGCGAAGACTCATCTTGGGAAATCTGATCAATAAGCGAATGCACAACCCGTTTGGTTTTTGAAATATTAATTTCGGAATCGGTTTGTGTATTTACAACCACTTCCTGCACTACAGACATCGCTTTGAAAAAAGTAGAACGGGCTTGCGAACGTAGTTGACGACGCATCTCTTCGGTTAGGATAGAACCATCAACCCCCTCGATAGCTTTTGAAAATAATTGTATCGATGGAAGGCTGTTCTCTTTTAATTTTTCAGAAAGAGGATCTAAGTTTTCACTGTTCGGTTTAATATTCGCCATAAAGATAAAATATCTATCTGCTTCATCTTTTGATAGTTCGGCATCAAAACAGACACCACCAACACCAAGAGAATTCCATTCAGCAATTATGTTATTCGCTCCGGAAAGACCGGCACCATCAAAACGCACCATAAGTTCATTGACAAAAAACCGACTTGATATGATTTTTAGTTCTGCTGAACCAAATTTTTTAAACAAAGGTTTTATCGTATCATAAAATTTGTCAGATTGATATTGAAAATTATTGTTTTCTTTATCAACCAATCGAGCTGTTTTATATAGGACAAAAAATGCTGATAAAAAACGTTCTTCATCTTTACCTGCAATTGTTCTCAGAGCTTCTTGTTCTGCTATCTGACTCATGAGATTTCACCTCCATACATAAATTCTCGTCTTGCTTGCAAAGTTTTTTGTGCCTGTTTTTTCAAATTCTGCCTGATAGAACGACTGAGCTTGAGAAGTTCTTGCTCACATTTGTCTGATTGATTTATACTCAACGCTTCAAAACTTGCAGACCTAAAAAATTCTATCTGTGAATTATTTAAAATATTTATTCGTTTTATGAGTCTTACCAAATATTCAACGGCATACTCACCACCTAGTTTGGAATATGCTTTTAGAAGTGCTTTCTGGTCTGATTCTTCATTGACTAAAAAGGTATCGTCGTTTATTATTTCTGTAATTGTTTCAAAAGCTGATTTCCCCTTACGAGAGACAATAGACTCTATCGCTTGGTTGCGAATTTCAGCTACTGAATCAAAAGCACCTTGTTTCAAAATTGTCAGAACTGCTTCCGACGGCGAGTCTTTGAGTGCGGTGACTAAAGCAAGACGTACTGAATCCTCACGATGGTTAACTACTTTTGACAAATAGGTCAGAGATTTTGCGTCACCAATCTTTGATAGGATAGTGATCGCATTACATACGACTTCGGCCTTTTTATCAAAAATTCCTTTACCGACAAAATCAATATTGTCTTTTCCATTTTCTGATAAGAAAGTAACTATACATTCTTTATGGGGTTCATGAATGACGCTACTCAATAGATCTGTAATATTATTTAAAACTTCCCATGAAAAATTAGAAAGGTACCGTTTTAATTCGATAGAATTTATTTCACTATTATTATTTAAAGCATCGGATAAGACTATCAGCCGTTCGCCTGAACCTGCCGTAACAATAGCATCTTTTAAACGTTCTGCCCAGAGTGGTTTTTTCAGACGGATTTTTTTCTCCAAAGCAATATGATAAGAAAGAATCATCGAAGCCTCAGCAAGTTTGCCATGCGAAATAAATTCGGTCATGACTTTTTCACAGATAGTAACTGTTTCATAAAACATTTCCATCTGATCTTCCTGATGCAGCATCTCTTTTAAAAGTTGTGCAATAGAATGATATGGGTCAAACTCAGCATCATCTTTAAGTAATTGCTGTATTTTCTTTTCATCTTCTTGGGAGATTTCAAAACTCTCGTTTAAAATCATAGTCGTATCAGGAACAGATTTTTCAGCTGGTGCAAGATCATCAAACCCCATTGCCGATGCTGCCTCGGCGACTCTGTAATCTACCCGTGGAGCATTAGAGTCTGAAGATGTTAAGACATCTCCTGAATTGGAAAAGACCTCGCTAAAGATAGAACTTCCCGCGCTGTTTTCACCTGGAGAAACAACTGCGGGTGCATCATCTAAAATTATTTCACCAAGTTGTTCGATTTTATCAGGTGAAAATATTTGCTGGTAGTCTACAGATTCATCGGTAGCAAATTGTAAGCCTTGTATTTTATCGGCAACATTCTGAGCATTGACAAATTGTTTTAAATTAAAATCAGAATCATATTCCGATAGTGCTATATCTTCGAGGGTTTTAAATTTGATCTGCGAGATAGATGACTCCCACATCATAGAAATCAAATCAAGCGACTTATCGTTTGAATTCAGATATCTTTTTATGACATCTAAAAATTGATAAATTTCATCAACAAATAAACCATCCCGAAAAGAGACCAGGGTAATACCGGCATCATAAAACAAACCTGCCAAATTATCTTCTTTGGATTTACTTTCGTAGACAATCTCTTTTTCAAAAGTCAAAGTTTCCGCGTCAACGGCAAAATTCATCTCACCATAATCTTCCACTACTGATTCTAATTTTTCAGAGAATGATCTTCGAAGCGATGTTGGCAGTGGATTATCTTCGGGATAGAGCGTAACTACTTTAATGACCTTGAGCAAGTCTTTTAAAATATAGGTTATGTCTCTAATTTTGGTTTCTTCAGCCATTTATAAACACCTTAATGATTTAGATATTTATCGGCATATTAAACTAAATTGTTAATTACGCACAAAAAAAGCCCGCTATTGCGGGCTTTTTTTAAGTTAATCTTGTTCTATTATGTAGTTTATAACAATTCGATTTTCTGTCTACCTTTTTTCACAAACTTAGTAGCATTGCGACTATCAAAAATTGCTTTAGAATTTTGAACGATAAATTCATAATCATAATCGGTATGGTCGGTGAGAATAATCACCAAATCAGCATCCTGCAAAAGTTTGGCAGTCAGCTTGGTTGATTTATGCGTTTTTGTTTCAAGACGAAACGATGGCACATATGGATCATTGTAACGAACCTTGGCACCTTTGTCTTCAAGCAATTGGATAACATCCAAAGCAGGTGACTCGCGCATATCCTGAATGTCTCTTTTATATGCTACACCCAAAGCAACGATATTTGATTTATTAATCGACTTGGCAAATTTGTCATTGAGTAAATTTGAAATCCTTTCAATAACATATTCAGGCATATGAGAATTCACATCACCGGCAAGTTCAATAAAACGAGCCGAATAATTGAGCGATTTTAATTTCCATGATAAGTAATGCGGATCGATTGGAATACAATGTCCGCCTAAACCCGGTCCCGGATAAAACGGCATAAAACCAAACGGCTTGGTTGCAGCGGCATCGATAATTTCCCAAACATCAAGCCCCAAACGGTCACACATAAGGGCAACTTCATTGACTAAGCCAATGTTCACCGAACGGAATGTGTTTTCCAAAAGCTTTACCATCTCGGCAGACTGTGTTGATGACACCGCATGGATATTTGGAATTGTCTGTTCGTAAAATACTTTTGCAGTGTTTGTGCAGGCAGCAGTTATACCACCAACCACACGCGGAGTATTTTTTGTAGTATAATTCAGATTACCCGGGTCAACACGTTCCGGTGAAAATGCTAAGAAAAAATCTATCCCGACTTTTTTTCCATTTTCAGAAAGTATTGGCAAGATAAGTTCTTCGGTAGTTCCCGGATATGTAGTCGATTCCAGAACAACCAAAGCACCTTTTTTAAGATATTTTTTTATCGAATTTAAAGCTGATAATATATAGCTAACATCGGGGTCTTTTGTTTTTGAAAGAGGAGTTGGTACACAAATCGAAACTGTATCCATATTTGAAATAAGTTTCCAGTTCATTGTTGCTTTGAATTTTTTTGCGTCGACAATTTCTTTCACTGCCGAGTTAGGAATATCATCGATATCTGATTTTCCTGAATTAAGCAGATCGACTTTCTTTTTAGAAATATCAAAACCAATTACGTTGAAACCTTCTCGTGCTAATTCAACTGACAACGGTAGTCCAACATAACCAAGACCGACAATAGCTACTTTTGCTTTTCGTTCTTTGATTTTATTGATAAGTGCGGCTTCAGCTTTTTTTGATGCATCATTTTTTTTGCCATGCTATCTTTCTCCCGAATCTTTATCTTCGGTTAAATTTTTTCTCTCCAGTAGTTTAGCGAATCCAACAAAGTTTTATCAAATTTATAATTTGGTTTATACCCTATTGCTTTTTTTGCTCTACTGTAATCACCACGTATAGTAGGTATATCGTTTTTTCTGAAAAAATTCTTATCTATTTTTACAGTTATTTTCTTAGAAGATAATTTTAGTAGTTTATCCAAAACCGATTGTATCGAAATTGCTTTGCCTGAACAAAGCTGATAAACCGCTCCTGCCTTACCTTTTTCAGCCATCAGGCGGTAGCCACGGACAATATCACGAACATCGGATAAGTCTCGTTTTGCCGAAAGATTTCCTACATTCATAAGTGGTTTTTGTTTGCCTGCCTCTATCATTGCAATCTGTTTGCAAAAAGATGGGATAACACAAATTTCATTCTGCCCTGCTCCCGAATGATTAAAGGCTCTGGCAATAACAATAGGAACTTGAAATCTGCTCAAATATAATTGACAAATATGTTCGGCGGCAACTTTTGAAATACCATACGGTGAGATAGGATTTAAGAGATCATCTTCGGTCAGCGTTTTTGTTTTAGGAGAAAATTTCCCGTAACATTCCGATGAAGAGATAAAAACAAACTTCGCTATTTTTTTCAATCCAACAGATGCTTCCAGTAAATTTAATGTCCCATCGATATTTATTTTATACGTCAACCGCTCGTTTGCAAAAGATTGACCAACCGATGAAAAAGCTGCCAGATGAAAAATATAATTCGGTTGCAGTTTTTGAATCAATTTGGAAGTTTGCAATTTACTTAAAATATCGAGCTTGTAAATCTTGCACGTTTTTTTGAGAAATTTAATCTGTTCGGGCGAATCATCTTTATAGACCGACCCCGAAACAGAGTAGCCGGCATCAAGAAGTTCCTTAGCAAGATATGTTCCTGCAAATCCGCCTATACCTGTTATAAATGCATGTCTGTTTTTCATATTTATTTTATGCCCAATAATAACTGGCTATTAAGAAAGCCGTTCCAAGTCAGCATCAACCATCATTTTAACAAGTTGCTCAAAAGATACCGATGGTTCCCAGTTCAGTTTTTCTTTGGCATACGATGGGTCACCCAATAGCAAATCGACTTCGGCAGGTCGTACAAAGCGAGGGTCGATAGTGACAAACTCTTTATAGTCTAAATCAACATATGAAAATGCTGTTCGTACAAAATCTTCTACCGAATGAGTTTCCCCGGTCGCAATTACAAAATTATCAGGCTCATCTTGCTGTAGCATCAACCACATTGCTTTTACATAGTCACCGGCAAAACCCCAGTCACGTTTGGAATCTAAATTTCCAAGAGCAAGATTTTTTGCCAAACCTAATTTTATCTGTGCGGCACCATCGGTGATTTTTCGTGTAACAAACTCAAGCCCACGACGAGGAGATTCATGATTAAATAAAATTCCCGACGAGGCATGGATACCATACGACTCTTTATAGTTGATCGTGATCCAATGACCATACACTTTGGCGACACCATAAGGTGAACGCGGATAAAGCGGTGTAGATTCTTTTTGAGGAACCTCTTGCACTTTGCCAAACATCTCTGATGATGACGCTTGATAAAACTTAATTTTTTTATCAACCAATCTGATAGCTTCAAGCATCTTCGTCACACCAATAGCATCAAACTCGCCAGTTAAAACAGGTTGTGTCCAACTGGTAGGTACAAATGACTGAGCCGCCAAATTATAAACTTCGTGCGGACGGTGTTCTTCGATAATTGAAATCAATGAAAGCTGATCAAGTAAGTCACCCTGCACCAAAGTTATTTTATCTTTAATATGGTCTATTCTTTCAAACGATTCTGTCGAGGCACGACGCACCATTCCAAAAACTTCATACCCTTTTTCCAATAGTAATTCAGCAAGGTATGAACCATCTTGTCCCGTAATTCCAGTAATTAATGCCCGCATATTCGAACTTCCTTATTATGTTTCTATTTCTCTTCACTAAGAAATTTACTATCATTATTTGTTGCTAATCTTAAGCGACAAATATAACTTTAAACATTATACAGGTCCATACTTAAAAGTTCATATTCGGATCGGATTTTTATGAAAACTCAATTTTTCTGTTTATTGTCAATAATACTTATTTCGACTTCGGCTTTTGGAGTTAATATAAAATCAAAAGGAGCAATCATGACCCAACCTAATTCCGCTGACAGCTTGCTTTCTGCTGCTGATGATATTTTTCAAGCAAATAAAATAGATGATGCCTTTGAGGCGTATAGCAAAGCTTTTGAAACGGCTCGGAAAGAATTTAACCGCTCGGTCGAGGTTGAGGCTCTTTCGCAAATGGCTCGGATGAAACTAAAATCTAACTATAAAGAGGAAGGGCGGATTTTTCTGGGGCAAGCCAAAGAGCGGGCATCGGAGACCGATCCACTCGGTTATTCACGGTTTTTAGGGGTTAAAGGTCGTTTTGAATGGCTGGATGACAGCTTAAAAAATGCCCAAAAGACGTTCGCTGAAATGTATGAATTCTGCCATTCCAACGCATTATGGGGACGGGTTGTCGATGCTGCCAATATGATGGCGATTGTTTCGGAAACACCCGAACAACAGATTGAGTGGAGTCGCAAAGGAATCGAAACTGCCGAGGCAACCGAAACCGAACGACTGCTTGGAGCATTGTGGAATAATCTGGCAGGGACATATTACGATTTAAAAGATTATGAAAATGCTGTGGAATGTTATAAAAAATCACGCGAATACCACTGGCGGTTTTCAGGCGAAATCGGCAAACTGTACGCCGACTATCATATCGGCATGACTCACCGTCTGCTCGGACAATTTGATGAAGCCGGCAAATGGCTCCGTCCTGTTTTGGCTTGGGCAGAACGACTTGGTAATCATTCGGCAATCGGACAGGCATGCGAAGATTTAGGCGAAATAGAAGCTGCCAAAGGGAACAAAGCCGATGCACTCGTTTATCTGAAACGTGCCAGAGACGAATACAAACTGGAAGGCTACGATACATCCTGGCAAGAAATCTGGGACAA
Organism: Candidatus Zixiibacteriota bacterium; assembly: GCA_024278935.1. Lineage (GTDB taxonomy): Bacteria > Zixibacteria > MSB-5A5 > GN15 > FEB-12 > QQUK01. The sequence goes on from JAJRSF010000002.1 coordinate 27,798, forward strand.
CATTAATACCAGAATCAAACAACTTGAGGGGTAAGACAATGTCATTTAAAAAAAATAGTTATTTGACAATCAAATTAGCTGATATTATTATAGTATTATGAGAATAAAATCACTATCAATCAAAAATTTATTTGGTGTTTTTAATCATCAACTTGAATTTAAATATACTAATCGTGTGATGTTAATACATGGTCCAAACGGTTATGGTAAAACTGCAATCTTAAAAATTATCCATGCCATTTTTAACAACGAATTATCGTATTTAAGAAAATTACCTTTTTTGGAAATTATTTTTACTTTTGATAACGAAACTCAATTAAAAATTTCAAAATTACGACCTAACCCCGAATTAAAATTAGATGAAATTTCAAGAATTAATATTTCTAAAGAAATTGATTTACGTCTATTCAGTAAAGGAAAAGTAATAGGGAAACATAAATTAGAGCGAATTAATCCAAAAGTTTTCCCACTTGGTATGATTGACAGAAATATAGATAATTTAGAACGTGTAAATGATGATTTATTATGGAAACATCAATCAACAGGTGAGTTATTTACCCTAGAGGATATTGCTGATAAATACAATTATTTGCTACCTGAAAGATTTGCCAGCAGAAGAAAAACACCTGATTGGTTAATCGAATTAAGAGATAAAATAAATGTAAAATTTATTGCAACTGAAAGATTAAATCATTCGATACAATCCACACCATCACCATTTGGAGATAATGAGTTTAGTATTCTCCCAACTGTAGTTTCGTACTCAAAAGACTTAGTAACTTTAATTCAAAGAAAACTTAGTGAATACGCTTCACATTCGCAATCTTTGGATAGAACTTTTCCATCAAGATTAGTTGATAAAGAATCAAATGATAATAAATCAATTAATGATTTAATTCCTCGATTGATTGAAATAGATATTAAGAGAAGAAAGCTTACATCCACAGGTCTACTAGATAAAGAAGAAGAGATACCTTTTGATGCAGAGAAAATTAGAGAAGACAGTAGAAACCTAAAAGTATTAGAAGTTTATATTGACGATATAGAAAAAAAATTATGTATTTTCGATGAATTAACTAATAAAATTGATACCATGATTAACATTATCAATAGCAGATTTAGATATAAAAAAATGATTATTAGTAAAGAAGAAGGTTTTGGCTTTCATACTTTTGATAATAAGTTTTTACCACTAATTAAATTATCTTCAGGGGAACAACATGAAATTGTTTTACTATATGAATTACTGTTCAAAATAGAAGAAGATTCTTTAGTTTTAATTGATGAGCCTGAAATTTCATTACATGTTGCTTGGCAAAGAGAGTTCTTAAATGATTTAATAAAAATAGTAACATTATCAAAATTTGATGTTCTAATTGCAACACATTCTCCTCAAATTATTCATGACAAATGGGATCTTACAATTGAGTTAAATGGACCTGATGATGATAGAAAACCTAACACCATTTGACCTAGCTAATGATATCAGAATGTTGAGAAATCACGATAACATTCCAATTGTTGTTTTTGAAGGTGGGTCTGACAATAAAGTATACTCTAATTTCTTTAACAAAGGTCGATTTCATGCTGTTATTTCACATGGTAAAACTAATGGAATTGGAGCCATAAGTATATTAAATAGAGAAAACTTTGAAGGTCTTTTAGCAATAATAGATACCGATTTTGATAAATTAGATAACAGAGAATGTACTTCAATGAATATCTTATCAACTGATTTTCATGATTTAGAAACTATGATAATCAATTCATCTGCATTTGAACATAATATTTTAGAATTAGCTGACAGTAATAAGATGCATTTATTAAACCCATCTCCTTTAGATCATATCATTAAAAATTGCAGAATCATCGGAGCATTTAAATGGTTATCTTCTGTTAGACAACAAAACCTAAGGTTAACTTTCAAAGAAATTGATTTTACTAACTTTGTTGATATAAACACTCTAGAAATTAACTGTGAAGATTTGATTAAAGTTGTTAAACAGAACTCTGTAAATTATAAAAGTTTCGATGAAAAATTACTCGAAACTGAAATATTACAGATAGTAAATAACTCTCAAATTGATTCATGGCAACTATGTTCTGGTCATGATTTAGTATACTTATTTTTGTTATCAATAAAACATATAATAGGAAATTCAATAATAACGAGTTTAACATATGAACTCTTTGACTCAATTATCAGATTATCTTATTCATTTCTTTATTTTAATAAAACAAAATTATATTCAGATATAGTTGAATGGGAAAAAACTAATTCTTCTTATAAAGTTTTAGCTATTGATACATAATGAATATGGAAAACTAGACCCCACGGGTGACCCATTCAAAATCTCTACAACTTCAATCTAAAAGCTTACTCTCCCCTGTTTAATATGAAACTAAACAAGCCAATAATGGCAGAACCACTAAAGGGTTCTGCCCTACTACTTTCATCTGAACATTTTATTAAAGAGAGAAGTTCGTGCGAAAAAAACGCTATATCGAAAAACGAACCCATTTTGCTGTAACCTATATATGATTATGCACTTACAAGGAAAAAATTGTTTTGAGTTGTGGATAACTTTGAAGTATAGAAATGTCAGGTCTCTTAAAAGACGGTACATACGAAACTGGTTCTAGGAAGTGTGAAAATAAAAAAGAGAGAACAAGTGCACCTGTTCTCTCTTTGGTTGAAACATGAAGTTTGTTTATAATTGTTTCCCCTCTATAAAGAGGGGATAATGGGGTGTGTTATTGTCTACTTTATATTTTCTAGTTCTACTTTAAACCATTTTTCAATTTTACCCATTGGTTGTGGTCTGTCCATCGAGCCACCGCCCATCTTACCGCCGCCTCCACGACCTCCACCGCCGCCCATTCCGCCACCGCGACCACCACCGCCGCCCATTCCACCGGAACGCGACGACTTCATCTGCTCTCTCATCTCTGACCGATCAACGCCCAATGCGAGTCCAACATTTATTTCTTTTACTTTGCCTTCTTTGAGGTCAGCAAAAATATCTTCGGTTAAAAACGGCATTCGTATCTCAAGCAGATAAACTGATTTGTACATATCTACCGATGCTTCCGGTTCGGTAACGGCGTATCCATCTATTTCATATTCGTAACCATCATTAAAGAAAATTAGTGTTCCCGGTTTTTGTTTCATCCGTTTAGCCTGTTCCGGGTTTTGAGAAGCCATTCTATTTTGCATCTGAGAAAAATCAAGGGTATCAATATCGCCAACATAATGCAGTCCGTAATCTTTATCTTTTTTCTTATCAATATCAACCCAAATATCGATTCCACTTGTCTGCACAATTTTCATCATCTGTCTGTCGCGAGTCGCCAAAACCATGTAAATTTCATTATTACTGTGCTGAAATGAGATCGAAAAGTTTTCATCTTCAAAATGCTGAAGTGGGAAATTTGCCCATTCTGCTAGTTTTCCATCTATTTCAATAGGTTCTGAAACATAATGACTTGTAATCGAGGCATCGTTACATCCAGTAAAAAGCAGTAAAAAAAGCAATAAAAGTATGGTTTTCTTATCATTGTATCTAATCCTATTTTTATATTTTCCATATATCTTTGACAACCGTAAGTTAAAAAAGATTAATACAAGACAAAAAATAACTTACTATATTAATTGACGGATATGTCGATATCAAAATAAGGTAAAACTATTGGAAAAATAAAAATGATACGTATAGAACAAAAGCCTTTCGGATACAAAATAACATTTTCAGGGATTATTTCTGAAAAAGAAGTCAAAGACTGGCATGTTGAATCTGAGAAAACATTATCAGAAGGACCGAATGATTTTTCTGTACTCGTTGATATGAGGGATATGGAACTACTTCCTGTTGTCTGTCGTGAGCAGACCTACCACGGTCAGAAATTGTACAAACGAATGGGTATGAATAGGTCTGTTGTCATTGTAAAAGATAAATTGACTTCCATGCAATTTCGTTTGATAGCTCAACAAACCGGTATTTATGCTGATGAACGATATATAAATGCCTCTAATAATGAAAACTGGGAAAACGATGCTATCAATTGGCTGTTAAATTCTGTTGAACCGGAAGTTGAAAAAGAGTTAACATAAAATAAATCAGGCTAGCTTACCAAGCTGTAAACCTCCGTACACAGCTGCGATTCCTACTAGATTTTGTATCAGAATATTTCCAAAGACCATCAAATATTGAGAGTTTTTCAAAAGAACATTTGACTCAAAAATAAATGTTGAAAAAGTTGTAAAGGCTCCCATAAAACCAACAAACAGCACAAGACGCATCTCTTCGCTAATTGTAATTTTCCCCTCAAAAAGTGCATATAACAAACCAATCGCAAAACATCCGATGAGATTCACTGTCATAGTACCGTATGGAAATTCTGAGCCAGCTAGTTTTTGCACATAGACAGAAAGAAAATATCGCAATAAAGTTCCAAAAGCACCGGCAAGCATAAGTAGTAATATTTTTTGTATCAAAAGTTTTCTCCTTTGAATTTCTGTCAATAAAATATCTAAATTTTTCTCGATTTCAAGTTTTAACAGATAACAATTATTAATTATTGTTGCTTTGAAAACAGTTTCTTTCCATTTTCATTATAGTTAAAATCAGAAATCAACGTTTACAAGGAATAAATTGTGGCAAGTTCTATAAAGAAAAAAGTATTTTCATTTCTCGGTTTAACATTTGTCGGGGTAATCGGCGGGATTATAATCTCGTTTTATATCATGCTGCAACTTTCTATTCCACAAACTGACGGGGAAATTTCTCTTGATGATATAGCTTCAGAGGTTGAGATTATTTTTGATGCAAAAGGTATTCCTCAAATTTTTGCTGAAACGGAGAAAGATGCCTACTTCGCTTTGGGCTATCAGCATGCTGCCGACCGTTTGTTTCAGATGGATCTCTCACGAAGAGTCGCCCAAGGGAAACTTTCTGAACTACTTGGCTCTGTGACAAAATCAATAGACAGAGCACAGATCAAAATAGGTCATTACCGAATCGCGGTTGATGCATCACAAAATTTATCAAGTGAAAATCGAGAACGTCTGCAAGCATACGCTGATGGAATAAATAAATATACTGAGATTTGCAAATCGCTTCCGTTTGAATATCGTTTTCTTCCGGTTGATTTTGTCAAATGGACTATCACCGATTGTTTAGCATTGCTCTCTTTTCAGACATGGTATTCAAACAGCTTGATGAATCGTGATTCTTTTTATCATAAGTTAGTTGATAAAGTTGGTGTTGAAAAAGCTGCGTCACTTCTGTTCCCCTACCCTGACTTTGCACCTCCGACTGTTGAAAGCAGTTTGGAAGAATCAAATCTTTCATCACTGCAATTAAATCAATCTGTAAGTTATAACTATTCTTTTCAGTTAGAAGAAAATTCCGATGTAAGTTTTGCACAGCAACAGATTGCGAACCAATATTTTCATAATGGAATATCATCTTTTAAAATGTCGGAAGCATCCAACGCTTGGGTCGTGGCACCATCACGATCGGCAAACGGAAATGCGATGCTTGCCTCGGACCCTCATCTGGAACTCGGACGTCTGCCTCAGTTTTGGTATGCTGTTGGGATACATATAAAAAGTACAGCAACAGATGCCTTTGGAGTTACAACTCCGGGTTTACCATTTGTTGTCATGGGGCATAACAAAAAAACGGCATGGGCATTCACAGCAGGCGGAAACGATATTGTTGATTACAAACTGCTTCAGACAAACAGCGACGGAACAAAGTACATGAGTGAAACCGGTTGGGAAAATTTTGTGTTTGATTCGACGGAACATATCAATTCATCAGTAGATAGTTCGGTGACTATAGTTACAAAACTTTCTGACTATGGTGTTGTCATGAATGAAAAAGAGAGCAGTGCGATGGTTCTCCATTGGGTAGGGCATGAAATTGATTTGAATATTGGTGTAACAAATGGATTCAGATTACTTGGGACAAGTTCTTTTAAACAATTTCAAAATATAGTCACCAACTTTGGTGCTTTGGATGCCAACTACATGTATGCTGATAGTTCCGGCAATATTGGCTATCAACTTTCCACTCCTATTCCGATTCGACAAGAGAACCATGGAACGATATTACCTGATGCTGTAAGTTCTCAAGCCAAATTTAGTTTTCAAAATTTGGAAAAGACTCCTCATCTGCTGAATCCTGAAATAGGATGGGTAGCATCTTGCAATAATAAGCCTGATAATTCAAACAGCACCCATGGTTTCTATTTTGCCGATCGGATTTTACGTCTGCATCAGCTATTAAACTCAAAAGAAAAATTTACGATTGTAGATATGCAAAAATATCAGTTTGACCAAACCGACATATATATGAAAAATTATGCGGAATATTTTTCGGATCTGCTTTCTTCTATCGGCGAAAATGAAAAAGCAGAACAGATGAAAATCTGGGATGGCAAGAGCGACACATCATCATATTATGCTGCGTTGATGACTCTGTTTTTGGATGAATTAAAAAAAGAAATTTTTGAAGATGAGCTAAGTGGTTTGTATCATCAGGTTCCTGCCAAGTTCATTGAAAACCTTGAAAGAATAAAATCTGATGGATGGTTTGATAATATTGAAACTTCAGAAATTGAAACAACATTTGCAATAGAACAACTTGCTATGAAAAGAGCGTTGAAAATCGCTGGTGATAAAAGATGGGGAGATTTACAAACACTTCAAATGAAACACCCATTGTCGATAATTCCGATTGTAGGTTCTGCACTAGACCTGGCAACAAAACCAATTGCCTATGGTGGCAGACCGGGAACTATGAATTCATCATTTTCACGAAAAACATCAGACAGTTCTTATGCTACTCTTGCCGGAGCAAGTATGCGGTTTCTTGTAGATTTTTCTGATTTGGATGCGACCACAATCGTACTGCCTGCCGGCAATTCAGGGAATCCGATGAGTGAACATTTTTTAGATTTTTATGAGATGTGGCAGACAAACGATCGTTGGAATGTACCAATAAGTTCTAATAAAATAAGAGATGGTGCTAAAAGTAAATTATTGCTCAGACCAAAAAATTAGTTCTACTCTTTAATCTGTTTCTTGTATTCTGTTTGTGCTTTTTCATAATCAGATGGTCGACCGATGTCTAACCAGAATTTTTCAAACAGGTAACTGTTGATAGAAATATTTTTTTTAAGTAAAGAGTGCATAAGATTGTCGAATCCGAACGACATATTATCAGGGACATGTGCAAGCACTGATTTTGAGAAGGCATAGATTCCACAAGAAACTAAAACATTTGATTTTGGTTTTTCAACAAACGAAATTATTTTGCCATCGGAATTTTTTTCTATGACACCATAATCTATATTGTGACATCTATTGGTAACCGCAACAGTTAGTTCTGTTTTTGACTTAAGATGTTTTTGCATTAAATCAGCGAAGTCAAAATCGGTCAAGATATCACCATTGGCGACGATAAAATTATCTTGCAGTGCATCAATCAACTTGAGGGGAGCGACGGTTGAGAGTTCTTTCTCTTCGTGTGAGTACCGAACTTTGAGACCAAATAAGGAACCATCACCAACGACTTTTTCAATTTGATCGGCCATATGATTAAGGGCGATAATAACTTCTGAAACCCCACTTGATTGCATCTGTTTAAGCAAGATTGCAATAATCGGTTCGCCATGAATTTCTACTAATGGTTTTGGAATCTCTTTTGTAAAGGGATATAATCTTCGCCCTTTACCACCTGCTAAAATGACTGCTTGCATAATTTTCTCTATATGTTTTTATACTTAGAACTATCTAGGTCTTTTAGTCTGCCTGATTGAATTAGTTCGATATATTCTTTTATTCCGTCTCTGACTCTTTTTGTTATTTTAAATTGTAACTGATTTTTTATACGTTCAAAATTTACTCGGTAATCGCGAGGGTCTTCTTCTTTTGAAACATATATAACATTTTCTTTGAATTCAGGAAGTTCTCTGATAATCATTTCGACTATAGTTTTTTTCTGATAATTTTCTTGTGTATCGCCAACATTAAAAGCCTTGTGGGAGACAACAGACTTTTCAGACTCGATTGCTTTGATACATGCTTGGGCGATGTCAGATGTATGGCAGTATGGTCGCCAAAATTGTTCACCGTAGATTTCTAGTTTTCTACCTAAGGTAAGTTCTTTTGTAAATTCATTGACTGTAAGATCAAGTCTGATACGTGGTGATAAACCATAAGCGGTAGCAAACCGCAGGCAGACCGGAGTAATACTTGAATCTGAATGGTTAAGAAGTTGTTGTTCAAAACCAACTTTGAGTTCAGCGTAAAGTGATACCGGGTTTAGTGTCGTCGACTCATCGACATAGCCATCGGGGTCAGGCATCTTGCCATAGTTTGAACAAGTTGAGGCAAAGACAAACCGACTGACCTTTGCGTTGCGAGCAGCATCTAATAGATTTTGCGAACCAATTTTATTCACCGCAACAGCAAGCTCCGAATTTTTCTTACAGGCAGGGTCGCCAACGATTGCAGCAAGATGCACGACAGCATCGATAGATTCGACCGCTTGTTTGCAGTCATCGCTGTTTCGGATATCCCCATGTAGAAATTCAAATTCAGAATTATGCGAGTAACCTGCCAATGCTTGGTCGCCAAAAGAGAGGTTGTCAATTGTACGAACGAAGTAGCCTTGTGCAAGCAGTTGCCCGATGAGAACTGAACCGATATATCCGGCACCACCGGTAATAAGTATTTTTTGAGGCTTCATAGAGTTCAAGATAAGAATTTAGGAAGAGAAGTAAAAGAAAAATCAGAAAAAAAGCCGACTATACAATAATCGGCTTTTCATATATAATAAATTTCTAACTGTTCTTATTTTAAAGCAGCCTTTGCTTCGGTTAAGAATTTACCTGTCAGACCGAGATCGATTGCTTTATTAAGGTTTTCTTTCCCGGGGGCTGACCATCTTTTTTGGTCTTTACTTTTTAAACATGCCATGCCATATCTGAAAAATGGATATGGGTTTACTTTATCACGACGTATTGCTTTCCCCATATCACCACGGCAAAGATCATAGCGACCCATCATATAATAAATATCTGCTAAGTTCACGAGATAGTGTATAGCCCCATATCCTTGGAAAACGGCAGTACGAGCCATGTTGGAAGCTCGCTGATAATCAATATCTTTTTCTGCTTTTTCAGCCAGTGCTTTTGAATAGAGAATCAGATTATGAGGGTCATTTTTATTTACGGCTAAATTTTTCTCAAACAATTCAAATGCTTCGGCAGTCTTACCGGTGCGGAACAGTGTCTCGGCTTTTAATATCATTACTTCAAGATTATTTGGTTCGACAGCAAAAACTTCGTCAAGTAATTTAAATGACTTATCAAATTCTTTATTTTCTATAGCAATGGTTGCCATAAGCAGTTTTACATCCGGGTTTGTACTATCTAACATTGCAAGTATTGATTTCAGATCATCGGTTCTCCGAGCAATTTTTAAGATACTGACAAGTTCTTTGACAAACAGAATATCGCCCGATGCATATTTATAAAATTGTTTAAACTGCTTGAGACCTTCATCGTATTTTTTATTATAAAAAAGGAATTTTGTTTTTTGTAAGGCAGTGTACTGATTTTGTTCAAATTGAGGATACATTTCAAAAACAGAAAGAGCTTTTTTATAATTTTCAATTCGTTCAAACAATTTGACATAATTTTCAAATGCAGGATAATAATTATTATCAAGAGCAATTGCTTTTTGATAATATTCTTCAGCTTTGTCATATTGTCGAACTCCCAGATTGCCCCATACATCGGCAATACCGGTAATCCAGTCAGCATCACGCTGATGCCCGGCTTCGATATTTTTTAAGTTATTTGCACATTCATCTTTTAGACCAATAACAAAATTTGTCAGGGCAAGTGTAAATTTGTAATCTTTTCTATTGAGGTATAAACCGGAGATATCATTTAAGAGGCTAATTGTCTGTGGACTTAAATTATTTCGTGCTGAATGCATGATAATTATGTTTTGAAAAAATTCACCAAACTCTTCTGAATACATGCCTTTTAAAATCTCACTTTCAACAAGCTGTACTGCTTGTTCAATAGTTTGCTTATCAGAAACTTTTGCTACCACATAGAGATCATACATTCTGGCACTTAAAGTCTTGGGGGAACCGACAAGATACTCTAAACCAAATTTTCTAATATTACTTTTATTGTCTACATGCAGTGCTTTAAATAAATGAAGTCCTACTGTAACAATTGGCGGAACCTGCATCTTATCCAATGTTTGGATTATCATCCGATTATCAGCATGGTAATTATTTTTTAAAGCTCTCATATACGAAAGATAAACAGACTGTATATCTGTTTTGTTATTCTCAAATAATTTTCTATTGTATCCCATTGCAGAATCAATGAGACCTACTGTTTCAAAATAAGTAGCAGCGGCATTGTAGAAGATCGGATCATCGGTGCGATCGGCATCGGCAAGTGATGCTTCTTTGTTAGCGTCATCATGTAAACCTCGCATATACAAAACAGTTGCGAGCATATAGTGTGCTGCATTTTTATGTGCATAACCTGAATTTACTGCTTGGGTAAAATAAGTTTCTGCCCGCTTTAAATCACCTAAGTTTTTATATGCTTCGCCTAAGATATATTTTGTATGTGTATTAGCGTGCCAATTTTTATTATAATGCACGGCTGCGACAAGAGCTTCATCATAGAAACCTAAATTTTTATACCCATTGTATAATCCTGAAAAGGCATCTTCATGGTCTGTACTCAGAGATAAAATTGTAAGATATTTTTGGATAGCATCAAAATATTCTAAACGAGCTTCATGTGCTTTTGTAACACCTAATAATCCTAAAGTTGATGCCGGATCGATTTCAAATATCTGTGCAAAAGAGGAATCTGCTTTGGCATATTGAAAATCAGCTATTTGTTCGACACCATCTTCGTAAAGAGCTTCTACTTTTTCTTCAGGTGTTTTTGAACAACCTGCTACTAAAAAGATAGCAAATGAGAGGAGAATAATTTTTTTCATAGAATCCTTAATATATCAAATTTTTTCTTCGTTTTATTGGTATAACTAATAGAGCTTTAAGTTATACATTTTTTTTTCTTAGAGAAAGGAATTTTTTTTAATAAAAAACAGCAAAATATGTGCTGAAAACACAAAAAATATTGTGAAAATCATTTAACTCGGTTATATTTAAGTATGGCAATTCTTAACTCAAAAGATTTAGTAAAATACTATAGAAAACGAGCTGTTGTAAACGGCGTTTCTATTGAAGTAAATTCCGGTGAAGTTGTTGGGCTACTTGGACCTAACGGTGCCGGTAAAACAACGACTTTTTATATGATTATCGGCTTTATACGGCCTGATGGCGGCAATGTTTATATGGAGCAAAAAGAAATCAGCTACCTTCCTATGTATAAAAGAGCATCAGAAGGCATCGGCTATCTTGCTCAGGAAGCATCAGTTTTCAGAAAAATGACAGTTGAAGATAATATTATGTCTGTCTTGCAATATCGTAAATTAAGCCGAAAACAGCGAAAAATTCGGTTAGAAGAGCTTCTTGAGGAGCTGGATATTGCTCATTTACGCAAAAGTAAAGCATATACGCTTTCCGGCGGTGAAAGAAGACGGGTCGAAATAACCAGAGCTTTGGTAAATGAACCAAAATTTATCCTTCTCGATGAGCCGTTTGCCGGGATTGACCCAATTGCGGTTGAAGATATTCAGAAAAATATCTCCAGACTTGTTGAAAAAGGGCTTGGGGTATTGATAACCGACCATAATGTTCGAGAGACTCTATCAATTTGTAATCGTGCTTATATAATGTGTGACGGCAAAATTTTGAAATCCGGCGATTCTGAGTATTTAGCAAATGATGATGAAGCCAAAAAGATTTATTTAGGTGAAAAATTTAAACTGAACTAAGAGCAACTGTGTAAATAATGAACGGAATGGCAACTCGAAGTAAATCGACTTACTATTTGTCCGATAAAGCTAATAGAAATGGCAATATCGACAAACCTCTAAAGAATAATTGAGTAGAAAATTATGAAATTAGGACTACATCAAAGACTTTCGGTAACTTTAGCACCGCAATTGATACAATCTTTAAAGATGCTCCAAATGCCGGTATTAAAGCTTGAACAGACTATCAGACATGAGCTCTCGACAAATCCGCTTCTGGAAGAAATCGAAGATGTTGAGTCAGAAGAAAAAGATGCTGATTCTGAGCTTGAATTAACCGAAGAAAAGACTGACGAAGAAAAAGCTGACGAATGGGAAGATTATCTTTTTAACAACGACGATGATGGCTATAAAGTCAAAGAACCTGTTGAACAACGTGAAGAACGTTTTGAAGGTCCCGGTACATCTGCGATAAATTTATATACTCACTTAAACGAACAACTTTCACTTTTAAAACTTTCTGAAGAAGGACATCTGATTGGTGAATATGTCATTGGTAATATTTCCCCTGAAGGATATTTATCTATCTCTGTTGCTGAAATGGCAGAGGAGCTTGATTTAGATGCTGAAAAGATTGATGCAATTCTCAAATTAGTTCAGCGGTTTGATCCTCTTGGAATCGGTTCCAGAGATCTACGAGAATCTTTAATGATTCAGCTTGAAGAAAAAGAACTACAAAACTCGCTCGCCTATCGTATAGTTAAAGAACATATAAATGAGTTAGACCGTAAATCGATTTTACACATAGCCAAGTTCATGTCGGTTTCTGCTGAAAAAGCACAAGCTGCAATGGAGGTTATCAAAGGTCTTACACCTACGCCTACCCATGGTCGCTTTGACAATGGTGCTATGCCGGTTATCCCGGATTTGGTCGTTGAACGTGTTGGTGATGAATATGTTGTTTTTCATAATGATGCTTATGTTCCAAGATTACGAATTAATGCCAACTATAAAGAACTCATGAAACGCGGTAATAGTTCCACCAAAGGAACCAAAGATTATGTTCGTCAAAAATTAGAACAAGCTCGGTGGCTTCTTAACTCTATCAACCAAAGACGTTCTACTATGATTCGGGTCATGGAAGCTATTATTGAAAAGCAAAAAGATTTCTTTGAACGTGGGCAGGAATTTATTAAACCGATGATTATGGAAGACATAGCTCAAGCTGTTGAAATGAATGTTGCTACTATCAGTAGAGTCTCAAACAGTAAGTATGTGCAGACTCCTCTTGGTGTTTTTGAAATCAAATATTTCTTTAATTCCGGTATCGCCAAAGCTGATGGTGAGAATATGGCAAAACGTCAGGTGAAACAACGTATTGAAGAAATTATTAAAGCAGAACCGATGGAGAAGCCTCATTCTGATCAGGAAATTTTCAGGTTGCTCAATAAAGAAGGCATCACTCTCGCCAGAAGAACTGTGACAAAATACAGAGAAGAACTTAAACTTCCTCCTGCAAGACTGAGAAAACGTGTACCATCGAGCAGTAAATAAAGTTATATTATAGGAAGATAATTGTAACTGAACGCACAGAAAAAAATCATGGAAGATAGAATTAGAAAAAATAATCAGGACAGTTTATATATCAAAAGATATTTCATAGCAATAACATCTTTGCGTTCCCATTGTAATAAATCATTTCATATAGATTTATTCATTAACCTTCAAATTAATGAATGCATGGAAAGGAGTATGTAACCATGCAAAAAAAGATATCCGCACGTCACTTTGATTTAACAGAAGATCTAAGAGAAATCGCTGAAGCCGAAATGGACGGTCTCACCAAGTATTACGATAATATAATTTCAGCCGATCTTGTTTTGGACACAGAAAAGCACCGTCGCTTAGCTGAATTAAAAATTACCGTCTACAACCAAACTATCGCAGGTTCAGGTGAAAGCGATGATATGGTCAATTCGATTTCTACCGCAGTTGATAAAGTTCGTACCCAACTGCTGAAGTACAAAGGAAAACAAAAAGACAAAAGACCAGATGAAATCACTGAAACAAAAGTTGCTGCCACTAAACCAAGCACCAATGATGAAGATTTAGATATCTAAAAATCAATACCGCACTAAATTTTGAAAAGCCCACTTCTTGTGGGCTTTTTTGTAGTTTTTTTGGAAGGTCTCAAAAGCGAAACCTGCCCTACTAATTGTTACCTATCACTATTTACATTATAGTTTATTTAGATGATGGTTTATTTAGATGATGGTTTATGTACATATTGGTACGTTGGATATTCTTGTCCGACAAATTAAGCGCTGTCAGGCGTCCCCGTCTAACAGCTTATAAAAAATAATTCGGATTTATTTTTGCAATATGAGCAATTTAATTCATACTATCCTGATTCAACCTATCTTCTTTTCAACTGAGACCCTATAAGTTTAACCAATGCCTCTCAACAACTTACATAATTAAATTTATTCAAATCTCAAGTTGGCACACAATTCTCTATATAGCTTATTTGAATAAGTAATTTTAATAGGATGATTATATGTTAGTTTTAGATTTTACATATATAACTTTGGTGCTGATGTTGAGTGCGTCGCTTTTTTTCCTGATGGTCGGTATCCGTTCGCTCAAACGAGATTGCTATGAAGGATTGCTCTTTGTAGCCTTGTCCGCATTTTTTGCAGTCGCACATTTTTTCTATCTGTTTAATATTCCAATAGATTCTCCACTCTCATTTATTTTCACTAGAGGTGATCTCTGGGTATGGCTGACAATTTTATTTTCTCCCGCACTTATAATTCTATTTATATCTTTTGGGTTGGTGAATTTTTTCCTAGACTATTTTAGATACGGGCTTATAAAAATATTTTTTGGTCTCACGCTATTGTGTTATGTCTTTATGCTTGGGGATGCATGGGCGTTTGATATACGCGGAATTATTACGATTTTGTTTGGGCTTATCTGGTTTGAAGTTGAGATGAAAACAGCAACATAAATTATGATGTAAGCATCAGCAGAGCAATTCCACCAACAGCTATAAGAGTTCCAATGATAATCCGAAATGACAATTTCTCTTTATACAAGACTCGTGTCATAGGCAACAGCCATATCGGAGTAGTTGAATTTAGTGTTGCAGCAATTCCTGCCGCAATATATTTGACTGCCAACAGTGACATCCATACTCCCATAAACGGACCAAAAACAGCTCCGCCAAAAGCATAACCCATCGCTTTTTTATTTTTCAAAGCCATAACAGTTTCTTTGAGTTGTCCACGAAATGCGGCAAGAATCCAAATTCCCCCTAAGGAAACAAGCATCCGAATAAAAGATGCTTCCATCGGTGGGATCTCATCACCAACGTTCAGCATAGCATGTTTGGCTAGGACAAGTCCAGTTGCCTGACCAAAAGCAGCAATGACTCCGAGCATGACACCCCTGCGAAGTGAACCGCTATCGGGATGGTTGTCGTGCAATTTATTATTGCGATATTTTCTTTCAGATACAACCCATCCGATTCCACCCATGGTAAGAGAGATACCAAACATATCAAGCAGTTCTAATTTCTCACCTAAAAACAGCCATGCAATAATTGTTGCGATGACCGGTGCTAATGAATACAGGAGTGAAGTCAGCCGAGGACCTATCATGACCATCGCTTTAAATCCGGCACCATCGCCGATTACCAAACCGATAATTCCTGAAAGACCTAACCAAAGAACATGCTCAAATGTTAACTGGTCGGGAATGAGCTGACCTTTAAACACGAGAAGGACTACGACATAAATAGAAACCGCCATCAGCAAGCGGATATTATTGACTTTAAACGAGCCAATCAGTTTTCCAGCTTCTGAAAAGAATAGCGATGTAAACGCCCAGCAAAATGCCGTCGTTAAGGCAGCGGCTTCTCCGATAAATTCCATTCAGCGAATATACGTATGAGTCGACAAAAGAGCAAATCGGAATATAGTGGATTAAAAGAAAAATGGAGTGGTGCCATCGATTGGCTTTAATTGGAACATCTAGCACTATCTCTATAATTTATTCTTATCAATTGACATGTAGTTCTATCTCTCTTATTCTTAATATAATATAAATTTTTATAATGTATAGAATTGGAGAGATTCTATGTTTAAAAATATTTTAATTACTTGTCTATCAGTTATTATATTTATAGCACCAACGATATATTCCGGCACTTCAGATCGCACTCTACTTTATTTAAATATTATAAACTCACCTCGTGCTGTTGGCATGGGTGGAGCGTCGGTAAATCTTGTAGATGCTCAATCAGCACTTTATAATCCTGGTGCATATGGGCTTTTTTCTTTAAATAGTAATTTTTCTTTTTCTTTACCTAATAGCACAAAATGGCTCCCTCAACTAGCTGACGATCTTCTATTAAAAACCTGGTCGATTGGTGGAGGATACTCTAAAACTCATAGCAATAATTTCCGCTATTCAATTGGGTTGGCGTATTCAAAGAGAATATTTGATTATGGAGTCTATTCTATAACTGATCCAGACGGTAACCGATTACCACCTTTTAATCCAATTGATAAAGCAGATTATTTCACAATTGCAATTGGAATAGAATATAAAATTCGAATTGGAATTGGATACACTCTAAAGAAATATTATTCAGATGATCAATTGATCTTTGTTGGAGATCCATTACCTTCGACAGAGACAACTGGAGATACTTATGATTTTGGTTTGTTGCTTGAATACGATCTTTTTCAAACAGCAGATTTATACGATAATGATATGCACTTGGAAGTGACACCATCATTTGCTTTAGTTAAATTAAACTTGGGAGATCCACTTGTTACTTCAGCTTTTCGTCAAACGGGCTATGTTGCGAGACTCCAAAGGACAGGATTTGGTTTAAATATAAGCCTCAAACAAAACTCAAAGCATATTATGAAGATTAAAATTGTTTATGAAAAAGAAAAAGACCTTGTAGATAATAATTATTATTTTAGCGAAACTGGAGCATCTGAAATTATACCAAAAATAAATCGCAGAGGTATTGAAATTGGAATCTTTGATGCAATCTATTTTCGTACAGGTGAATTAAAGGATGAAAATTCGCAACCAATTATTGGCGTTAATACTAGTGATTATTTCTATTCTAGCAACGGGTTTGGATTTAGTTTGCGTGGATTGCTTACAGCTTTTTCAAACGGAAGTACGGATAATAAAGTAAGAGATGCTATGGGATATATTCTTAAAAATATTGATGTGAAGTTTGACTGGGCAAAAATAAGTGAGAATAGCTCTCCCTTGAATAAGACTAAATTTATGAAACTAAGTATTACGATATAAAAAAAGGCAGGTCTCAAAATCGAGACCTGCCCTACTACTATCTTAACGGAACAGGCAAGCCTGCTCCCTACAAATCACATATTCTAATCTTCGTTGACTACTCGGGCGACATCAGTAACTTTGTCACCTTCTTTGAGACGTATCAGTCTGACACCCTGTGTGTTCCGACCGATGACCTTGATATCTTTGACCGATTGACGGTTAGCTATACCATTTTGTGTCATCAAGATAAGCTCATCTTGGTCGAGGACTTCTTTGATTGTCACAACTTCGCCGTTGCGATCCGATGCTTTCATATTGATAACACCTTTCCCACCACGGTTCGTCATACGATAGTCTTCAATCTTGGTACGTTTACCGTATCCGTTTTCAGAGACTACTAAGAGTGAACTATCACGTTTGACCGCTACCATACCAATACATAATCGCCTTTGGCAAGGTTGATTCCGCGTACGCCATAAGCAGTACGTCCCATTGAGCGGACTTTATTTTCAGGGCACCTGATAGCCATACCCATACGAGTTGCGAGAACGATTTCATAATCACCATCGGTGATAGTTGCTTCGATAAGCTCATCGTCGGCAGGTAAGTTCATTGCATTGACACCAGCTTTGCGAGGGTTTGAGAAAGCGTCGAGTGGTGTTTTTTTGATCTGACCTTTTTTAGTCGCCATGACAATATAATTATCTGCAGAGAAATTCCGAACTTTACAGAATGCAGTAATTGTTTCACCTTTTTCTAGTTTACAAAGATGTACAATCGGTTTACCTTTGGCAAGTTTGCCCGATATTGGAATCGTGTGAACTTTAACCCAGTGGACTCTCCCCTTGGTTGAGAAGAATAGAATATAATCATGGGTCGAAGCGATAAAGAGATGCTCCGCAAAATCTTCCTCGCGGGTTTCAATCCCTTTGACACCTTTACCACCACGGTTCTGTTTTTTGTATTGCGTAACTGAAAGACGTTTGACATAGCCAAGATGAGAAATTGTAATAACCATCTCTTCTTCGGCAATCAAATCTTCAACAGTCATATCATCAACAGCTTCTTGAATCACAGTCCGTCGTTCATCACCATATTTAGTTGCAATCTCTTTTGTTTCATCGATAACAATTTGCATTCTCAATTTTTTAGATGCTAAGATAGCTTTTAACTTGGTGATAAGTTTGATAAGATTGCGATACTCTTCTTCAATTTTGTCACGCTCTAAACCGGTTAAGCGTTGCAGACGCATTTCCAAAATTGCAGTTGCCTGAATCTCAGACAGTTTGAACTTTTTCATCAAACCGGCATGAGCGGTCGGAGCATCTTTCGATTTTTTAATCAGCTCGATAACAGCATCGATATTGTCAAGAGCTATACGGTAGCCCTCAAGAATATGTGCTCTTGCTTCTGCTTTTTTAAGTTCAAACTTGGTACGTCTGGTAACAACTTCATGACGATGCTCAACAAAGCAATCAATCATCTGTTTAAGAGTCATCAGTTTTGGAACACCATGATCTAATGAAAGCATATTTGCTGAGAAAGTATTTTGCAGTGTCGTATGTTTGTAAAGCAGGTTGAGAACTATCTCGGACTGTACGTCACGTTTGAGTTCAATGACAATACGCATACCATCACGATCGGACTCATCACGCAGATCGGAAATACCTTCAATTCTTTTATCACGAACCAAGTCGGCAATTTTTTCAATCAAGTTTGACTTGTTGACCTGAAAAGGAATCTCACCAATGATAATTGCTTCACGGTTATTTTTAATTTGTTCAATACCAATTTTAGCACGAACCGAGATATGTCCTTTACCAGTTTTGTAGGCGGAGACAATTCCTGCCCGACCATTGATAATACCACCGGTTGGAAAATCAGGACCAGGGACTATTTCGATTAAGTCGTCGTTGGTGCAATCAGGTTCGTCGATAACTTTTAAGATTGCTTCGCAAATTTCGTTTAAATTATGCGGTGGAATATTTGTCGCCATACCAACAGCGATACCTGTAGTACCATTGCAAAGTAGATTCGGGAACCGTCCCGGTAGAACTTTAGGTTCCTCACGAGTATTGTCATAGTTCGGCATAAAGTCGACCGTATCTTTTTCAAGATCAGCAAGCATCTCAACAGCAATATGTGTCAGACGTGCTTCTGTGTAACGCATAGCAGCGGCACCATCACCGTCAATAGAACCAAAGTTTCCCTGACCATCAACAAGCGGATAGCGCAGATTAAAATCCTGAGCCATACGAACAAGAGTCGGATAGACAACCTGCTCACCATGGGGATGGTAGTTACCCGAAGTATCACCGGCGATTTTGGCACACTTACGATGTCCTTTGCCCGGGGCAAGATGGAGATCGTTCATAGCAACCATGATGCGTCGGTTGGATGGTTTCATGCCGTCGCGAATATCCGGTAAAGCACGGTTGGTAATAACCGACATCGAATAATCGAGATAAGAGGATTTCATTTCCTCTTCTAAAAATATCGTTTCAATTTTTTGGCGTTCAATTGCCATTAGAAATGTCCTTATATATAGTTCTTATTTTCTGTATCATATAACCTCAAAAAGGTACACAAAAAGAGTGCATAAATCAACAAAAAAGGGGCGGAAGCCCCTTTTATATACTACTGAGAGATAACAGCTTACAACTCATTTTTCGCTTATTTTCACTTTTTTATATTTAACGGATTTTTATCACAATTCTCGTTGAGTTTCAGCCTTTAATTCGATATATATGTATAACTAACAAAGGAAAAAATATGCTAAAAACTATCAAACTGCTATCACTTTTTGTCTCTTTATTTTTAATAGGTACCACTCTCAATGCTGGCGAGGTTAAGAAAATCGAACTTTCGAACCTTGATGGAAAATGGGAAGGCAACGGTTCTTTTCTCCTGCCCGGTGTGCATACCAAAGTTGGAATCGATGGTAAGGCGACATTCAAATATAATGAAAAATCAAAACAGCTTCGCACTTCATTAAGCGGTGAGAAGTTTATGTTTTCCTATAACGATTCAGGCTACTTGTATATTGACCCGGTGACCGATTCGGTTTCATGGGAAGTTTGGGATAACCGCAACAAGCATGCTTTGTATTATGGTATTCGCAAGGATAATATTATCAATGGTGAACGGATGCGTGGTAAAGACAAATATGAATTGGTAATCGACCAAGTTGCTATAGACACAATCGAGTTTAAACTTATTATCACTCAACCTGATGGCGATGTATACGACAAAGCAGTCTTCAACCTCTGGCGTGTTAAGTAGGGAAATTAACTCGGGGCATTTGTTACACCTGTACTAGAACTTCTATAAAGTTTTATTGTTGACAACAACGTACAATTTAATTCATATTGGCAACATGAAAAACGATTTCAACTATTCCAGGGAGGAATTATGTCCTACAAAACATTATTCATTTTCATTGCGACAACTTTACTATTAATATCAGGGTGTACTGATGATAGTATCACAAATAACTATATAGATACTTCAAGTTCAATTATTGGACGGGTTATACCGGCGGAGTTAAATACTGAGATAAGCATATGGCAAGCTGAGAAAGTAGCAACTACTTACGCCGATAGTTTAGGGTATTTTGAGATATTGAATGTACCTGTTGGTATTTACAAATTGAAAATTAAACCGTTAGATGGGGCAATGTCTCTAGAAAACATTGAGGTTAAGAAAAACTCAACAACATCGCTTGGAGAAATTAAATTTAATAATTTGCTTTGGCCATTTATTTTTAGTTCACCAGAGCATAATGAAAGTTCAGTTTCAGTAGGGCTACAAAATATAGTATTCTATTGCAATGTTCCTCTGGACTTTAACTCTTTTCAAAATTCTGTAGTATTTTCACCGCCATTAGAAGGGGTTTGGCAATACAGAGATTATAATAAAAGTTATTACTATGACATTGGGCAAGAACTACTGCCAGGCACAACTTATACAGTTACAATTTCACCTTCTTCATTACTTGAAACCGGCGAAAGTTGGAACGATAGTTTACAACTTTCTTTTAGTACAACTAATACAGCAATTTTTCAAATGAGTTCAATAGAATTACCATATGGTTTGTCAGATGTTTATTTATCTAGTTTGTACGGATATAGTTATTTTTTAAGAGCTTTTTATAATATAAATTTAGATACGAGCATAGCTCATTCGGCAATATCAATAACCCCTGATGTTAACTTTGACATTACTATAAGAAACTATAATTCCTCAGGGAGCGAATTAAAGATTAGTAACATAGAAGACTTCATACCTAATAAAACGTATACACTCACGATAGGTAAGGAACTTGCATCTGAATCCGGTATACTTTTAGGTACAGACGAAGTCATTACTTTCACAACTGAACCACTTATGGTGAGAGAATATGGATTTCGCACAAGCAGTTATAGGGTTGAGAATACTACCCCTGCCTATAGTTTGTCTGAATTTAGAATAAACCTGAACACATCGGTAGATTTAGATGCGTTCAATCAGGCAGTTTCGATTTCACCTTATATTTCTGGCAGTTGGGCGACAGTTAAGCGAAACGAATACTTTTTTATTGCAGACTCAAATAAATATCTATTACCAGATCTGACGTATACGATTACAATAGATGAAAACACAGCTCTAGTTGCCGACGAAGGGTTTAACAATGATGAAGTTTTAGAATACTTTACTAATTCTCTTTATATAAAAAGATTATATCCGTCATCAGGGCAAACAATTTCTACTGGTTCGTATGTATTTGTTGAATTTGCATCACCTATGAAAAAGGTCATTACAGAATCTGCTTTTCGATTAAAACTGTTTAATGGTAATGATGTAACAGGAACAATATTGTGGGATGACGATAGCACATATTTTAGATTTACACCTGCAGACCCAATGATTTCTAATCAATATTATGAGATGATTGTAGATACAACTGCTGAAGATATTAATGGTTACAATATTACAGATGCAGGCTACTCATTATTTAGAATCTATTAAAAATGTTAGCAAGAGTATTGGTAGCATCCCTGTGATGCTGCCAATAAAAGTTTTTAATAATTACTTCGGCTCTAAGTAGTCGTCGAAGAAGATACTTTTTTTCTTCTCTTTTTCTATGAGCCATCGTTCAAAATGAAGCTGTCCGATTTCTGCCGCAAGAAACATCGAGAAAGATGCGTAGTAAATCCAAAAAGCTACTATTGCCACAAAGGCATAAACGCCATAGATATATTGCAGTGTGACAACATGGCTCAGATAATAGCCAAACAAATATTCAGCTATCCGCCAAAAGATTGTTGCTGTTATTGAGCTGACAAAGACAATGCGTAAATTCGTACGGCTGATCGGTATCAACCAGAAGACAATAAAAAACATAACAAAGGTTACAAAGACAGAAATCGCCTGCACTATCAGTTGCTTCACTCCACCAATCCCTAAACTCTCAAGCCATGTTATACTATCGGCAAGTTCGATAAGAGTATTGATAAGAGGTATTATAAAGATTGTCCCTAAGAAAAGTACCAGTACAAAAACTATCAACACAAAGTCATACAATTTTTCAAGTAGGAACTTTTCACTTTTGTGGGGATGAAATATTTTATTTAAAACAGTACGGATAGAACTAAACAAAGAACTCCCTGCAAAAATAACACCCAGCACACCAAACAACCCAACGATATTATTAAAGTCTGTGAGAGATTTCAGGCGAATGACTATTTCATTTTTTACTGTTTCCGCATATTCAGGGTATGGAATAAACCGATCGATGATAGCATTGATTTCATTTATAATTTCCGGTTGGTCAACAATATTACCAAGTGCAAAAAAGATTATCAGCATAAGCGGAATGATACAGACAAACATTGTGAATGCTACGCCGGCTGACAAAAGAAAGATATGATGCATATCAACTCGATAATACAAGCCTGAGAAATAGTAGGAAAACGAGTTCCAGAATTTTTGAAATTTATCAAATAGTTTATTAGACATAACTGAATATATAGGTCTAAAATCGTGAGGTGAATATAAAACTTTATTCTTTGGAGTTACTAACTGAATCGCCGATAAATTCCCAGTGCCATGGTTCCCATGTTTTGAGAGTCGAGTTCCCTTTAGGATATGTTTCGATAAAACCAAAGCTGTTGGCATGTTCGCTCAACCATCTGTATGCGATTGATTTTGCAAACGGATATGTTGCAGTCGCTATATCTAATGCATAGCCTGTTGAATGTCCGCGGTACCCCGGAGGAGCAGCGTAGCGGATAATCTCGGCAAATGATTTACCCTCTTTAAGCCGTCTGCGAATCATCTGTTTCTGATAACTCGGCGACCGAAAACCGGACTTGGCTGTGAAAAATACAGAATCTTTTATCGCTGCCTGTGCCATCTGCACAAATGCATTGGTCGCATCACTGCGAACATATATTTTGTAGTCTTTGTGGCATAACGAATCAGGTATACGCGAGAGGTCTTCGTATTTGGCTATCAGAGTTGTGTCGATAAGTTTTCCGCACCAGACATCGTCGATAGTATATTCTACCGAGTCAATCGTAATGGTTTCATCGCATGCGAACATACTTGCTGAAAGAGATAATTGTAGGAGCAGAAAAATCAGAAATAATTTCATCACCCAATATAGTTCAATTTTGAATTAGTAGTAGTTAAAAGTTCAGTTGTTGTATCATCAAGTTCCGATGCCTTCACTTCGCCGATAAATATCGTGTGGTTGCCTGCTTTAACTCTGTTGACAATTTCACAATCTAAAAATCCAATCGCTCCCGGAATAAGTGGCGTTTTCGTGGCAGGTGAATCTGTCACAGAACTATCCTGTAATTTATCATAGCCTGATTCAGCGGGACCATAATATGCTTTGACAACATCATCTTGTCCCTTGCCAATCAGATTAACAACAAACGAACCTGTCGATTCAAGCAAACGAGACGACTGGTGTTTATTATGAACCGATACAGCAATCAGCGGTGGTTCTGATGAAACCTGCATGACCCAGCTAGCAGTAAATGCGTTGCCGCCGGTTCCTTCGCCCATGGTGACAACATAAATTCCATAACCTAATTTTTTGAGTACTTTTGAAATATCTTTCATGAGAATGCACCTTTCTGTTACTGTTTTGTCTTATACAAAAAGATAATTAAATAGACTGGATGAATCAATGTTTATTTTTAAAGCAAAAAAAAAGGCTGTCATAAGTTGACAGCCTTTAGATAATCTTAAGCAGATGGTTCAGATGCTCGTTGAGCGATCGTTTCTTTCATTCTGTTTTCAAGCATAAGCAGTTGGTTAGGTCCTGCGAGTTTTACCAAGTCAGCAAGTTCTGTGACCGAGGCGACTTCTTCTACTTGTTCTTCAACATACCACTGTAAGAAATTGAATGTGGCGTTGTCATTTTCGCTTTTGGCAACATCAACTAATTTGCTGATACAGTCGGTGATAAAAATTTCATGTTTAACTGTTTCGTCAATCATTGCACCGATTGAAGAACCATCGAAGGTTGGTTGGTCTAAAGCAGAAAGTGCAACTTCGGCACCTTGGTCAGATAAGTAGTCACACATTTTCATCGCGTGAGCTCTTTCTTCTGCTTCCTGTTGTCTGAACCATTCGGCAAAAACTTTCAAACTCATTTCGTCAGCTTTAAATGCCATGGCAAGATAAAGCCATCCGGAATAAAATTCGTTTTTAATCTGTTCGTTAATAGCGTCAGCCATTTTTTGTGAAATCATCATATTAAAACTCCAATCAGAATTATATAAATTAAAATAACTATTAATCTTATGAACAGTAATTTCTATAATATGTGCCGAAAAACAAGGAATAATTTTGGAAATCTGATCCAGTTGAAAACAGCTTTCAATATCAATAAAAAAAGCCCTGTAAAATAAATTACAGGGCTTTGAAATCATAAATAAAGGCGTTAGTTGAAACTAGCTTTCATCTAAAAGACGTTCCAGCTCATCAACAAGTTCACCAAAAAGAGCAAGAGTACGATCGACCGCTTCTGATTCAGTCAAATCAACGCCGGCAGCTTTGAGAATATCAACCGGGTAGGCTGATTTTCCTGTTGCCAAAAACTGATGATATGTATCTAATATACCTTCATCGCCATCTAAAATCCGTTGCGAAAGCATCTGTGCCGCAGCGTAGCAAGTAGCATACTGATAGACATAATACTGACGGTAGAAATGCGAGATTTTCATTCCCGACATATCATTGTGTTCACCAATGACTAGTTCAGGACCATAATATTTTTGATAAATATCTCTGTATGTTTTTTGAAATAAGCAACAGATACCGCTCCACCATTTTCAACATGGTTATGAATTGCAAGTTCAAACTCAGCAAACATAACTTGGGTAAAGAAAGTACCTCTGATTTGGTTGATATACTGATTGAGAAGAATAATTTTTTCTTCTTTAGTTGTCGCGTTTTTCATCATGTATTTCATAAGGACAGCTTCGTTACATGTCGAGGCTACTTCCGCTGTAAACAATGAATGTCCAGAGTATGGATATGCTTCGTTACGATTGGTGTAGTAACTGTTCATAGCGTGACCCATTTCGTGGGCAAGGGTAAAGACATCATCCAAACGGTTGTTATAGTTCATAAGAATATATGGATGTGAAGAGTAGGTTCCCCAGTTATAAGCACCGGTTCCTTTGCCTTCGGTTTCATAGACATCAACCCAACCGGATGTAAAGCCTTGTTTGAAATCGCCGACATATTTTTCCCCAAGAGGAGCTAGTCCTTCAAGAAGCATTTTCTGAGCTTCTTCATAAGAATATTCTTTTGTAGATTTAGGACCGAGTGGTACCGACATATCATAGGTATAAAGTGTATCAACATTCAGAATTTTTTTGCGTAAGCGGGTTAACTTATGTAGAGTTCCGATATTTGCATTAACAGCATCAATAAGAGCATAGTAAACATCGGTAGGAATATTATTGTCTGCCAATGAATATTCAAGGCAGTCTTTGTAGCCACGAGTTTTGGCAAGGAAAACATCTTTTTTTACCGAGCCACCCATGGTCGCTGCTAAAGCATTGATATATTTTAGATATTGAATCTGCACAGTATCGTTGGCAGCCTTGCGGACTTCACGGGAACTTTCTTCCATGATGCGAGAGTAACGACCCCAAGTAAGTTCAAGCGGATTGCCGTCATCGTCGATGATAGTACCAAGTTTTAAATCAGCATTATCAATCATGTTAAAAACATTTCTAGCTGTTGAAGTTATAGCACCGGCAGCGGCTAAAATTGCTTCTTCTTTGTCTGATAAGATATGTTCTTTTTGACGTTGCAAATCTTCAAGATTAAAACGGTATAGATCTAACTCAGGAGTTGATTTCAAAAATGATTGTAATTTATCACCGGGGATTGTCAGAAGTTCCGGCGCCATAAATGACACCGCAGTTGAAAACTCATCTGCTAAAGCACGAACGCGACCACCAAGTTCCTGATATTCAGACTGACGATTATCTTCATCAAGTTTTAAAAATGCGTAGACATATAAGTTATCAATTATAAGTTCTAATGAATCTGAAAGAGTCATACATTCTAAAAGTACCGATGGTGAGTCACCAAGATGTCCTTTGTATGCTGCAAAACGATCCAAATTATTTTTGATAACATCAAAATCTTTTTGCCATGCGATAGTATCGGCGTAAATATCTTCGACTTTCCATTTATACTGATTTTCAATATCAGACCGCTGTGGGATTTTTCCAGAATCGGCCAAAACTGCCGAGACAGCCAAAAGACTGAGTAGGCAGAAAACGGCTAATTTTCTGAAAGTTGCTGTGAATGTCATTTTTACTCCTTAGTTGATTTCATGTTTATTTCTGTGTATCTTTCTTCATTATAAGACGTAAAAGATACAATAAGGTTTAGAAAAATTAAACTGTTTTTGAAAAAAAAGTGAGAAATCATGTATAAAAAAGAATATTTTGTAACTTTGCCCGACACCGATGCTGCCGGGATACTCTTTTTTGGTAACTATATCAAGTTAGCGCATATTATCTATGAAGAGTTTATGACCGAAATTGATTTTTCACTCAGATACATTATCGACGATGCTGATTGTCTTATTTTAATTGTGCATACTGAAGCTGATTATAAGAAGTCGCTTTATCTTGGTGACAAATTTAATCTCTCGGTGCAGGTAACTAAAATCGGTCGGACTTCTTTTGAACTTTCATATATATTTTCAGATTCTGATAACAAAGCAGTTGCAACAGTTGAGACTGTGCATGTAGTTGTGTCAAAAGAGAAAAAGAAACCAATGCGTATTCCAGATAAATTAAAAGAGCAACTGGTTAAATTTCAGTAAGCTATTTTTTGTTGAGATAGTTTTTTAGAAAACTTCGATTAAGTTTTATACCGAGAAGTTGGTACTCTTTTGGAAATGAGTGTATCTCTTTCGGGATTTCAAAATGCTGTACTTTATCTAGTAAATAATTTTTAATCTGCTCAAGTTCAATCTCTTCCCCGTCTGTCGATTTATAAAACAGAACTGCTATCTGTCCAAACTTTGAATCATCTTTCGGAACAACAGATACTTCAGAAAAATTGTGCATTTGAATCAGAATTTTTTCAATCGGTTCTGGATAGATATTTTCACCACCGGATATAAACATATTATCTTTTCGTCCGAGAACTGTCAGGTTGCCCGTTTTATCCAAAGAACCTATATCGCCAGTGTGGAACCATCCTTTAGAATCAATATGCATTTCGGCATTAAGATAGGTCAATGCTAAGACCTCTCCCTTAACAAGAATTTCATTGTCGTCGGTAATTTTAATCTCACGATATTTGAGAACTTTACCTGATGTTTGTAGTTCTGTGGGCGAAGCATTCGACGGTGTAGTCGTCACTTGCGATGACATCTCTGACATACCGTATGTTTTATAAATCGGGAGATTCAAATCGAGAGCATGAGTAATTAAGTCCTCTCCGATAAAACCCCCACCAACTAAAATCGCTTTGAGCGATTTTAGTTGGTCTGGAGCATCTAGTAACTTGCGAAGTTGTGTAGCAACTAAAGAAATATGTGTGACTTGCTGTGTTTGAATTGTCTCAGCTATATCTGTCGATTTGTCATACCCAACTAATGTGCCGCCTCCAAGTAAAGCACGGAAGATAATAGAAAGTCCACCGATATGATGAAGAGGTAAAGACAACAGCCAGCGGTCACCGTTTTGAAAGGGAAGGTTCACCGATGAACCTAAAGCTGAATAATAATGATTGCTATATGTATGCATAACCGCTTTTGCTATAGACGTTGACCCCGATGTAAATATGATAGTCGCATTGTCAGATGACGTCGAATCCTTGCCTATAATAGATTGCACTAAATCAGTTCGCTGCTCTTTGGGAGTTTGAGAAGATATAAGAACAGGCAGAGCACCGCTATACATAACAGCAAAATTCTCTATGAGAAAATCAAAAGAACTGTCTGCTGTGATAACGACTTTTTTATTTTTCCTGTATGACGATTTATTTTGATTTGCTACTTGTACAATTTTTTGATAGAACTCTTTGTATGAAACAGTTCTTAAACTATCGACATAAAATAATTCGTCGCTATGTTTTTCAAACGAGTCCCATATGAACTTACTAGTTATCAAGATTCACCTCGACAAGTTTTGAAAAATCAATTCCTGAATTCAAATTGATCTGTTTTGTTAAATCAATTTTACCATTTGAAATTGTAAGAGGTGTTGCTATCAAGTCATCTTCAAACCATGAAAGTGTATCGAGACCTATCGAAATCTTTGAATCTATAACGGCACCCATCGATGCTAAGACATAGCTACCGATTGAAGTTTCAAACGATGAACTAATAACAGGCTGAATGCCTAGGGCGAACGCTTTTTTAGCAAACATCATTGTGCTGGTATATCCTAAAAGTGTCGGTTTCAACACGATTGCTTTTAAGGCGTACAAATCATTTAACATATCAGGTTGCAATTCTCTGAGCGATTCATCAAGAGCGATTGGCATCACATCATCTGTTTCCAAAATATATTTTTTCAATATTTCAAATGTCTGGAAAGGTTCTTCGATATAGTCAATGTTGACAGATTTAACTTTTTCAAAGAAGATGAGTGCAGTTTCCAAATCAAAAGCACGGTTCGCATCAAGACGTATCAGGCAATCATCACCGACTATCTCGCGTACTTTAAAAATAGTCTCAACTTCGTTGTCGAAATCATTTCTCCCGACTTTCATCTTAAATGCTCTATAACCGTTTTCAAAAAGAATCGCAGCACGTTCTAATATTTCAGATTGAGAACCTGTTAAGAGTGCATTTACAGATACTATCTGTTTTGCGTTTGGACTTAACAAGTCAACCAAAGTTAATTCTTTGGATTGTGCCATCATTTGTAAAAAAGCTGACTCGATACCAAAGCGAACCGATGGTGCATACTCTGCTAACTGGCTTAAAAGATCAGGTGGGATTGCATTGCCTGCAAATTTATTTTTAAATGATT
Organism: Candidatus Zixiibacteriota bacterium; assembly: GCA_024278935.1. Classification (GTDB taxonomy): domain Bacteria; phylum Zixibacteria; class MSB-5A5; order GN15; family FEB-12; genus QQUK01. Next base: position 57,564 of record JAJRSF010000002.1, read on the forward strand.
TTATTTCTTTGATAACATCATGCATTGTTTCTTTGGAAAAATTTGGCAATGGTGCTATTTCTGAAATTGATTTTATCTGATCATCTGAAATAAGTTCAAGAATAACCCCTTCTCGACAATTTACAAGTTTATTTCCTAACTGTAGTTCTTTTTTGAGCGGAAGATTATAGGCGTACAGCTTGACAGATTCTAAAATCATAACATCCACCCGAGAGCAAACATAAGGGAGTAGACAAACAGAAGTTTCCCTGTTTGTGCTAAGACATTGTTAAGTTCTTTACCTGTTTTTGTGTAGACATTTTTAATGACAAAAATAGATGGTATAAGAATCAGAGTTGGAATAAGATGATACAAATTTTGAGATGTTAAAAATAATAAAATTGGAAGTAGCCCACTTACAGTTATCAATAAAGCAAATTGCAGTTTTGAAAAATCTGCTCCGAAACGAACGGCGATAGTTTTTTTCCCGCTAATTTTATCAGACTCTATATCTCTGAGATTATTCACAATCAGAATCGCTGATGAATATAAGCCGGGGGCAATCCCTGCTAAGAGTACAGTATTTGTAAATGTGAGAGTCTGCACGAAGTAAGTTCCCCCTACTGCTACAGGTCCAAAATAAATCAGAACAAACAGTTCTCCAAGTCCGAGATAACCGATTGGGTATTTCCCGCCTGTATAAAGAACTCCGAACAAAATTGAACTCAGTCCAATAACTACAATAGGAAAACCTGCTCGCATTACAAGATAGATACCAACAAGAAAGGCTAATCCAAATGCGATAATCGTTGCGTTTTTTACAGCCTTAGGAGAAACCAATCCTGCCTGGGTGACGCGAATCGGACCAAGGCGGTCATCACGGTCGGAACCTTTTTTAAAATCAAAATAATCGTTGGCAAGGTTCGTACCGATTTGAATAAACAAAGCTCCAAAGAGTGCAGCTATGGCAGACAATAGATGAAACCCACCCACAGCATACGCCATAGCGGTTCCTATAATAACCGGAGCGGCGGCAGCCGGTAGAGTTTTCGGACGAGCAGCAAGCCACCAAATTTTAATTTGAGATTCATGCATAGGTTCTCAAAGGTTCTTAGCCTCGTTTTGGAAATTTTGAAAAATCAGGTTTTCGTTTTTCAACAAAAGCGTTGCGACCTTCTTGTCCTTCTTCTGACATATAAAAAAGCATGGTTGTGTTTCCTGCGAGTTCCTGCAGTCCTACTTGTCCATCGCAGTCAGCATTCATAGCAGCTTTTATGCAACGAATGGCAATTGGTGAATTGGCTAAAATTTCCTGACACCACTTGACCGTTTCTTCTTCAAGTTGTGCATACGGCACAACGGTATTTACAAGTCCCATATCCAACGCTTGGGTGGCATCGTATTGACGACACAAGAACCAAATCTCTCGAGCTTTTTTCTGTCCGACAATGCGTGCCATATAACTTGAACCAAATCCTCCATCGAACGAACCTACTCTTGGACCGGTCTGACCGAAGATTGCGTTGTCGGCAGCAACTGTTAAGTCGCACATAAGGTGTAGCACATGTCCACCGCCAATAGCGTAACCGGCAACCATTGCGATAACAGGTTTTGGGCAAGTTCGAATATCACGCTGGAAGTCAAGGACGTTTAAGTGTTCGGTTCCATCGGAGTCTTGATAGCCGGCATCACCGCGAATTGTTTGGTCGCCACCTGAGCAGAATGCTTTCTCTCCCTCGCCGGTTAAAATAATCACGCCGATAGTTTTGTCTGCCCTGGCATCGGCGAGAGCTTTTATCATTTCGCTTACTGTCTGCGGTCTGAATGCGTTTCTTTTTTCTGGACGGTTGATTGTAATTTTTGCGATACCATCGAACTTGTCATATTTTATATCGGTGTATTCGCCTGATTTTGTCCATTGTATAGTTGCCATAAAGTCCTCATTTATTTCAAATAATTTTCTACTGTTTTATAATATTGTTCTTCATTTTCAAAATGCACATTATGCGTGGTAGCGTCGATAATTTCATGAGATATATTTTCATGCTCTGATGAAATTTCTTTTGCAATTGATGTATATTTTTTATCTAATGCTCCAGTGATAAGTAAAACTTCAGCAGTTATCTCAGCAAGCATGTTCCACATTGATGGCATAGCACCTGTACCGTTATATTTTAATGACAATGCTAAATTGTCGATATTATTTTTTGTTTTTCGTTCGATCATTTTATTATATGCTTCTGAATTTTTATCTATCGAAGAAAACAGATCAAGAGAATACCAATCATCCAAAAATTGTGCAATCGGTTCCATACGCATTCTTTTTGAAAGAAACAGATCTTTTTGCACTCGTTCAATTTTTTCCTGTTCGGTTTTTAAACCTGGCGATGATGATTCGATAATTGCTTTATGAAATACATTCGGATAATGTGTCAACAAGTAATACGCAACCCGCCCGCCCATAGAATAGCCTAGTAGATGAGAGTTGTTTATTTTTTTTTCATCAAGAAATTGTATCAGAGCTTCTGAAGTTTTTTCAATTATATAATCAGTTTCAGAGTCAACAATAGTTTGTCCATGCCCGGGGAGATCTATAGCGATGCAGTAATAATTTTCTTGTAGCCTGTTTGCGAGCGAGTCAAAATCTGAGGACTCCCCCATGAAGCCATGCAACATAATAAGCGGTTGGCTATTTTTATCGCCATAAGTTTTATAAGAAAAATCTATCATAAAATTTCACCAAGTTTTTTGATTTCTTTTTCTATTTTTTTCTGTTCTTTTATAACATTGGAATCTTGCAAACCTATTTCGATAATTGCAGATTGTTTTGATGTCTGTCTCTTTTTGTATATCTCTCTAAACTGTCTAGTAGAACTTACAAAATTATATGGTAGATCATGTTGCTTAGCGATATTTTCAAAACTTATATTCTGTGGTGTTTCAAAATAGTCTGTGTAAATTTCTTTGTTTTGTGCAATTGGAAGGTATGAAAATATTTTCCCACCATTATTATTTAAAAGGACTATAACCATCGGCTGAGTGGATTTTTTTAGAAGAGCCAATGAATTCAGATCATGCTGAAAAGCTAAATCACCAATCAACAATGTACCTCCTTTGCGAGAACCGTCTGCGTAGCCAACGGCTGTTGCGATAGTGCCATCTATTCCTGAGAGTCCTCTATTGGCAACCAACTGAATGTTTTTATCAGAACTGTCTGCGTACATATCAAGCAGACGAACCGACAATGAATTTGCTGAGCAGATAAAACTATTATTCTTTACTTCCTGAGATAAAACTCGAGTAATAGAAATTTCAGAAAATTTATAATCATGCTTTTCAATTGTAGATTTCAGTTTTGCATTACAACTTATAAGATCGTTCAAAAACTTTTTATCAAACGGTTCTACTTGCTTGGGCAGTTGTCGGAGCATTTTCTCAATAGAACCAAGATAACTCTCTGTCATTTTATGATGCGGGTTATAAGCGTTTGTATAATTGTGCAGAACCAGATATTTTTCTATATTCGCTTTTTCTATAAATAGCAGAAGTCGTTTAGAAACTATATTACCACCAACATGCAAAACTTGATACGATTTTTTTGAGTCTAACACAGTTGTCAAAAGAAATTGGTCGTAGTATGAAATTATGTTTTTTGATTTATGTGACATCCGAATCCCAGAACGAATATCAGCAAAAACAGGCAAGTTATATGCTTCAGCAAATTTGACAACAGCATCAGCTTCTTTTTTTGTTTTCAATGCACCGGCGATAATAAAAGTCCTGACACTATTAGTAAACTGTGAACCAAGTGATAACTTTGATTTATCAATTTTCTTTTTCTGAAACGGTTTATCTGATTTAAGCCAGTTTGAAATTTCAGATGTATACTTACTATAATCTTTTTTTGAATTCTTAAAGACAAGCGGTTCCCGAAACATACAATTGATATGCACAACACCAGTTGGTACTGTTGTTGCCTGCTGAATAAGCGAACTCACATTTGATAGAATCTCTTTTAACGAGCTGTTTTTTTCAAACGGTTCAATGTTATAAAATGCTTTCACCTTATCGCCAAACAAATTTTGCTGGCTCATTGTTTGGTTCGCCAAAACATTGTGTAGCTCCGGGGGGCGGTCGGCGGTGAGAACAATCAACGGTACCGAGTCAGCCGACGCCTCGCAAATAGCAGGGAAATAATTTGCTCCGGCAGAACCCGATGTACATATCAGCACAGACGGTTTACCTGTTGCCCGGGCGTAGCCAAGTGCCGCAAAGGCAGAACCACGTTCATCGAAGTGAATATGTTTTTTTAGTTTTTTGTTTGAAGCAACGGAAGATGTCAGTGGAGTCGAACGTGAACCGGGTGATATAAAAAATGTGTCTATTTTGTTACGGAATAATTCTTCTATGATGATGTTTGCCAGGAGTTCATTAAATGATGACGCTTGAGTGAGGCTCATGAGTCTAAAATTTTTAAGAAATTTTTAATTTTATTTTCGATTTCATCCCATTCACTCTCAGGAATAGAGCCTTCAATAATACCGGCACCCGAGTAAAGGGTCAATCTGTTTTCATCAACTAAACCGGAACGAATAGCAACCGCAAACTCCGATGTCTCTTTACTGATCCATCCTATAGGAGCAGCGTAGAAGCCTCGGTCAAATTTTTCTATCTCTCTGATTTCTGATAAGATATTATTTTTCGGGTAACCACCAACCGCAGCGGTAGGATGTAACTTATTCACAAGATCAAAATCGGTCACTGAATCATGTAGAGTAAATTTAAATCGTTTTATAAGATGCTGCACTCTGGCAAGTTGAACCAGTACAACATCGCCGTCGGTACTATCAGTACCATTGGTACTATTAGCACCATCGGTACTATTAGCACCATCGGTTTCACCATTACTTTTTTTGACATATTCAGAAAGAGCTTCGATAATAGAATCTATAACGTAGCGATGTTCTTTAATATCTTTTTTACTTTGTAAAAGTTCATCGGCTAAAGATTTATCATGACGTTCATCATCGCCTCTTGTTCTTGTCCCGGCAACTGCTTCGCACTTAACTGTAGTTTTTTTACGATAGTATAACCGTTCAGGTGTTGCACCTAAGAATGCATTGGTCGGGCTTAGCTGAAAACAGAAATGAAAACAGTTTGATGTATTTTCAAACAGATCCGACATAACTTTGTCGGCAGATATATTTTCTTTAAAGGTAAGTTCGGTCTTGCGAGCGAGGACAATCTTCTCATACTTGGCAGTATTCATCGCACTCAGTGCGGAATTAACTCGTAACATCCATTCATCTTCGTCCGGGAAATCTGTTCTATTTAAAATTTCATTTTTTTCTTTAACAATAGATTCATCAGAAAAATTCAGATCGGCAAGTTGAGATAATACAGCTTCCTGATTTTCTTTATCAATAGGAGAAATAATATTACAGACGAATTGATAGGTCTCGTTTCGTTTCAAGAGTTCAAACCGAGGAAGCACAAAAGTAGCTGTTCCAAAGTTCTCCCAAGGAGCGGTCACTTCGGAGGCGGTATCAAATTTGATTCCACCAAAGTATCGTACTGACTCATCGGCACCTTGTAGTTGCGATTGTATTTTTTCAAACAGATCAGGATGTTGCTGGTCATCACCATTTTGAATCAACTTCGCAAAATGAATTCCTGCGACAGCAAATTTGTTATCACGATCTGACCAAAACATTTTTTTATCAACCGGTTGTTTTTGAAACCAACCAATAATATCTATTTGAGGTATATCAATTTTTATACGGTGAATTGTTTCGTCTCTGTTTTCTGAAACAAAAAGTTTCTGAAGTTTTTCTTTTATAGTCGTCTGAATTTCAGAGATTGAATTCACTTTATTTTTTAATGCCGTAGTAGTCATTATTGTTTTTTAACTCCTTCATAGATTGTCGCGATGCCAAAAGTTAATCTATGTTCTGATACAGTTGAGAAGCCTGCTTTCTCCATTAAAGTACAAAATTCTTTGCCATACGGAAAGGATTCAACAGTCTGATTCAAATATTTATATGCATAACTATCACCGGAAATAATACCCCCAATAACCGGTAGGATATGGCGAAAATAAAAGAGATAGCCTGCTTTGACCAATCTGTTTTTCGGAAGTGAAAACTCCAAAATAAGTGCTTTGCCATTTTTGGTCAAAACACGATGCATTTCTTCAAGCGACTTTGAGACATCAACCACATTGCGAATCCCAAAAGCAATCGACACAGTATCAAAGGTGTTCGTATCAAATGGAATATGCACCGCATCGCCTCGTATAAACGAGATATTTTGATAGGCAATATTATCCTGAGCTTTTATAACAGCATATTTGAGCATCTCGCCCGACATATCAAGCCCAACGCCCGATGAAAAGTTTTTCGACTTTTCTGCCATCGACAAAATAAGGTCACCGGTACCGGTCGCTAAATCTAAAACTGAGAGGTTCTCTTTTTGAGGGAGCAATGCGACAACTTTATTCCGCCAGGCAACATCCTGCCGAAACGATAACAACCTATTAAGCAGATCATACCGACTGGCAATGCGGTCAAACATCTTATAGACATTTTCTCGTTTTGGTTCTTTTTTCGACATCGTAGACAGCTCTTTCATAGTTTTGGAATATAATGCATCTTCGTATTATTTCAAGCAGATGTTTGGAAATATTATAAATGTGGAACTTCTTACAGCCTAAAAGGTTATAACAAAAAATAGTTACAATATGTGATTTGTAAAAGACCAATACTCTTGTTATTATCTAAATTATGCTGTAATATAGTATAAACAGCAAATTTTTTCAAAAAAGGATACAAAATGAAATATCGTAATATTGGTAAATCAGGAATCAAAATTTCCGAAATCGCTATCGGCGGATGGTTGACTTACGGCGGAACTGTCGACAGCGACAAAACCGCTCCGATTATCAGACGGGCTATCGAACTCGGTATCAACTATATCGACTTAGCAGATGTCTACGCTAAAGGGAAAGCTGAAGAAACTATCGGTCCGATAATAAAAGATTTCACCCGTTCCGATTTAGTTCTCTCAAGTAAAGTCTTTTGGCCAATGTCTGACAATATAAACGACCGTGGGCTTTCCAGAAAACATATTATGGAGTCAGTTGAAAAAACTTTAAAGCGTCTCAAAACCGATTATCTTGATCTCTATTTTTGTCATCGCTATGATGCGGAAGTTGGCGAAGAAGAAATTGTGCGTGCTATGGATGATTTGGTGCATCAGGGGAAAATTCTCTACTGGGGAACCTCGGTTTGGCGTGCTGATAAAATTGAACGGCTTGTTGGCGTTGCTGAAAAACTGAACTGCTACTCCCCTATGGTTGAACAACCACGTTATAATATGCTTGATAGACATATCGAAACCGATGTTATGTCATCGTGTAAACGTCATGGTCTCGGGCTGACGGTTTGGTCACCTCTCGCTCAAGGGTTCTTGACCGGAAAATATAACAATGGAATCCCCGATGATAGCCGTGGCGGAACTACTAACTGGCTCAAAGAATATCTTAACGATGAAAACTTTGATGCTTGTAGAAAACTAACAGAGCTAGCGGAGTCGCTCGACATGACTCTCTCGCAGATGGCACTGGCATGGATTTTACGACGTGATTAAATCAGTTGTGCTATTATCGGTGCGACAAAAGTTGAGCAACTTGAAGACAATATCAAAGCATCTGATATTTATCTTGAAAAAGAGACCCTTAAAGCAATTGAGAAAATTTTAGATAACAAGCCACAAATCCCTGGGATGTAGGAGACAAATTTTATGTTTAGAACTATGGAAGATTTCAAAAATGGATGGGAAGCCGAATCAAAATTCACTCAATCAATTTTCGACGCATTGACCGATGAATCGTTATCGCAGTCAATCAACGGCGACCATCGCACTATCGGTCGTATCGCATGGCATATCTGTGAAACAATTACTGAAATGATTCCGCATATAGGTTTGAAATTTGAGAAAATTGTTCCACCGGTACCAACCGAAGCAAAAGTTATTGCTGCAAAATATGCCGAGCTTTCAAAATCATTGCTCGCACAAACTGCCGACTGGACCGATAAAAACTTCTTGAAGAAGATGACCTCTACGGCGAGGTTTGGAAAAAAGGTTCAACACTGTTGATACTTATCAAACATGAAGTACATCACCGTGGGCAGATAACTGTGCTGATGCGTCAGGCAAATGTTGTCGTGCCATCGATGTATGGACCTGCCAAAGAAGGATGGAAAGCATACAACGCCGAGCCACCGGTGATTTAAAAAGAATTTTTATTATTAACAACTATATATTTGTAGTAGGGCAGGTCTCGATTTTGAGACCTGCCTTTTTACTGTATCATGCTTTTGTAGGGAACTGGCATGCCTGCTCCACATCGGATGTTTCACGAAACGCCCCTACGAAATTAGGCAGAACTTGTAGGGCGGAACTGCTAAAGAGTTCTGACCTACGAGCTTTGTCTGATTTATTAATATTCGCAAAATGGGTTCGTTTCTTTCCTTTGTTATCCTGGACTTGATCTAGGAACCAACATTGTCTCTCATACATATAGTAAAATGCGAATGAACTTCATATGTGTAGTGTTATTGATATGACGAGAAAGTAGCTTAATTTGTTTCTGTACTGGATTCCGTGTCAAGCACGGAAAGGAGTTCAGTAAATACGGGAACTTTATCTTAAATTCAAAAATTATATGCTGTGAGTAGACTTCATATTTACCGGTGGACCACCACCGCCATCTTCCCCTTAATATAGTTGTCAGGAATGGGTTCCTGACAGCTCATTCATAATAAAAGGCAGGTCTCAAAATCGAGACCTGCCCTACGAATTTTACTTATAATATAATAATTTACTTCTTATAACTAATTCTAGTTTATTACTGCTCCGCAGACAAGTGTTGATTGACTGCCTCCAGTAAAGATAAAGCCAACAATGATAACTAAGTCAGAAATATCAATAGCTCCCGAGCCGTCAACATCGCCGGCGGCAATTATCTCCGGAGGAGCTCCACCGGTAAAGATATAATCAACGATTCCGACTAAATCAGAAATATCAACAGTACCATCATTGGTAAAATCACCGCAGAGATATCCCATCACTATTCTCAACTTGACAATTTGTTCATCGGTAGAACCTAGTTCATCGGTCGCTTCTGCTGTAAATGTTATAGAGTCAATTATAGTTGGGAAGCCAGAGATAGAACCATCAGACTGCAAGCTTAACCCAAAGGCAGCGAGGTCATTGTTTTTATCTGCCCAGGTTATAAGACCTGTTCCGCCTGATGAGAATAATTGTTCTATGTAATCAGTATCGGAATTACCATCCGGTAGTGTCGTTGTAATGATGTCAACTGGAGCGTTTACAAAGAAGTTGATAACTTCTTCAGAAGTTGCACCGAGTACATCGGTTACTAACAATGTAAAGCTATGATTTCCAGATATGGAAGTCCCGCTCAATTCACCTGTAGCAGAAACCGTCAGCCCTGTTGCGAGCAAGTCGTCATTTTTATCGGAGAAACTAAGCAAGCCGGTTCCGCCACCTGCAGTGAATTGATGACTGAGTGCGACAGCTTCGGCCCAGTCAGCAATTGTTAAATCTAAAATTGTGATAATTTGGTTTATATCAAAAGATAAAATCTGTTCGTCGGAACCTACATCGTCGGTGACCATCGCGGTAAACGAAATAGTCTGACTAGAGCTAACAGTACCCCTTAATAAACCTGACGATGATAGGGATAGTCCTGTAAGATCGAGATCATTATTTTTATCAGTCCAATTCATACTACCGACATTATTGATTGCAACAATCTGCTCACTATAAGGAAGGTTAGCAGTCCAGCTAGGAAGGGTGTTTGTTGTAACAGAAAGATCCGTTGCACACTCGGTACCTGTCACACGGAAATCATCGATATTCCAGCCACAGAAAGTCCAGCCACCATCGGAAGTTCCCATAGTGAAACGAACATAAACTGTTGATTGTAATGATGCGACTGCCGAGATATCAATGTCGGCATCAAACCATGCAACATCGGCGATCTCTACATCGTTTTCCCAAACAGTTGTCCAGTTATTATTATCTGTACTCACTCTAATGTAAGCATGGTCATAGGCTGGTTGTTCAACACCGAGCCATCTTGAAAATTTTAATCGTACTGAAGAAACAGATGAACAGTCAATTGACGGCGAAGTAACATGATATTCAGGAATATTATTTGAGTAATCACCACTTAAATTATAGCCCATCACATTGGCACCAACCGTACCCGATGTTGGGTCTGGTCCGCCATAGGCACCTCCGCCACCGGATGGAATTCCTCTTGCCCAAGGTCCGCCTGAAACTGTCCAACCTAAATCAGATTCGAAATCATCTTGGAACAGAGTTAATGAAGTTGTTGCAGGAACGGCTTTGTATGGATTTCCGATATCTCCATTATAAATTGTCATTGCAGGAGAAACTAAGTCTACAGAAACATAATATTCGACAACATCA
>JAJRSF010000003.1 GCA_024278935.1 Candidatus Zixiibacteriota bacterium
CAAAAGTACTGTCCCGGTTGGCACCGCTCAAAAATTACGTGAACGGATTAAAAAACGTCTCAATAAAGATTTAGACTTTGACATCGTTTCAAACCCTGAATTCCTTCGCGAAGGTTCCGCTGTCAATGACTTCCTCAGACCTGACAGAGTTGTTATCGGGTGTAATTCTGACAAAGCCTTAGCAATCGTACGCGACATCTATCGCCCGCTCTACCTTCTTGACACTCCGATAGTCAGCACATCAAATGAAACTGCCGAACTTATAAAATATGCATCCAACACGATGCTTGCTCTCAAAATTTCATTCATCAACGAGATGGCAAACCTCTGCGACAAAGTTGGCGGCGATGTGTACCAAGTTGCAACTGCGATGGGTATGGACAAACGTATCGGTTCAAAATTTTTACATCCCGGTCCCGGCTATGGTGGTTCCTGTTTCCCAAAAGATGTTTCTGCCTTAGCAAAAGTTTCTGACTCGTTTGGCTATGATTTCAAAATTTCAAAAGCTATCTTAGAAGTCAACGCTCAACAAAAAGAGAACGTTGTTCTCAAATCTGAAAAGATGCTTGGAACTCTCAAAGGCAAAACTATCTGTCTGCTTGGTTTGGCGTTCAAACCAAACACCGATGATGTCCGTGAAGCACCTGCTCTCTATGCTACCAAACGGATGATGGGTGAAGGGGCGAAAATCAACGCCTACGATCCAGTTGCTATGGAAGAAGCCAAAAAAGATATCGACGGTATCAATTATTTCAAAGATGCTTACTCCGCCTGCGTGAAAGCTGACTTAGTAATTATCATGACAGAGTGGAATGAGTTCAGAGATTTGCAGTTTGAAACTATAAAAACAAATATGAACGAACCAAATGTTTATGACACTCGAAATATTTATGATGCCAAAACTATAACAGCACTTGGGTTCAACTATATTTGTACCGGAAGACCAGTGAAATAATAGGTTCTGAAATTCTGATGGATATATTTAAACCGATAGCAAAATATCTACTCGACCCGCTCTATGCTTTTCATGAGGATAGTTCTCATCCTGAGTTCTCGGAAGAGTATGAAAAAACACAGTTTATGACAAAAGAAAAAATTGCTGACCAGCAATTTTTTCTTTTAAAAAATATGCTTATACATGCATACCATAACTGTTCGTTTTACAAAAACAGGTTTGACCAAGCTTCGTTTAATCCATTTAAATTTTACGACTTCGATGAATTAAAAAAAATACCAACTTTGACCAAACAAGATATCCAACAAAACTTAGAAGACCTGACCGCAAGTAATTATACCAAAGATCAACTCTTGTTAAACCAAACAGGTGGCTCGACCGGTTCTCCCCTCAAATTTTATGTCGACCTCCAAAGACTGCACTCTCGCAAAGCATCAACCTACCGTCATGACCGATGGGCTGGTTGGGATATCGGTTCAAAAACAGCAGTCCTCTGGGGACACCAAGGAGATTTTCTTCCACAAGAAAATTGGAAAACAAAACTACGGGATAATTACTACGAACGAAAACTTTTTCTGGACACATCAAGCATTACCCAGGAAAAGATGTCTGCCTTTGTTAAACAATTAAAAGAATTTCAACCTGAAATATATTTAGCTTATGCCAATTCAATGTTTCTCTATGCTCGGTTTATAAAAGAAAACAATATCAAAGATTACAACCGACCAAACGCAATTATAACATCAGCCGAAGTTCTCACCCCCGAACAACGAAAAACTATCGAAGAAGTTTTTGAGTGCCGGGTGTTCAATAGATACGGTTGCCGCGAGACAAGCATAATTGCATCAGAATGCTCTGAACATAACGGACTGCATATTTCATCGGAAGCATTATATCTTGAATTTCAGCAAAATGGCAAAGATGTCGACGTTAATGAAACCGGCAAAATAATTATCACCGACCTGCTCAACTTCGGCATGCCGCTCATTCGCTACCAAATCGAAGATGCCGGCGCTCCTCTTGCTGGTTACTGTCCATGCGGACGGTCGCTTCCTCGGATGGATATTTCCGGCGGACGAGTCACCGACTTTTTGGTAACATCCGACCGCAAAGTAATCTCGGGAGCATCGATGACTATTTACTTCATCGCCGTTATCAACGGTATCGCACAAGCCCAGATTATTCAAAACAAAGTTGACGAGCTGATTTTAAAAATAGTTAAAAGCTCTCTATTTTCTGATAAGACAGAAAAAGAGATTGCTCTCAAAATAGCTGAGTACTTTGGAACAAATATGCAATACACAATTGAGTATACCGATAATATACCGGTAACAGCATCAGGTAAATATCGGTTTTCAATTTCACACATCGACCCAATGGAATATTTAAGCTGACTGTTTTTATTAGTTACAGCTTTCAGAAATTTGTATATTATATGAAACGTAAGAAGAATTAAATTATGCAGAGCTCATCAAAAACTATCATAACCAATCGACATCTTGTTTATATCGTTGTAGTTGCAGTTTCGATTGCATCCGGTTGTGCTTTGGCTCTCCCTTTTCCGTTTAACCTAATTCCATTTGGTGTCATACTCGGTACTGTATTTTTAATCACAACTTTTAAATATCCGATGGTCGGTGTCTATCTTTATATGTTCATCTTTTTCTTCAGACCACAAGAATGGACTCCTATACAACTTCCCTATGAAAAAGTTATCGCCTTAATAGTCATACTAACTCTACTTATGTACATTGCATTTAAAGATAAACAATTTATGCTTTTCCAAATTGACAAAGCCTATCTTGCATTCTTAGCAGTTTGTTTAGTCTCGATAGTTTTCTCAGGCGACATTGGATATTCTATTGACTACTTTATCGAATTTGTCAAAATATTTTTAGTCTATGTCTTTGCCTCCCGAATCGCCAATACCCCCAAACGGTTCAACGCAGTTATCTGGCTCTTTGTTCTTTCGCAAGTATTTTTGGCAGTGTCGACAACATATAATTATTATACCGGCGGCGCTCAGCTCAGTATGGGAATCGACCGTGCCACCGGATTAGCGGGTGCCGATGGTGCCTATTCCGATGCAAACTCAGTTGCAAATTCGCTTGTATTGGGTATACCATTTTTCTTCTTCTTACTAAAGTATTACCAGTCGGCAATTATGAGACTTTTCCTGCTCGGCTCACTAGGAATAACTTTCTGGACAATTATTATTACAGGTTCTAGAGGAGGCATGGTCGGTGTTATTGTCATCGCTATGCTTTTGGCATACAGCACCAAGTATAAAGCGGTCTCTACCATAGGTGCAATCGCAACCCTTTCTGTTTTTATTCTGTTTATGCCAAGTCAGTATAAAGAACGGTTCTCAACTATTTTTCATATATATGAAGAGGATGGTTCCGGGGCTGCTGAATCGGCACAAGGGCGTATCGACGGTCTTGTCAAAGGGGTTATCTTTATGTCGCAACGGCCAGTATTCGGGTCCGGTTTTGCAAGTTTCAAATGGGAGAACCGTCAGCAATACGGAATATGGCTCGATGCACATAACATGCTTGGTAAACTTCTCGGTGAATTAGGTCTGATGGGGTTGTTAACTTTTGGACTATTTATGTACATGATTATAAAAACAATGCAGATGATACGATATATTTATCACAGGTATAAGTGGGAGTATGATTTGGAAAGAGCAATGGTTGACGCTCTCTCATATTCATTTATTATGCTTGCATTTCAGGGACTTATCGGGCATAACATTTATAGGTTCAACTGGTATATCTATGCCTGTTTTGTTATTATTATAACAACTATCGTCAACCAAAGAATCGCACAAATGGAAAAAGAAGATGAGACAAATGAAAACAATGCACAAACTTTTATCAGCAACGAAAATATAACGGAGTAATAAATTGTCTATTTATTCACAACTTTTACGAAGAACCGTTCTTCCATATCTGCTCTCCCGTGAAGACCAAGCCTCGGCATTGCTTCATTTTTCTGCATTGCAAAAAAGTCAGTTCTGGTCAACAGAAAAACTCCGTGAAGACCAACTGAAACGTCTGCAAAAACTTCTCAAAGATAGTTATGATAACACAACTTACTACCGTACGATAATGGATGAGCGAGGGTTAACGCCTGATTCATTTCAATCGCTTGATGATCTGAAAAAATTACCTGTACTCACCAGAGACATAACTTTTGATAGGCAGGAACAGTTCTTTTCCAAAAAGTTTAACAAGAAGTTCCTCCAGGAATTTACATCCGGTGGCACTACAGGTCAGCACGCAATTTTATTTCGTGAACAGGAAAGTTTTAATATCAAACTTGCTATGGCGTGGCGTCATGAAAACTGGATGGGGAAATCTCTGTGTGATAAGATCGGACATGTATGGCCGGCTGCAATGGATATAAACGATAACGAACCTTTTAGAACTCGGTTCAAAAATCGCTACCTCGACCGAAGAGTCATATACAACGCCGGAGCTTTAGACAATGCCTCACTGAATTTTATCAATCAAGACTTGCTCAAGTTTGACCCGGAATATTTAAAAGTATTCCCATCGGCACTCTTTGGCTACACCGAATTTTGTATTGAAAACAAATTAGAACATCCAAAGTACAAAAGCATTTTATCAACCGGTGAACCTCTTTCTGCAACTCAGCGAAAATTGTTTGAACAAACTTACGATTGCGAAGTATTCGACATGTATGGTTCCCGCGAAGTCGGCAATACATCATCGGAATGTCCGGCACACAGTGGTATGCATATCGCCATGGAAACATCGCTTGTCGAATTTGTAAAAGATAACAAAGAAGTCGCAGGTGGCACCGAAGGTGAGATGCTCATCACCGACCTAACAAACTTTGCCTTCCCTCTCATACGCTATGCAATCAACGACTATGGTATCCCGATGAAAGAAAGTTGCACATGCGGAAGAGGACTTGTTCGGATGGATAAAGCACTAGGACGGTTATCAGATAATATTTATAAACCTGACGGTTCGAAAATTCTCGGACATGTCTTAGGCATAGCGATAACTTTTGAAGGTCCTACAATCGGACAGACACAAGTAATTCAAAAATCTCTTACTGAATTTGAAGTTAAAATAACCAACAAACCGGAACCAACAAAAGAAGTGCTTGAGTTTATTGAAAGAGAAATGAAATTATTAATCGGGCAATCTATTAATATCAAAATAGAAGTTGTCGATGAAATACCTAAAGAAAAGTCAGGCAAAACCAGATTTATAAAATGCGAAATCGACGGCAAATAAGCACGAAGGAAAAAGAGTGAAAATATTAATTATAGATGAAGAATTCCCGTACCCTTTAAACTCGGGCAAACGGTTGCGAACGAGCAACCTTACCTATGAACTTGCCAAAGAGAACGATGTATCCTATTTAGCATTTGGCGAACAAGAGAGTCAGGCGGCAAGACATTTTAAATCTAAAAACATTCAACCGATTGCAGTAACTCCGCTTCAGAATAAAAAATCAGGTCTGTTCTTCTATATAAAACTTCTTGCAAATATTTTTTCACCTGAACCATATATCGTAACATCGCATTACTCGCAAGAATTTGAAACTGCGTTAAAAAGATTAGTTTCGGAACAATCATTTGATGTTATCATTTGCGAATGGACTCCCTACTCCCAATACGTCAAAAATTTACAAAAAGTAAAAAGCATAATCGTTGCTCATAATATTGAATCCGATATATGGAAACGCTACTACGACAACGAATCCAACCAGCTCAAAAAATTCTACGTTGGGCTTCAATATAAAAAACTGCTTCGATTTGAGAAAGCATGTTTCAAATGGGTCAATGGTGCCACAGCGGTTTCGTCGATAGATGCATCGTTTATGGAAAAACTCAACCTGCATTACAAACCGGCAGTAATTGAAAATGGCGTTGATACTGAGTTCTTCACTCCATCAGATACAAATATCATCCGAACCCGTCTCGCTTTCACCGGTTCAATGGACTGGCGGCCAAATCAGGATGCTGCCGAATTTTTCGCCAACGAAATTCTCCCACTGCTCAAAAAATCTATTCCTGACATCGAAGCATATTTTGTCGGGCGGAACCCTCCTGCTCATATTCAAGAGCTTGGTAAAATCGACGGCATCACTATTACCGGCATGGTCGATGATGTCCGCACATACATTGCCGAAGCTGCTTTGTATATTGTACCGCTTCGGATTGGCGGAGGTTCTCGTCTGAAAATTTTGGAAGCGATGAGTATGCAGAAACCGATTGTCTCGACAACTATCGGAGCCGAAGGGTTAGAAGTAACCGACAACCATGATATTTTAATTGCTGATTCACCGCAAGATTTTTGCGATACGATTTTAAAAGCACTGGATGACAAACCACTTTGTGATAAGATAGCCACAAACGGTCACAGCTTGGTTCATGAAACTTATAAGTGGAGCAGTATTGGAAAAAAACTTATCCAATACCTGTCTGATCTTAAATAGATGAACACGACTGACAAAAAATTACGCGTCCTGCATCTTCGTGCCTCAAATTTTTATGGAGGTCCCGAACGGCAACTGCACTACCATGCCAAGTACGCCAAAGCTGACAACACTAATGTTATAATTTCATCCTTTTCAGAAAACAATCAGACGCCGGAATTTATCACAACTATTGCAGACGACAATTTAGAGACACATGTTTTTGATGTAGCTTCTGCCTATGACCGTTCAGTAATTCAAAAAATAAAATCCTATCTGCAGGAAAATAGTATCGACATTCTCTGCACCCATGATTACCGCACTCATTTTTATGGAAAGTCAGCAACCAAAAATATAGATACAAAATGGGTAGCTTTCTCACGAGGAATGACTAAAGAAAATTTCAAAATTAAGTTCTTCACATTTTTCGAAAAATATTTACTCCGCAAAGCAGACTACCTTGTTGCAGTCTCTGAATCACAAAAGCAAAAACTTATTGCTCAATCTATTGCTGCGGATAAAATTCAAACTATTCATAATGCGATTGATATTTCTTTAGTAAATAATATTGAAACAACTTCTTTACGAAAACGGTTTAATTTCCCCGATGATTCTGTGCTACTTATTAGCGGTGGACGGTTCTCCGATGAGAAAGGTCAAATCTATTTTGTACAAGCTGCGAAACTCGCTTTGGAGCAGAACAGTAAATTACGTTTTGTTCTTTTTGGCGATGGTCCCGATGTTGAAAAAGTTAAGACGTACGTTAATGAAAATAATCTTAGCAATAAAATTATCTGTCCCGGTTTTGAGAAAAATATCTTGGGCTATTTAAAAGATACTGATATTTTGGTCAACCCTTCTCTCTCGGAAGGTCTTCCAAACATTGTTCTTGAAGCAATGGCGGCTCAAATCCCGGTTATAGCAACAAATGTCGGCGGTTTACCCGAAATTATAGATTCTGATTCCAATGGTATTTTAGTGCCGCCCAAAACGCTGATGCGTTGGCGACTGCTATTATCAAATTAGTTTCCGATACTAATGAAAGAGAAAAATTTAAAATTAATAGTCGACAAACGATCATTGATTCATTTAATTTTAAAAGTCAAAACGATAAACTCATAAAACTCTATACAAAGATTGCCGACAAAAATGCCTGAACCGATTAAAATTGCATATATCTTAGATACAATCATGACCCCATCGGCAGGTACCGAAAAGCAACTGCTCTATCTGCTCAATGGGTTAGATCGTGACAAAGTTTCGCCGTATCTTATTTGTCTTTATCAATCGGAATGGATGAAGTCGCAAACTTTTGATTTCCCTGTTTATTATCTAAACCTGCGATCGCTTTTTTCGTCTGACTTTTATAATGCCTATCAATTATTTAAAAATTTACACAAACAACAAAACTTTGATATCATACAAACATTTTTCAAAGATGGAAATATCTTTGGAACTGTCGCAGGACATTTTTTAAAAATAAACAGAATAATTTCCAGTCGAAGAAATATCGGTTACTGGCATGATAACTTGCAGATTAGAATTTTACGTTTTCTGCAAAAATGGACGACTCATTATCTCTCAAATTCTCAAGCAGCAGTTGACAAGACGATAGAAATTGAAGGTGCCAAGAGCGACAAATTTAAAATTATCTACAATGGTTTAGACCTCAAACGTTTTCAGGAACTTGACCGTACTACTAGAGATATTCAAAGAGAGCAATGGAATTGCACTCCCGATGATATTATTATTGGCGTTGTTGCTAATTTACGACCGGTCAAAAGACTACACACAATTGTTGAAGCAGCAAAAGAACTTGTTCCAAAACATTATAACTTAAAATTCATTTTCATAGGTGAAGGACCAGACAGAGTGTCACTTGAAAATCTTATCAGCAGCTACGATCTATCAGACAATTTAAGACTCCCCGGTTCATCTCAAGATATCCCGGCTATTCTATCCGGGTTTGATATTGCCGTCCTGCCATCGTTAAATGAATCTTTCTCAAATGCACTGATTGAATACATGGCATCGCAACTCCCTGTCATCGCTACTAAAGTTGGTGGCAATTCCGAAGCAATCGCACATGATGAGAATGGTCTTTTATACGAGTTAGAAGATGAAAATGGTTTAACTGAATCATTACAAATTATATTAGACAACAAAGAAAAAGCACAAACTCTCGCAGATAATGCAAAAGAAAAAGCATTTGCGGAGTACTCAATTGAAAAAATGATTTTAAACAATGAACTATTTTACAATTCAATGGTTTAAAGAGTTAGTTATGAAACATATTATTAAAATGATTATAATAGCTTTCTTTTATCTGTGTATTATTCCCTTTGGAATTACCGCTAAGCTGACATATAAATTATTTGGCTCTCAATTTTTGTTTACCATGTTCGCTGAGTTCCTTTCTCTTATACCTAGTTTTCCGGGATATTTTAGCAGAGGATGCTACTATCAAATGACTTTAGCCAAAGCCGATGTTGAACTGTTCACCGCCTTTGGAACTTACGTTTCAAAAATCGAAACGACTATCGGCAAAAATGTCGGTATCGGCGGAAGAACCATAATCGGGTTCGCTGACATTGGAGACAACACCGTAATTGCGAATAACGTTTCAATACTATCTGGAGCAAGACAGCATAATTTTGACGACCCTGAATCTTTGATTGCCGGTAATGATAACCATTTTAACAAGATGATTATTGGTAAAAATGTCTTTATAGGCGAACAAGCGATAATCATGGCTAACATTGGTGACAAATCAATTATCGGAGCCGGTTCAGTTGTTGTCAAAGAAATCCCTCCCTACTCAATCGCCGTCGGCAACCCTGCCCAAGTAGTCAAAGAAAGAGCTAAATAAATCTGATATTATTCCTATATATATACTAAGAACTCTATTTAGGAATATGTATGAAAAAGATTATCAAAACAATTATACTCGCAACAATATTTCTACTGACTGCTCCAATCGGGTATTCGTCAAAATTTTTCTATATTGTTTTTAAATCATCAATGCTCTACTATTTTTTCGCCCAATTTACAGCACTTATTCCGGGGATTTTAGGAACATTTGTACGGGCATCATTTTATAAACAGACTCTCAAAAAATCATATCTCGATTTAGATATCGGTTTCTGCTCATATTTTTCAAAAATCGAAACCGAAGTCGGCAAAGCTGTTCTTATCACCGGACATACCCAAATCGGCATGGTAGTCATCGGCGACTACACCGTCATCGCAAATTATGTCTCAATTCTATCAGGGCGTTACCAGCACAATTTTACCGACCCGACCAAAAAGATTACTGATGAGGTCAATGATATCTATAATTGTATCTATATCGGCTCAAATGTCTTCATAGGCGACAATTCTACGGTTATGGCTGACATCGGAGACAATACAATCGTCGGAGCAGCTAACAACGTAATCAAGCCTCTTCCCCCGTATGCAGTAGCTGTTGGCAACCCTGCAAAAATCGTAAAACAGCGAACAAAAGAACCATCCCAAACCATTACTGTTTAAAAATTAACGTATTGCTCAGAAATTCAACAATTTCAGAATAATTCAGAATCATATTCAAACGACCGCCAACTCATATCGTACTGTAATACATAGCCTTAGAAACTGACATAAAAATAAACTGCTGGGCATGATATTTGAAGTTGAAAGTTTCATAATAATTTTGCTTCTTATCACTAAGAATGGTATAAGAACCGTAATATAAATTGAAAGAACTTAGTTTAGAAAAATGAAAAAATTTATTATCATAGCTACTCTCGGAATTCTTATAGGAATTGCTGGAGTTACATACAAATTAAATAAGATGAACGCCTTTATCTGGCTTCCTGATTATATCACTAATTCGCCAACCTTTGCCGAACAAGATGGAATTACTGACATAATTTTTGTCGTCATCGATCATTGGGAACCGGGTGGTAGTGAAGTACCACTTTTGGCTTGGACAGAAAATTACCGCACTCTTGCTGATAAACATATTGATTCCGATGGTATCAAATTGCAGCATACTTGGTATTACCCTATCGAACAGTTTCGAGGACACGAAGTTGATTCTATTGTACAGTTAAGTCGTGAAGGGTACGGCGATGTTGAACTGCATTGGCATCACGCAGGTGATAACTCAGAATCGTTCACTCGTAAATTACGAGCTGGGCTTGATTCATTGCGAGCTCATGGTGCCTTACGAACCGATGACTCGCTTGGCTATTTTTCGTTTGTACATGGCAACTGGGCGTTAGACAATTCACGGGCAGGACAAGGAAGCGGTATGTGTGGTGTTGATAATGAAATCACAATTTTACAAGAACATGGTTGCTACGCCGACTTTACATTTCCTGCTATGACTCAAACTGCTCAACCATCTTTGGTGAACAAAATTTATTACTGTATTGATGATCCCGATAAACCAAAATCTCATAATACAGGCGTCGAATCATCGGTTGGCTATACACCCAAAGAGAACGAATTTATGATCTTTGAAGGACCATATATGATTGACTGGTCTGACTGGCGATTTAAGACTCATCCGACTTTTGATGACGGTAATCTCTACTGGGAAATACCGACGACTTTCGAACGATTTGAAACCTGGCTCTCAGCAAATATCCATGTCAAAGGACGCTCAAACTGGCAGTTTATCCGCCCATTTACTCATGGTTGCGATTTAAAGCATCCCGATGCCTTTGATAATATTTTAGGAAAAAATATCGATAAAATGCTGACAAAAGTAGAAAATGTCTATAAAGATAACGAAAAATACCGATTACATTATATGACAGCTCGAGAGGCATATAATGTCGTAAAAGCTGCCGAAGCAGGGCATAATGGAAACCCGAACGATTACCGTGATTTCATTCTGCCAAAATATAACTACACCCTGGATTCACTGAACCTAGATTCAATGAATAAGGTTGAGAACGAATAAAATTTCTCTTTAGGAGGAAATAGTATATGCGTAAAATAATTTTAATTCTCATGCTCTTTGTGTTTTCTACAGGGCATCTAATGGCGGCAAAAAAAACAATTTCATCGCTACCGTTTACGATCTCATCTTCGAATGCATCACCAAATGATACATTTGTAGTCGCAACAAACATGACAACATCGGGATCTGCGATAACTGTTTCTGCCGACAATGTTGTCCTTGACTTAAACAACAATACCATAACTTTTGGTACATCAACATCGAACAGCACAACAGGTATTTTAGTGACCGGTGATAATGTCTCGGTTGAAAATGGAACCCTGACTCACGGCGTAAACTACTCTGCCACTCTTTCCAGAATTCGTGGTATCGACATGAACAACTGTCGAAACTCTGTTATCAGAAACATGACTGTTATCGTTGGTGGCTATATTCCATCTTCGGTAACCGATGGTGTCAACGGGATTTTTAATATCTTTGTTGATGGTAGCAATACCTTTATGAATAAAATCGTCAACTGTACATTGACTAGCGAAGTTGTCGGATACTATTACCGTCAGTACTGGGTTGCTGCCGCAGTACGTTTGGACAAAGGCTACAACGATGCTCTTATCAACGACATCGAACAAGATTATCATCTTTGGATCTGTTCTACCCAAGTAACAAAAACTCCGCACTCCGGATTTTTCTTTTACGGAAACGAAGGTGGCAACTCAGGGGCATTCTGGGCATCGGATAATCATATTACTGTTGATGCAAGAAACGATGGACCTTACACTGGCTATCGCTATGGTGAAGCATATGGTATCGCATCTCGTGGCTCCGAACATCTTAGAATCTGGAATAATAGAATCGACTTTGGTACTGAATTTTTTGGCGGCATGGGAATCTTTTTAGAAAGAACCGTCCCTGTTGATATTGGCGGTTTCTCTGTCATACACAACAATACTATTATTTCCTCCATTGGACCTCTCGATGCAACCGGTACAGGTAATGGCGGTCACTCGACAGGTATCCGTATCAGAATCTGGACAGCCAATTTTAAAATTTATGAAAATGATATTACTGTCTATTCCGATTATAGCCCATCTACCCTCTATCGTTGCGGACTCGCCAATGGTATTTTTATGGGATATGACAATGGTGATATTCCGACTGACTCAATTTATGTTTACAATAACAGAATCACAACTATCGCAGCCGATGGTGCCGGAGCTGACTGTATCTCTATTATGAGTAACAAAGTAGGCAACCCGGCAGAGTTTTATAACAACGTCCTTTCAAGTAACGGACATATGTATCATTTTGCGACTGATGGTGGTGGTGCCTATGGTATCAACTCCAAAGCTGATACGATGGTACAAATTGACAATCTCCCTGGCTTCAGCACTTTCTATCTCGGCGTCAATGGTGTCTCATGGAGTTCGGGTAATAATAAAATCAGCGATGGTGTCTATCTCGCTGGTGCTAGCGATACCGATATAGGTATGTCAAATTCAGGCAACCAGGATATTACTATTCAGAAAACATTAGATATCAAAGTAATGGGCAATAACGACCAAGCGGTTACAGGAGCATCAGTCACCGTTGTGAATGGCTACGGACAAACAGTAATGTCAGGACTTACCAATTCTTCAGGACAGTTCTCATCGCCGGTGTCATACTGGTTTGCATCACGAACTGCGACTGACTCAACAAACTATAACAACTTCTCACTCACTGTACAAAAAGGTGCCGATACTTATGTTTCCGATTTTGTTGTTGATAAAGACGTTGTTCTCCCAACTGTTAATTTGTTAAACACGGCAGGTGAAGTTGATTCTATCCCGCCTGACCCTATAGATGATCTCGGATGTTCTCCGGGTGCCGGCGATGGTAATATCAACTTAGTATGGACTTCAACTGGTGATGATGGCTCTTCTGGAACAGCAATCTTGTATGATATAAAATATTCTACTTCGGTAATCAATCTTTCTAACTTTGATGGCATATCTGCACGAGCATCAAACCCACCTCTTCCGCTAATTGCTGGTTCTTCGCAGTCGATGACTCTCTCTGGTCTGACTCCGGGAACAAACTATTATATCGCAATGAAAATCTATGACGATGGTGGCAATCCATCATTGATTTCAAATGTTGTCAACTGCGAAGCATCGGTCGACATTACCACCGGCGGTGGTGACGGTGGCGGTGGAGAGGCTGAAACTTTTACCTCTACCTTACTTGTTCCATCATCAGGGGCAACTGTCATGACCAGTCAACCAACTTTAGCAGCACAAAACATAACTGCTATCGGAACCAACAATTATTATTTTGAAGTTGCCACCGATGCAAATTTTAATACAATGGAAACAACATCCCCTGCAGTATTACAAAGTAATTCTAACTTTACCGAATGGCAGGTCGATACAGAACTTCTTACCGACCAAACATATTACTGGCGCGTCCGTGTAAACAATAATCCGTATTCGGCGGTATCAAATTTTTCATATGCTGCCCTATCGCTTACCGCATCAACAGAATTGATCGCCTATCCAAACCCGGTCAGTTTTACAAATGGTGAACAGGTTACATTTTCACCACTCCCGAATTCTTCCGTTGAATTAACAATTCAAACAATTTCCGGCGAAACTGTTTTTCATAAAGTCGGCGTTCTAGATTCTTGGAAATGGAACGGCTACAACCATGCAGGTTTTAAAGTAGCAACCGGAACTTATCTTTGGTATCTCCAAGTTGACAGCGACACATATTCGGGAAAAATCGTTAATAAATAATTTCATTTTTGAAAACATACTTGTAATAAACAAAACTCTCTGCCTGCCTACGCTTGCCTTTAGAACAAATACAAATCGTATCAATTATTTCTATGATGCTTGCTCAGCCTCTGAAAAAACTGACTTGGTTATAATCATAACTAAGTGTTATCAATTCAAGGACTTACTGTCTGACTGTATCAAAGAGCAGATCTGTCAACTGAATGTCTATGACACCCGAAATATATACAACACAATTACAATTCGTCAGTTTGGCTTCCAAAATATTTGCAACGGAAGACCAGTCGAGTAATTTTTTTCATACTCCATTTTTATAAAAACCAGAATTTTATTCTGGAAAATCACCCAAAGCTATTTCCCCATATACAGTTATCAGAGACCTTAAACAATAGGTACAATAACGTACTTTTTAACATATTAAAGTAGCATAACGGACAGATGATGTACATTATTTGAATTTTCTACTAATTTTATCTTCTTTTGAAAATGGACTATGTTTAAAAGAAATTCTATCACATTGAAAGACAAAACCTTATAATTTTATGGAAAATTACGCTTGCGGGCTCAATACTTGAGATGTAATCTACGCAAAATCTTCCACTCCAATCTTTTCGTTGGTGTGTGAGAACTAATTATAAGATGAAAGTGTTTTTGTTAGAAAATGAAAAAAATTAGACAATTCACAACAATCGGAATTCTTCTCGGAGTTGTGAGCATTATATTCAATCTGAACAACATTAACAGTTTTATCTCACAGTCAGATTACACCCTAAACTCTAATCCTGAAGTAGCATTGGAAGCTACAAGCAATTCAAACGAAACAGCCTCTCCCGTAGTTTTTGAAAGTAAAAGGACTTTTACAGAATCGAATGTCACTACAGTTTTAGTAGCCGACCAACCATATCGCACACGGGCAAGAGCCAACTGTAAACCAAACTCATCTCAACATTCTATCTATTTGGCGAAAGTATCACAAAACAGATCAATCGATAATATCGCCAATCCTAATCCGATCAATTCATCTAATGGCAAGCATCTTAATTTTCCGCCTCTTCCCAATAGTTCAGTTGAATTTACAATCCACACGACAACCGACGAAATTGTTTTACACAAAATTATCTTGTTAACTTCACCGCACTGGAATAAATCCTCTGCCGTAAATCATACAATTTCATCCGGTACTTACTTACGGTATCTCAAAATTGACAACAATAATTACTTCGAAAGCATTATTAACATATAAATTCTTACTCTTTACTTTTGTTTGGATACTGAATAAACTTTTTGCATTTACCCTGCTATTTAAGGTCTGTGCAATTTTCTCCTACTGTTCATATTTCAGACAGATATTGAGAGACTTTTCCCGTTTTCTCTTAACACAAAAACCCCCTAATACTATCCCTATCAACCACTTCCTTTTTTGTTTCAATTTGGAACAGCAATTGCATTCAAATTGGAGTCGACTGAAAAGGTATTATTATTTTAAACTGGAGGTATGAGTGAAATCATCCCAAAGTAACATCAGCATCATCAGGCTTCTATTAACGATCACAATGGCAGCCACATTTTTAATGCTTCTCCCTATGGAATCATTCGGGCAAACTAAATCGATCACCTTAAATTGGACCGCACCCGGAGATGACGGCTCAATAGGTACAGCAACCGCCTACGACATTCGCTACTCAACATCATTGATCACCGATGCCAACTGGAATGCTGCTACCCAAGTTACAAACGAACCTGCTCCGCAAATTGCTGGCTCAACAGAATCATTTATAATCGACTCACTTGAAGCAAGCACAACCTACTACTTTTCAATTAAAGCATCCGATGAAGCATCTAACTGGTCCGACTTATCAAATGTCATATCAAAATCGACCGATGCAGAGTCTATCGCCCCAGCCCTTGTCGCTGACCTTTCAACAGGAGCTATTACGACATCATCGATAGTTCTCGAATGGACTTCCGTTGGCGATGACAGCTTAACAGGTACTGCCTCGCAATATGATATCAGATACAGCACATCTGTAATCACCGATGCCAACTTCTTATCTGCCACTCCTGTAACAGGGGAACCCTCTCCGCAAGTTTCAGGAAGTTCAGAGTCGTTTACCGTTACCGGCTTATCATTGAACACCCAATATTACTTTGCTTTGCGAACAGCCGATGATGTACCAAACTGGTCTGGGATTTCTAACGTAACCTATGTTTCAACATTAAATGAAAGCACAGCACCAACCGCTATTGCTTCATTAGCGATCACAGACACATCTGATAATTCAATCACTCTGTCATGGACAGCAAGTGGTGATGACGGAAACGTTGGTCAAGCATCTGCATATGAAATCAGATACTCGACATCGCTTATTACAAGCCAAAACTGGAGTTCAGCAACTCTTGTCAACAACCCACCATCACCACAAACAGCAGGAACAACAGAGTCATTTGTTGTTATCGGTCTTATTCAGGAAGTCACTTATTATTTTGCTCTCATCGTAGCCGATGAAGTCCCTAACTGGTCAACGCTATCAAACGTTGTTACGACAACAACTTTAGATTTAACAACTCCATCTACCATTATGGATCTATCAGCAGTCACCGGTGAAGTAAACGGAACTATCGGTTTAAGCTGGACAGCACCCGACAATAACAACATGAACGGTACCGTAGCCGTTTACGAAATTAGATATTCACAAGCAGAGATCACAGATTTGAACTGGTCTGAAACCTCCTTACTATTAACTCCCCCGTCGCCTTTACAGGCGGGGGAGCAGCAATCAACAATTTTGACTGGGCTAACCCCCGGTCAAAATTATTTTACTGCGATAAAATCTTATGATAGCAGTGGCAACAGTTCAACAATTTCAAACATTTCTTCAGCCGAAGCAGCTTTTATTTTGGCGACAGATATCGATGACACCGAATATAATTTACCTACTGAATTTGCTCTCGCTCAAAATTATCCAAACCCATTTAACCCAAGCACAACTATCGGCTTTTCATTACCGACATCATCTTATGTGGAATTAAAAGTTTATAATATTGAGGGGAAAGTCGTTAAGACTTTAGTTGACCAACAACTTGCTGCCGGCGAACATTCTTTTGAATGGGATGCTACCAACTCAAGTGGCTCTAAAATTACAACCGGTATCTATATCTACCGAATCGAAACCGAAACATTTTCTACAACAAAAAAGATGCTTCTTTTAAAGTAATCCATAAGGCAGATAAAAATTATTATGAAGTTTTTTGGGCAGTAGGTAAAAGACGAGCAGGGTTTCCCATCGCCATATTATTATCAGGTATTTCGTTTGTCACAACTGCTCCAACACCAACGATACAATTATTTCCGACCGATGCCGAAATAATTGCCCCTTCTCCAATCCAAGTCTCTTCCCCAATAACAACCAATTTATTGACCCCGGCATGCGCATAACCGTTTGTAATATTTGCTGAACTGCCATGTTGATGAAGCCCGGATATTATAGAAACTCTGCTTGCTATCCGTACCGATTTTTTTATCTCGGCAAGTCCTATAATACAGTAGGCACCTATACCGACATTGGCATGGATCCTTGCTCCTCTTTTTGACAAAAAAGAACCATAGCTTACAATTGCTGTAGGATGAAAAGAATCTAGGGGGAGCATATAATAAACTCTACGGACATTATCTCCGAGAAAGCCTGGAACCATCGCAGCAACATGCGCCCCGATTGTAAAAAAGAAATCATAACTTGTCAGATTTTTTTCAATTACAGATAAGATTCCAAACGGAAGTATCAGTACGACCAATGGAAGCGACAGAATAAATATCATGAGTTTACAAATAGACTTAAGCATAGAACTCTAATTCATTAATAAACGTCCAGGTAAAAAGAATCAACTTCTTTTATACCATCAGGTAAAACATTTTCTTTTAATGGTGCAATATAAAGATTTAACTCCCGAGGTGCTAATCTAAAACGAAATTTTTTAAACAGTGCTATATTAGTGTAACCGATATTTGGCATAAAAGCAGTATAGAAATTATCTTTTTGTAAATCCAACATTACATCGCCGATAAATTCTTCTATTGCATCATCCGGCATATCACCAAAGGAGACATTATCAAAATAAATATTTGTTTTATTATCATTATCAACTTCTAATACTTCAAGCTTTAAAATATTTATAAACCCACACACTTTATTATCTTTTTCATAGAGATACGTCTTACAATGAGGGCGATCTATAAATATAAAAGAAAAATCTTCATCAGGTATTTTTTTATACAACTTCGTGTTTGTTCCAACAGCATTAATCAATGGCTTAAGTTTCTCAATATCATCTTGAATAGCAATTCGAGTATTACCCGATGGTTTTTCAGGAAGAACCGGTTTGACAAATTCATTCACAGCAGCAGCATAGCGACAGACATTCACAACTTTCACAGGAAGATTCATTCTTTTAAATATTTTTTCAACCGCATAATTCGAAACAGCACCGACTTCGCACATTGTTATATAAAGGTCGTACCCTTTTTCTCTCGCCTTCTCAATCAAGGCTCCCTGTTGAGGACCGCCTAGACCTCTGCCTTGAAAATCAGCTGAGACTGTTAAGAAACTGGCAAATACTGCTTTGTAGCTTTTGTCAAAATATTGTACGTCAAAAGGCATGTATGCTTGAAACGAAGCTACCTGACCATCCTCTGAAATCTGTGCGACATTTAGTTCCGAGTCGCCGCTTGGACGGTTGATATGCAATCCGAGAAGACCTTCATCATAATTCCAACATGGTCTCCCCCAGGTATTGCAAATAAGTTCAGATATTTTTTTTAAATCCGGTCCATACTCAAATGTGAATCCTTTTGCTGGTTCCATGGCTAACACCTTTCTCCTAATAATTCTTCAGAAGCGATTTGTAATCTTTCTAATGCTTTCCCGGCACCTATTTGGGCGTACACCGCATACACTAATCGTTCAAGTCCAAAGGCAGCACATCCGGTATGGACATCCTCGCCATCTTCGGTTGTAATAGAAAAATTCGACCCGAAGAAATTTTCATGATAGTTAAACGATGATGCTGCGATTGATTTTGTTTCAGATATATTTAAGTTCAGTTCATATTTTAATTCATTTGCGAGTTGAAAAAACCGAAGTGATTTAAATTCTGTTGAGAAAAACGGATCCGAGGCTCTTTCTATCGACGCTGTCAAATCTAGAATTTCTATTAGACGCCAAATTATTTCCATACTCTCTTTACGTGCGTCGATTACTTTTTCTTTGTCACCGACAAAAATAATTTCACGCATAGAAAATTCCCAAAGCCTGTCTAAGTCAGTTATGTTTTTAGATTCATACCTGAAACAACTACCCATTGCGGTAAACACTTTCAGACCTTCATCAAGTGAATCAAATTGCATTCCCTCTAATGCCCCATAGGCATGATAACAGACAGCAGGCGACAAACAATATTCGGGAGTAGCGATTTCATCTATTGATTGTAAATGTAGTGGTTCGTGTTTTCTATGACGTTCCGCAAAGGCATCAAGTTGTTCTAAATCTTCTACCAAGTGAAACGTAAATGTTAATGAATGAGCAAACGATGTAAAATATCCTGCTCGTCTAAGCCAATCGGATGGGATAAGTGTTGCGTATGTACGTGGCTTTGCTTTATACTTTAGAACACCAAGCTTTTCAAAAAATGTATCAAAGGCTAAGAGCAGATTTAAAAACTCACCACCTTTGGCAATGACTCCGGTACCCTCTTTAAATAAATCACCTTGTTCACAAAGTTTTTCATATACATTTGTATTATACGAGTTATCTGAACGAACTCTTTCTTTAATTACTTTAGGCTGTACTACAAGTCGTTCACTTTTCATCTTATCAACTAACTGTTCGACTTTTTTATTTATAACTTCAAGTTCGCCATTTTGTGCGATTTCAACAATGAGAGATTTCGAAGATTGTTCAAATTGTGTCGATAAAATCAGCTCATCACAATAGCAGGCTCGTTTCATAATTTCTTTGCAGATATCGTCAGGTAATTTTTCAGGGAATATTATTTTAAAATTTTTCATAATTATAACCTAACAAGCTCTACAAGTTTTGTTAATGTTCTCGCTTGAATATATGCATTGTCATCGATTGATATATTAAATTTATCTTCAAGTGCTAAAAGAATAGAAATAGCATTGACAGATTCAACACCAAGCTCTGTATAGATATCGCTTTCAGGTGGAATATCACCTTCTATTTTACCAATCTCTTTCAAGATTGCGATAATTTCAAATGTACATGATTCTACAGTTTGCACTAAATTTTCCCTTTAATTTCTATATACATATATTCGGTGATGTTGCTATAATATTTACTAAATTACTCTATATTAAATAGAGATTAAATTTCACTATAAAATATATACATTTTACATCTTAAATCATATAAAAAAGCCGGATATTTATAAAAA
This sequence comes from Candidatus Zixiibacteriota bacterium, assembly GCA_024278935.1. Lineage (GTDB taxonomy): Bacteria > Zixibacteria > MSB-5A5 > GN15 > FEB-12 > QQUK01. The sequence continues at coordinate 20,591 of JAJRSF010000003.1, forward strand.
ATATCCGGCTTTATATTTAAAGTATAATTACTTTTAGAAATTCGCTGTAAAAGTAAAATACTGGTTGTTATCAAATATGTCAGTTTGAGTCCATGTATACTCTAAGCTCAAGTCCATATCTCCAAGAGGAACTTTTACTCCAGCACCACAAGAAGCACCGTAGATATAGTCATCAAAACTTGAGTAGTTATACCCAGCTCTTAAAGAATACTTAGTGTCATATACATATTCAAGTCCGCCATTCCAAACATCTTGCGAGAAGTTGTTGGATTGGAAAGTACCTGATAATGATGCGAAGTGTAGGTCTTCATTGATGAAGTCATAACCAAAACCAAGATTAAATGAACTTGGAATCTCAAAAGCCGCACTGTTCGCACGAAGAGGACGGTTTTCTACTTCACGATCAAAACCAATACCTGTGTACTGCATTTCAGAACCATAGTTTTTAATCACGATTCCTAATGATAAACCATTCCATTGTGGATTATAGATAAATCCAAAATCAAATGCTGTACCTGAGGCACTTACATCAAAAATACTTTCATGAATGAACTTAGCGTTAAATCCGAATTGAACATTCGCATTTAAAACTTTCGCAAATGAAACATTGAAGACAGAAAGTGTAGGTGAGAAAATTCGACCTGTACCATCTGGAAATTCTTCAGTAGTTTCTCGTAAATCACCAATTTGAACAATTTTAGCACCAAAACCAAGAGTACCAAAATCTTCAATATAGGTTGCCAAACCAGCGTAGTTAACATCAATATCAGCAAAGTAAGGAAGATGTGTAAACATAACTTCGGTACCTTCTGTAGATGATAAACCGGCTGGGTTCCAATACATAGATTCAACGCCTGATACAGTGGATAACACTGCACCACCCATTGCAGCACCACGAGATCCATATGGAATGGACAACTCCAATGCTCCGGCAGTACCGGTTCGACTATCGTTCCCTGCATAGGCCGACGAAAGACCTAACACGAGGAGAACTAGTAACAATATCATAATTTTATATTTCATTATTTTATTCTCCTATACTTAGTAAATTCTTAGAACTTCTTCTTCTACGAAGATAGCCATTTTACCAACTTTTTGACCATAGCCAGGAGCATCAACAACATAAATATATATGCCGGAAGCAACCGGTAAGCCGTTTTCTGTTAATACATCCCAATTAGCAATAGCTGATTCAGCATCATTTTTTTCGATTGTTCTAACCAATTCACCTGCCAAGTTGTAAATAGAGATTGTACAAAGTATAGGTAAATGGTGGAACTTCACGACATAGACACCAGGGGATTTTGAATATTCATTAAATAGATACATTGGGTTTGGAACCGTAGTAATCTTATCTATCATGTCTTCGTTCTTATTTGTTAACTGACCTGGAGCTGATGTTGTAAATGTGAAGATATCGCCAGGAGTATTAGGTTACCAGTTAACATTCTAAAGACTGTTCCTAGTTCTGGAAGATCTTGATCAAACGGAGGTAAATCGCCACCATTCCAGTTAACTAAAACAGTACGATCCATAACAGCAAGTTCTTCATAAGCCCAAGCAGCCATAGTAGGGTCAGCAATAGCGGCATCTTCAAATACTTGATATCCAACTGTACCACTAGTGTAAGCATCGCCAGCACCATCTACAGGGATTTTCCAATAAATCCAATCAGTATAAGGATCATTGTCAGCACCTGATGCGGAGTGTTCACAACCACCAGGACCACAGTTACCTTCAGCATCTGAACCATAAGATGACAAGTAGTAAAGTGAATCACCACCATCATCAAAGATCCACGGAATCAACCGTAAATCATCGGAAGGATCATCAGGAGTACCAACGCCTGTTCTCCAAAGTTCAAAAGGAACCCAGAAAGCGACACCGGATGAGAATGCTGCGATAGCATAACCACCACCAACACCTGGATTATCATTAGAACCGGTAAATCTCATTTCCCAATCATTAATACCTAACTGGCCAATACGACCTTCATCACCACGGAAAGTTCTATCTAAGAATGCTGCGTATGAACCACGGCTTCCGCCGCCATTTGTTCCACCATTATCACCGGTATGGAATGCCCAACCACCTTCACCTACTTGTTGTTCAGCAGGAGGGTTTGTGCGACCAGGTGTTGGGAAGCCTTGGAAATCAAAAGCACCCGCCACCGGATCAATAACACCGGTACCATTAGCTACAACCTGGAAGGATTTAAAACCTAAAGCAGGGCCTGAAACTCTAATTTCAAAACCATGAACTATAGGATATTCACCTTGACCGGATTGATTTGTTTGCCATGATAAAATAGTATCATTAGCAGTAACATCATACAAATGCCAAGCAACATTAGTTGAATCAAATGTTGTATCATTAGGGAAGTTAATTGGATCAGCAATTGAAGTGTCAACGCGGATACCAATTGTATCTGTAAATAATACCTGATATGTATGACCAGTTAAAGAATCAGGATTTACTACTATAGGAGTAATAATACCATCAGCTAAACCAACTGTATGCACAACTGCCAAAGCATCTTCAGCATCATTTTCATACGTAATATCAGGCACTGTCATTTGAGGAGTTAAAGATACATTGGTAGATGCAGTTTTAACTCTTAAGCCATCTGGAGCATCATTATCTACAGTGTAAGCTTCAATTCTATAATGATATTCTGTTAAATTGAGCAAATGACCACCATTGATAACATCTGTACCAATAGTAACTGAATGTTTTAAACCATTATTGTCACCATCAACAACTTTTACAAATTCAAAAGAAGCTGCTGTAGGATTAAACTTTGAATCAAATACATCTTCAAGTGAGTTTGCTATATCTAAAGCGACAACTTTATGCCATGGACCTGTTTTAGTTTCACCTTGATATACAAGATAACCTTCAAACGGATAAGTACCATTATTAATTTCTGAAATATCAGTCCATGCTATTGTAACTGAATTTTCATCGATAAATGTATTCAGAACTGGAGCATCTGGACCATCAATAGTAATCCAGTTATTATCATATGTTAATTGAGCTAAGATATCATTGGCGCGCATCTGTGAAATTGATACTTTATTATTCACAGCTTGCCCCATTACCATAGCAACATAGATTTCAGTTGAATCTCCAGGACGGAATGTTAATGGTCCTGTAGTTTGCATCCAACGACGATCAGATGAAACAACATCGATATCGCCTTGACCTGAAACAGGGTCACCGGAAAGCACATAACTTAAAGTTTGACCATTGTAAACATATTGAGCACCGTCTACAGTAAGACCATTCATGTAATTGAAAGCCTGAATAGCATTATCTGGATCAGTACCATTAATGTATTTATTAAATGATTCCATACCTAAGTTTGTTGAGTCAGTATATGTTTGACCCCACATTTTACCATCAGGTTGCTCTGGAAAAGTTTTTTCAACAAGTGGACCTTGAAGGAAATCAAAACCCATACAAGGTACAGCATTTGGAGCATATTGTTGATCGACAACATTGTCATTCCAAACAAAACCTAAACCTGTGAGAGTATCACAACCAACAAAGTCATCACCAGAACTACCTAAATCCGGATCAGACCAAACAGAGAAGTTACAGTTTTGTAGAACTTTAGAACCTTTATTATATATAGAATATCTAATATATACAATATCGCCTAAAGCATCATCAGATTTCCATCCAAAAACAGCTTGTTTTACTTCGATACCCAATGGAGCAGTACCTAAGTTAGCATGCTGAGCTGGATCGGCATCGTTATATACCGTCCATAAGAATAGATCACCAATAACTTGTGGTTCACCAATTATTCCTAAGATAGTTCTATCTGAAGGAACTACCGATGAATCAATTAAGAAGTTATTAGCAGCAGTCCAAACAGGGGCACCCTGGTCTGGCACAGCAAAAGCCATATAATCTAAATAATCTTGGTTTGGATTATCTACCAGTTAATCAGCAAAAAGCTTATACACTCTGAAAGTATTATTATCAGGTTGGAAAGTACCACCTGACATAGGTCCAGGTACATATTCAGAACTATATTCTGAAATTGTCACCAAAGTATCGCCTGTTGCTGAATCTACTGCACCAGCCCAAAGGCCGGATGCGTAGTTTGGTGTATAATCACCAAAAATAGTATGATCAGCGTAATCACTAATATTACCGGTATATGGATACCATGAACCATAGTCATACCCAAAAGTACCACCCAAGTCACGACCAAAGTTACCGTGGTTTGTAACAAACATTAAAATTCTATTACCGTCGAATATTGTTGTATTATCGACAATTAATGAATTTGAACTATTACTGATTTTCCCTTGTTGAGGCGGAGCTGCTATAAGCGGCAACGTAAAAAGAAAGACCAGCACACTAACTAATATTTTTAATTTCATTGTCTATCCCTCATATCTTTCTAAAATGATACTCGTAGACCAAAGAAAATCATACGAGGAGTACCATAATTCTTTGGGTTGTTTTCAAGGAACCTATAACTGTCTTCGTAAATCTGACCATTTGCAGCAATATTTTCTTGCCCAGCAGATGTATTTAAGAAACCGGTTGTATTTGCTTCACCAGTACCTTCATACACAGCTACAACATTTTCTCTATCTAAAAGATTTTTTACCCAGAAATATGGGACAATTTTATACTTATCAGATAAAGTAAATGACTTTTCAAGCTTCATATCAACAGAAGCCTGCCAAGGAAGATTAGATGAGTTAACTCCACCAGTAGGTTCTTGATCTACTGAACGAGTTGTAATTCCATCATATGGATTGGTAGGTGTATAAGGTGTACCAGAACCTAATTGAACTAAAACATTCAAACCAACATTTTCAAGTGGTTTAAATCCGCCAACGGTTGGTCCTTCACCTTGACCTGCACGAATATCAACATTACCAATAATGGTATGACGTTGATCAAAATCAAGCGGGTTTGTTGTTTTAGGAATACCTGATGAATTTTTCCATAAGATATTTCGGTTGGTACCCGAGAATGAACCGGTACCGGATGCAACACTTAAACCATATTTAACACTGGCAGAAATGTTTCTATTACGTCTCATAGTAAAACCAAAATCAACACCTTTGATTGTACTATAATCGACATTTGAGAAAATACTATAAGAAACAGGTATCGCTGGTGAAATTTCAACACCTGAAGTAAGATCCTGAACATCTTTGTAATACGCAGTAATTTCAAAAGAAGTATAGTCACCTAATTGATGAGTAACACCTACTTCATACTGGGTTGATTTTTCAGGTTCTAGATTAGGTGATGCAAATACAGAGAAGAAACCTGCTCCGTTACGTGCTTCAAAATAATCATATCCAACATATAAGTTCTGCAAATCAGGTCTTTGGAAGAATTTACCAAAGTTAATATGCATTTGAGTCACATCAGAAATAGGGAATGAAATACCTAAACGAGGTGAAATTTTTGTATGTTTTGTACTTTCTTCTAAGTCTGCTTCATCTAGAGTGACATCAGAAGGATTTAATGTATCTGGATCAAAAGGATTACTTAAGTTGATAATCCGTAATGCCTTATAATCAAAATAGTCAAAACGAAGACCGGCATTTACAATCAAGCCACGCCAATCAAAACGATCTTGAATATACAACCCTAAGAAAATAGGTTCTTTGGTACTATTAAGATAATCTTGATTATCTGACTCATTACCTAAAGAGTCATACCCGTATCTATTCAAGTATAATTCTTTTGGTATTGCAGAACCATTTTCTAAAGTAGCCAATCCATCAGAGAATCTTCTGAGTGAATGCTTTTGAAATTCAAAACCAATTTTTACAGTATTGGCTGAATTTACTTGTGATGTAAAATCACCTTTAAAAGCGAGATGAGATGATTTCCGTTTAAAATAGAGCCCATAATATGAAATATTTCCATCAGCATCACCATCTCGGAATAATGAGAAAGCATCTTCTTCTGGGTTTACAAAATCTCTACTATAGGCATCATAATCTCTCATTAAAACACCATCACCGGTAAACCGTTCAGTCACAAAATATGAAACTGCTAAGTTATAATAATTATTAGCATTTAAAGTATGTGTAATCTGACCTTTAAAAGCTAAGTTCTTATCTTCGGTACGAGGGGTATGAGCTAACTGATCCGGATCAAATATGTTATTATAAAAATGACGATAGCTCTGCCAATTATCTTGGGAACCATTACCATTTATAGTTAACTTGAGATTCGGAGATAAATCATATGTAAATTTACCTTGGTATGACCAACCTGAAAGAGCATTGTTAGGCAGTCTATTACCATCAATATGCACATTATCATATTCTTCAAAAAGTTCTTCAGTTACTGGAGAAGGAGTACGATCCTGAAGATATGTACGTCCACCGGATAAAGAAAAATAACCATTTTCTAAACCTGGAATAGGACCGGACACATCAGCAGTATAATAGTTATGATCGTAGATCTTTTTATTATCTCCACCAAAGTTATCTGTAACTACTTCAACAGTTCCTTCGTAGTCATCTCCACCAGATTTTGTTATAACATTAACAATACCTGACATAACATTACCGTATTCAGCAGAGAATGCACCAGAAGTAATCGATACTTCTGCAATTGCATTATTTGAAATATTTGCTGTAGACAGACCTGTTAATGGATCTTGTTGAGAAATACCATCAATGTAATAAGCTACTTCAGAAGGACGACCACCACGAATATTTACTGAAGGGCCGTTAGCTTTTTGAGCAGCTCCACCACGTTGAGCATTGTCAACATTGGAGTTCATACGAACGACAGAGTTTTGAAGACCAATAATTTCTTCAAAGCCTCGAGTTGGCAAAGCTTGAATTTCTTCAGCTTTGATAATATTGATTGTCGTTGTTTTATCTTTGATAATCATTGCATTTTCAGCAACAACAGAAATAGTTTTACCAAGATCAGTAACAGAAGAACTTAGTCCCTGATTTTGATAAGTTGCTAAATCAGCGTGAACATCAATCTGTGTTACTTCCACAGTTTGATATCCTACAGCACTGATTTTAACAGTGTATGTTCCTACTGGAACATTAAGAACAATATACCGACCATCGACGTCAGTAATGGCACCTAATGAGGTACCTTGTATCGCTACTGTTACACCGACTAAAGGTTGCTGATTATCAGCATCCGATATCACACCAGTAATTTTCCCTGTGGTTGCGGAAAACACTGATGCTGTCAATAACAACAGTAAAATACAGATGACACTAAACAGTTTTAGCTTCATGCTTCAATAACTCCTTATATTTATTATTGAGTGTCAATTGGTGAGGTTAAAAGGTTTAATCCATTAAAAATTTTTTCCAAGTAGTTTCTCCTATTCATAATTTCAAGTTACGACTTTCCAATATTATTATTTTGAATAAAAATTGCCAATTTTTTACATCCTGTCAACTAAAAAACTATTTTAAATTCCTTTAATACCAATAATATACAGATAATTTTAGAGTAACGCCAAAGTGAACAACATGTACTTGCTTGTCCGCACTCTAAAATTGAACTTTTATCTTTATTTTTGGGCGGTGAAATGATTAGGACTGCGGTTATGATTTGTTTTAATCTATTAGAAATATGTTGAAATTTAGCTTTAAATCTTATTTTTATTGTAAAATGTAGGTTATGAAACAAAATATCTTGACAGGTAGCAAAAAAAGTGTATAATATAGCCCCAATAGTACTGATGACCCCATCGTCTAGTGGCCTAGGACACTGCCCTTTCACGGCGGCGACACGGGTTCGACTCCCGTTGGGGTCGTTTTTTATTTGTATGTACAAAATTTCTCCAATCCTATAGAGATATTTACGTCAATGTTGTCGTTCTTCTATATTTTCTTTCGGTTCGCATTCCTAAATATTTAGTTCACATTCCAAAAAAAGTGCTAATTAACAGCATTTTTTCACATAGTTCTTAATAAATATACGAAAACTCTTGCCACTTTTAGATTTTCTATTACATTTACGCAGTTATTGTTTTACAGATAGTGTGTGAAAAAAAGAACATATATGGCGAAAAACGCCGATTTTAGGAGGTCATGATGGGTATTTTTAAAGTCCCTATGCCAAAGAACGAACCGATTCTAGACTATGCACCAGGCTCTACCGAACGAGCAGCATTAGAAGTCGAATTAAAAAAATTAAAAGAGAACCCTGTTGAAATACCAATGTTTATCGGTGGAAAAGAAGTTACGACCGATACAAAAATTGATATTTTTGCGCCGCACAACCTCAGTATGAAACTTGGCTTCTACTACCAAGGTGGTGAAGCAGAAGTACAACTCGCGGTTGACTCTGCTATGGAAGCACAGAGCAGTTGGGAAGCGACACCGTGGGAACATCGCGCTGCTATCTTTTTAAAAGCTGCCGAACTTCTTGCAGGACCTTACCGTCATCACATGAATGCCGCAACAATGCTTGCCCATTCAAAAACTATTTATCAAGCTGAAATCGATGCCGTCTGCGAACTGGTAGACTTCTTCCGTTTCAACGCCTACTACATGCAGGAGATCTATCATAACCAACCAGGCAACGCTCCAACTATTTGGGATCGTACCGACCATCGCCCTCTCGAAGGATTCATCTTTGCTGTATCACCGTTCAACTTTATCTCTATCAATGGCAACCTTCCATCAGCACCGGCTATGCTTGGTAATGTCGCTGTTTGGAAACCTGCTTCAACTGCTGCCTATACATCACATATCCTGATGAACATCTTCCGCGATGCAGGACTTCCTGCCGGCGTTATCAATATGATCTTCGCCCGAGGTGCTGCTATCGGTGACACTGTTTTCAAAAATGAGAACCTTGCAGGTATTCACTTCACAGGTTCAACTCCAGTCTTCCAAAACATGTGGAAAATTGTCGGAAACAATATTGCGAACTATAAAGCCTATCCTCGTATCGTTGGTGAAACAGGTGGTAAAGATTTTATCATGGCACACAACTCATGCGATCAAAAAGCTCTCACCGTTGCTATCGTCCGGGGCTCTTTTGAATATCAAGGTCAAAAATGCTCCGCATCATCACGATGTTATATCCCGCAATCTGTTTGGGCAAATATCAAAGATGACTTAGTAGCTATGACTGGTGAACTCAAGATGGGTGACCCGGAAGATTACACAAACTTTGTCAACGCTGTTATCGACGAAAAGGCATTTGATACTATTACCGAGTTTATAGATTATGCTAAAAATGCCAAAGACGCTGAAATTATTTCAGGCGGTGGTTATGATAAATCCAAAGGATATTTCATTGAACCTACAATCGTTGTCACAACCAATCCGAATTTCCGTTTGATGGAAGAAGAAATCTTCGGACCTGTTGTTTGTATCTACGTATACGACGATGGTGAATACGCTAAGACTTTACATATCTTAGACCAAACATCACCGTATGCCTTAACAGGTGCAATCTTTGCTGTTGACCGCAAAGCTGTTGAACTTGCCGAACGGACACTTCGTCATGCTGCCGGTAATTTCTACATCAATGACAAACCAACCGGTGCTGTTGTTGGACAACAACCATTTGGCGGAGGACGTGCATCGGGGACCAATGACAAAGCAGGTGGAATACAAAATATGCTCAGATGGGCATCACCTCGTTCTATCAAAGAGAACTTTGTCCCACCACACGATTACAAATACCCATTCTTAGGCTAGTGGCATTGCCACTTATACTATAATTATAAAGCGGAGTATTATTTTAATGCTCCGCTTTTTTATCTACTAATATCATTCCAATGAAAATGGGAATCCAGTAGGTAGGAACCCCTGTGGTTCCGACTTTTTTTTGATAACACAAAGTCATACTGAACAGCTTGCAAGCTGTGAGCTTGTCGAAGTATGCTCATAATTATTCGTAGGTCAGGTATCTCTTTTGAGACCTGACTTTTTTTATTGCATCCCCCCTTTGCCAGTCATTGCGAGTCGAGTGAATGACAATGAACGAGACGTGGCAATCTCATCTTTTAAGCAAGTGTAGCCCACCCTTTAGGGTGGGTTTCTATTCCATTGCTTCTTTGAAACAAACATGAATTGTAAACGCACCCCAAGGGGTACGCCCCCCGTCTTTTTAATTGCATCTCAGAAAATTCTTCGGTTATTTACATCTATGAAAACAAATCCAATAATCAATGAATTCATAAACGACCTCTTACTCATCGACGAAGAGAAAACCAAAGTCATAATCTCTATAAGAAAAATTGTTCTGAAACTTTATCCGCAAGCAGAAGAAGAAATCAAATATGGCGGGATAGTTTATATCATTGATAAAAGATTGTTCACCGGAATTTTCATGCGGAAAAATCATATTTCTATCGAGTTTGACAATGGCTACGAAATGTCTGATGCTGACGATTTACTTGAAGGCAAAGGAAAACTACGACGGCATTTAAAAATAAGAACTGCCAATGATATTAAAAATAAAAAAGTAGAATACTACTTGAAACAATCTTATGGAAATTAGAAAACAGAATAAATCCGATTGGTCAGCTATTTGGAAGATACTCAAAACTGTCTTTCAAGCAGGAGATACTTACGCCTATGCACCAGACATTTCTGAAGATGAAGCATACAAAGTTTGGATAGAATCGCCCCAGGAAACTTATGTTGCCATTGATGAAGACAACAATATACTCGGCACCTATTACATCAAAGCAAATCAGCCCGGTTTAGGTTCGCATATCTGCAACTGCGGATATATCGTATCAGAAACTGCACGAGGCAAAGGGGTCGCATCGGCGATGTGTGAACATTCACAAACAATTGCAATTGAGCTTGGCTTTCGTGCGATGCAGTACAATTTGGTAGTCTCAACAAACAAAGGTGCTATCAGACTTTGGGAAAAATTAGGCTTCCAAATCGTCGGAACACTTCCTAAGGCATACAGAAGTAAAACATCTGGTTATGTTGATGCTTTTGTGATGTACAAAGAATTATAAATAAGTTTGTAAGATTTCATGGTTTCGACAAATAACTATGGTGGTTGAGGGAACCCCACAATTCTTAGTGGATAGTAGTTGCTCCACTAAAAAGTGATCAAAAACCCAGTTTACTGGGTTGTTTTATGGGTAATATCTGTTTTAAATTGAATGAGAATGAAATCTCAATTTAACTATTTTAGTCAGATTTGTAGCCCACCCCTTGGGGTGGTTTTTATTCTATCGTTTATTTGATACAAACTTGAAATGTAAACGCACCCCAAGGGGTAAGCCACCCGCAACTAAACTGCCCTACTTCTCTGCCTTCAACGAATCCACCGCCAAAGAATCAGCCACTTGCTCCAAGCTATCTTGAGTAATGCTATCCTGTTTCAAGCTATCAGCGACATGCAATATCGAGTCAACATCAAATTTGATATATGACGCCATATATGCTAAGTACTCCGCTTTATCCCGATACCCCCCTACAAACATCTTGAGCGAATCGTTCGACAAATTGTTCGCCTCAAGCAGTGAATCCCGAAAAGTCAAATACGCCTCGGGGTCATCTCGATAGGTCATCGAGCCTATCCAGGCAATCGCAGTTATCAGGGCATACCGTTTTTCATCGGCTATTTTCTTCTCATTTTGCCTGTCTTGGTAGTAACTGTTACCAAAATACAGTCCTGCGAGTATTATGAATGGGAGAATCCTTTTTATCCAAATCAAAATAATTCCAACTTTCTGTTGCGTTAATACGTAAAACCGAATAAACTATATCACTTTTTAAAATTATGAACAAGTTAATAATAGGTAAAAATATATGAATTTAGAATTTCCTGTTAAACGACGTAAAAGCCGTTCGGTCAAAATTGGCGATGTTTTAATCGGTGGCGGTTTCCCAATCGCGGTCCAATCAATGACAACTGCCGACACTCGTGATGCCAATCTTGCTGCCGCCCAGATCAATGCTCTCTATGATTCAGGATGCGACATTGTTCGTATCTCAGTGCTAAACCATGACGCCGGCGACAACCTCAAAAAAATCAGAGAACTAGTCGACCCATCACGTCCGATCGTTGCAGATATTCATTTCCAATACAAACTCGCTCTCAAAGCTATCGAGGCAGGCTTCGACAAAATTCGTATCAACCCGGGAAATATCGGTGCCGAATGGAAAGTCCGCGAACTGACCACCGCCGCCAAAGATAAAGGAATCCCAATTCGTATCGGCGTAAACTCGGGATCACTTCCTGAAGACATTCTCAAAAAATACGGTCATGATTCTCCCCATGCATTTGCCGATGCTGCCATGCGTGAAGTTGCAATTTTGGAATCAATGAACTTTGAAGATATAGTTATCTCGGTAAAATCTACCAATACCCAAACTGCTTTTTGGGCGTACCAGATGGTTGCCGAGCGATGCGACTATCCTCTGCATATCGGAATCACCGAAGCAGGCACCCTTGAGACCGGCACGATAAAATCATCGGTTGGTATCGGTGCAATTTTGATGACCGGTATTGGCGACACAATCCGTGTCTCGCTGACTGCCGACCCAATACACGAAGCACCTGTTGCTCATAAAATTTTGATGTCTTGTAATCTCAAAGAAGATGGTGTCGAAGTTATCGCCTGCCCAACATGCGGACGCTGCCAAATCGACCTGATTCCCCTCGCTGAATCTATTGAGAAAAAAACTGCTCACTTAAAAGCATCGTTAAAAGTTGCCGTCATGGGTTGTGCCGTCAATGGACCGGGCGAAGCAAAAGCAGCCGACATAGGTATCGCAGGCGGAGACGGTATGGGAATGCTTATTAAAAAGGTGAAGTTGTCGCACGGTTTAAAGAAGAAGAACTCGAAGAGAAACTTCTTGCTGAAATCGAAGCAATGACCGGTGAAAAAATCAACAGATAAGTTTTATTGTCTGCTTTACATCCTCTCCTATCGTATGTATCTTTTTCCAATGATAACGGAAGCAATTTTATCGAGGGACATATGTTCAGAAAAAAATAGCACTCGCCATACTTTTCATTTTATGCTGCACGACTATCTCAAACGCAAAAACGCAATTCACACTCTCCCCCGAGTTTGGTGTCATGGGTGGAACGACCGAATACGAAATGGATATTAAAGGTTTTTATGAATTCGACAATGGTGGTACTTTAGACACTACGATACGACGGATTACATCATTGTTAGAGTTTCCGCTTGATGTTACAATTGGTGGCTTCTCTGGAATTGCACATCCGATTGAAGACCCGAATAAATGGACCATTAGTCTAAAATATCTTACAAATTTAAGCAACCCAAATAATAAAATGACTGATAAGGACTGGGATGAAATTGTCACAAAATTTCCATATATGCTATGGAGTGATACCGAATCTGATGCTGAAATGAGTATGACTATTTTAGATTTAGAAGCTCGTTTTCGCATTGTTCAAAAAAGTCATATGGACATATCAATCATTGCCGGTGGACGGTACCAAAAGATTGATCAAAAAATGTTTGGTATTGACGGCTGGCAAAAAAGTTTCAATGATAGTTTAAATGTTTATAATGAAACAGCTGGTATTTTCACAGGCTATGATGGTATAAACGGTCTGAATTATCAAATTGAATTCAAACAATTTAAAATCGGTTTACAAAATGATATTTATTTATCTAATAAAATAACTTCGCAGATAAAACTCTTATTTGCCCCGGCATCATTTGAAGATATCGACGATCATGTTTTAAGGAAAAAACTAAGCACTGCTAATGGTGACGGCAATGGATATATCACCGGATTTAATTTGAGGTATGAAACCGGCAATAGTAAATTTTCTTTCATTCAGCTTTCTACTTTATATAATTACTATATTTCTTATGGAACTCAAATACAAGAATGGTACGGCGATGATCCCAGTTCAGATGAAGATGATACCGGTAATGTTTCTCAACCCGTCCCGCACACAGTTATAAGCAAACAGTATGTCATCAGCCTGCAAATCGGTATTGAATTTTAAATGGCAACCGAATTTACAGAATCAGTAATCGCTATACTAAAAAAAATCCCACAAGGAAAAGTCGCCACCTATGGACAGGTTTCAACTCTTGCCGGCTCACCTCGTGCCGCTCGTCAGGTCGTGCGTATTTTACACTCGTCATCGAAAAAACATAACCTCCCATGGCACCGAGTTATCAGTTCTCAAGGGAAAATATCGCTCCTGCCCAACCAAGGAGCCGAAATCCAAAAGTCACTTTTAGTCAAAGAAAAAGTCAAATTTTCACTTTCCGGCTCTGTAGATTTAAAAAGATACCAATGGCAACCGTAAGGTTTTATAGTTATCTTCTTGCGTAACAGTGTATTACCTTAATTTCACAAAATAACTCCTTTTTGCAGAATACTCTTGACATTTTTTGAAAATATATGACCTTTACACGCCGATATAGTTATAAAGAATATGAACAGGATTAAAATGAAACAGATGATTTTACATATAATCGCCATAGCCAGTCTGACTCTCATCAGTTGTTCCGACAGCAGTAAATCGACCGATGAAATGTCAGTTGAATTTGATTCGATACTTCTTCCCGATTCAGAACTCAGAATGGCTCAGATAAAGTTTTTCAAAAAAGGCGAGACAACTTCTGAAATCATTGCTGAAAAAATAAAAAGTTTTGACACCAAAGATTCTATGCTTGCCTATGTCCTGCATATAAAAATTCTGGACTCACTTGGCAACGCGACCACGACTATCACCGGTGATTCTGGCATTATTAAAGAAGTACAAGGTGCTGTCCAAATTTACGGACATGTGCTTGTAATTACCGATGACTCCACCAAGCTTGAAACCGAATACCTCTGGTGGAATTCATATACCAACCGTATTAAAAGCGACGCCTTTGTTCGCATCACAAAACAAGGTGACATTATTTCAGGATGGGGACTTGATGCTGACAACAAGCTCAATAGTTTCAAAATCCTGAACCAAGTCTCAGGCGAAGTTGCCGATCCGGGCAAACTTGAAACTCAGTAGTTTCCAAATAAATTTTAGTTGCATCGCATCATCTTTTTACGTTCTATTATCTTTTAGAACATTGAAAAATCTAAATAGACAAAAATCCAAATCGCCAATTTTTCTCAGGCAAAATCATACTAACAACCTAACCGCAGTCCCTTATTCCCTAAACTTGGGCTGGAGATTATATGTGTAAGTGGTACAATGAGATGGATTGTTATATCCTGCTCCCTACTGAACCTCAAAACAGCTTTAATACCGATAAAATAAACAGGCGGCAACTTCTTGAATCCTCATTCAGAAATTACGCAGCTGTATTTGATAAAGTGAAAATTGTGATTCCTGACTCACAGGCAAAAGATCATTACCTTAATTTTCCGCATATTTGTAACCCGCAACAAACAAGTTCGCATCCTGATTTATCTGCTATTTTCTACAACGCAACATCCGATGCTATTTTCATCGGACATGCCGACATGGTTGATTTTCCGATCAGCCTCCTGACAAACTTGGTTAAGTCCTATAATGGCGAACTGTTTTTAGGCTACGACTCAAACAAAAGTCAAAAGAAAAATATCCAATTTGGCATTTACAATAAATCACTCATTGCAAAAACTTCTCAACCGGCATTGTCAAATTCCAAAGCTCGCACTCTTATACCGATTCCAACACAGTTACAACACTTCTCATTTTAAAAATTATCTACCCGATACTTGCATCTTTTAAACGAACAGTTATATTTTTTTATGAATAAATATTTCGATTTCTCATCAAAACAGTTGAAGTTTCTTATTTTCTTAGGCGTTTCTGCTTTGCTTTTAGGTTCTTTGCAATTTATACAAAACTTTGCGACCCCATCAAAGAACTCTCCCTCATTTGAAATCCAACTCGGCAATGATCAAAAAATTATGACCGGTATTTTTAAAGTTGATCCAAATTTTGCCCCGGCAGATTCACTTGAACTGCTTCCCGGTATCGGAAAAGTTCTGGCTGATAGAATTGTCGCCTACAGACAGCACACACGTTTTAAAAAGATGATCGACATCACCGATGTAAGAGGGATAGGTCCCAAGCTGTATGAAAAAATCAAACCATACTTACAGGTAAAACCGATTGAATAACGACGGACTGACAATTGGCATTGATAACCGTGACGGTGTTTACTATGTTGCACGAGTCGACAACCAGCAAGGTCGCCCGGATATCAAGGCACTTATCCGAATCGACGCTGACCATTTTAATGGACATCATCTGCTGGAAGGAAACCGTATTGTCGTCGCTCTGCCTGATGATCAAGTCATCGTAAAACAGTTCCGACTACAGTCTACAGAAAACATAGATCTGAAAATTAAATTTGAACTAGAAACTGCCATGCTTGATAACACTGATAAATTTTTATATGACTGTATACCAACCCAACTTGAAAATTATTATTTAGGTCTATCAATCAGAAAAGAGCTTGCTACTCAAATTACTGAACCGTTTCTGAAACAAAATGGTGATGTCAAATTTTCTACATCCGGCGTCATGAGAGCTGCTGCTTTGGCAAACGGATTTTTAACCTACTGCCAACAATCGGGAGGACAGTTTGGAGCAATTGTAGATTTTGGAGAAAAATCGGCGTCGATTGCTTTTTATTACAAACAGCAAATTATCGACTTAGACTGTTTACCCCTTGAAAAAAACTATTATCAATCCGACGATTCTTTTCAAAATCTTATTATTGAACTCAAGACACTTCTGAATTTTAAACTGTCAGCTCTTTTAGAAAAAGGTATCTCCATCCCCCTCTCAAAACTTTTTCTGATTGGTGAAACAATTTCAGAAACTCAGCTTGAAACTTTAAGCAGTAACCTCAAAATTGATATTTGCAGACCTGAAATTCATGCCGGTTTCATCACCGACCGTGAAAAAGCTCTTGAAATCCCTCTTGATAAATATCTGGTTGCTTTGGGCTTGACTGTTCTTTAACCTTGATTTCTCACTCATTTTCGCCTATTATATCTGCCACAGGTAGTAACAGATAAAAAGAAAATTACGTATGGCAAATGAACAAATAAGAAAAGCAATTTATCCCGGGACTTTTGACCCGGTTACCAATGGACATATTTCTCTCATTGAGAGGTCTGCCTGTTTGTTCGATGAATTAATTGTTGCGGTATCAACCAACGCAGGGAAAAATCCATTTTTCAATTTTGATGAACGGATCGGCCTGATGACAGAAGTTGTCAGCAAGTTAGACGTTCCTTCCAAAATCAAAGTTGTAGGCTTTGATGGTCTCCTGGCAAAGTTTGCATCCGATGTTGGTGCCAAAGCGATTATCCGAGGCTTGCGTGCTGTATCTGATTTTGAATATGAATTCCAAATGGCACTTATGAATAGAAGGCTCGCCGAAGATATCGAAACTATTTTTTTGATGCCATCGCTTTCTTGGGTTTACCTGTCATCAACAATCGTAAAAGATGTTGCTGTTAATGGAGGAGATATTGTCGGGCTTGTTCCGACATTGGTAAAGGAAGCTTTAGATAAAAAGCTTACGAAGTAATCAACGAAAATTTCTCACAACAATTTAAAATATAAGAAGTACTCATTATGTCTGAAGAAAAAAACAATACCCCCGCCGATACGGAGATTTCTATACCTCTTGCCGAACTAATTAAAATAAGGCGAGAAAAAGTTTTAGCCCTCCAACAAAAAATGTCAACCCATATCCGTACAGCTACAAACGGACACACCAAGTCAAAGATGCTATCGCTGATTTTGATTCTCTTGCAGAAGCAGAAACTACAATTTCGTTTGCGGGACGGATTATGCTCAAGCGTAAAATGGGTAAAACATTTTTTGCTGATTTACGAGATGCCAACGAACGGATTCAAATTTATGTTCGCAAAGATAAAGTCGGCGAAGAACAATTTGACATTTTTAATTCTTTAGACCTTGGCGACATCATTGGTGCTGAAGGATTTTTATTCACTACTAAAACCGGTGAGAAAACTTTAAAAGTTACATCGATTGAACTACTAACAAAAACACTGCATCCGCTTCCAGACAAACATTCCGGTCTGACTGACACTGAACAACGCTACCGTCGTCGCTATGCCGACTTGATTGTCAATCCTGAAGTGCGTGATGTTTTCCGTATGCGTTCAAAAATTATTCAGATGGTTCGTGACTATCTCAACAAACATGAGTTTTTGGAAGTTGAAACGCCGATTCTACAACCGATGTACGGTGGTGGAAATGCAAAACCGTTTAAGACTTTTTACAACAAACTTGACCGAAATATGTATATGCGTATCGCCGATGAGCTTTATCTCAAACGTCTTATCGTTGGTGGCTTTGACAAAGTGTGGGAACTCTGTAAAGATTTCCGCAACGAAGGTATCGATCGGTTTCATAATCCTGAATTCACAATGATCGAAATGTACTGGGCATATGCTGACTATAAAGATATGGCAAACCTATTTGAAAATATGCTTCGTGATACAGTTTTTGCAATACATGGGAAATATAAAATTCCATACGGTGATAATGAAATTGATTTTGAACCAAAATTCAAATGGATCTCAATGCTTGAATCTGTTAAAGAAGAAACCGGCGTTGACTTTTCTGAAATTACTTTTGAAGAAGCAAAAACAAAAGCAAAAGAGTTTCATGTGCAAGGTGATAATTTAATTAACTGGGGTAAAATTGTCGAAGCGATGTGGGAAGAAAAAGTTGAACCAACTCTTATTCAACCAACATTCATCACCGACTACCCTGTTGAGATTTCACCGCTTGCCAAAAAACATCGTGACAACCCACGTCTGACTGAACGGTTTGAATTGTTTATCTCATCATTTGAAATGGGTAACGCCTTCTCTGAACTCAACGACCCGGTCGACCAGATGGAACGGTTTATCCAGCAAGGGAAAGCGATGGAAGCTGGCGACGACGAAGCCCAACCGCTCGATGATGATTTCATCACTGCCTTAACCTATGGCATGCCACCAACAGCCGGACTCGGTTTTGGCATTGACAGATTGGTCATGGTTCTCACCAACCAGCACACAATCCGCGACGTTGTTTTCTTCCCGCAGATGAAAGAACTGGGCGAAGGTGCCATCCCTGTCTCAAAGATTCTGTCGCAAATCATCGACGACGAATAGATTTTATCTGTACAATTTAAATTTTTGTAAGGCGGCACCCATTGTGGTTCCGCCTTTTTTAAACTTCATCAGAACTATTATATTTTGCATCCTGTCAGCTTACAATTATTACGTGCTGTCAGGCGTCCTCGCCTGACAGTTTTTTATCATACAAGATTATTAGACACTTTTGTCTTTTTAAACTGCTTTGCTTGACATCAAGATGTAATCTCATGTTATTATCAATGGAAGTTAGTAATACACAAATTTAATTTTTATCGGAGGATTTATGAAAAAGTTTCTCATCGCAACATGTATGGTTTTCTTAATGGCATCATCGTCTTTCTCTTTTGACGGTAATCGTAATGGATTTGTTTTAGGGGGTGGATTAGGATTTGCACCAACGGCGGAAGTTAGTCTAGATGGATCTTCACCAGATGCTTCAAGCAGTTCTGGATTTGGTTTGAACTTATTAATCGGATACGCATGGGACGAAAATAACATGATTGTATACGAAGGAAATGTAGCTGGTTATACTATAAACAGTATCGATCTTGCCCAAGGATTTAATGGTGCTTCGTGGTACCACTATTTTGGTTTACCTGGTAAAAGTTTGTTTACTACGGTTGGTCTTGGATTTTATGTATTTGAAGCTGATGGATTTGATGCTAACGACCCAGGCGGTGCTTTTTTGCTTGGTGCTGGGTATGAATTTTCTCCTCATTGGCAGGTTGGGGCATATTTTTCATCGGGTAAAACAACTGATCCGATTTTTGACTACAAACACAATCATTTTAATATACTTATCAGTGGTATAATTTTTTAACTCATTCTAGTAGAATAAAAAAGTGGTAAATATTAATTTTACCACTTTTTTTATAGATATGATGTCTGTTACCTAGCCTCTTCATTCAAAATCCTCAAAACATTCAAAATTTCCCGCTTGCCCCGCCATTCTATTGCAGTATATTTGAGTTAGTGAAAAAAATCGCAAAGTAACTATTTACTAACCCTTGGAGGTTATTATGGAATATAGAATTGAAACTGACTCAATGGGCGAAATCGAAGTACCGTCGGACAAATATTACGGCGCTCAAACTGCTCGCTCTAAAATGAATTTTCAAATCGGCAACGAACAAATGCCAACCGAACTTATCCGTGCATTTGGTATCTTAAAAAAATCTGCCGCTTTGGTAAACATGGAACTTGGCATTCTCGATAAAGAAAAAGGCGAACTGATTGTCAAAGCTGCCGATGAAGTTATCGAAAACAAACTGGCCGATCATTTCCCACTTGTCATCTGGCAGACTGGTTCAGGCACCCAGACTAATATGAACGTCAACGAAGTGATCTCCAACCGTGCTATTGAAATGGCAGGCGGAACTATCGGTTCAAAAACTCCGGTACATCCAAACGACGATGTCAACAAAGCCCAATCATCCAATGACACTTTCCCAACTGCGATGCATATCGCTGCCGTTGAAGAAATCCATGGTCGCTTGATTCCGATGATTACTTTGCTTCGTGATACTCTGCAGAAAAAATCAGAAAAATTTAATGATGTCATAAAAATCGGTCGCACACATCTTATGGATGCTGTCCCGCTTACACTCGGACAAGAATTCTCAGGCTATGTCATGCAGTTGACCAACGGACTTGACCGTATTGACTCCTGTTTGGTTCGTCTCTACCCTCTTGCCTTAGGCGGCACTGCTGTGGGAACTGGTTTGAATACCCATCCTGAGTTTGCCGTTAAAGCTGCTGCAAAAATTTCTGAACTAACCGGCAAAAAGTTTGTCTCGGCTCCAAACAAATTTGAAGCACTCGCTGCTCATGATGCTATCGTTGAAGCATCCGGCATTATGAAAACTCTGGCATGTTCACTTATGAAAATCGCATCTGATATTCGCCTGCTCGCATCAGGACCTCGTTGTGGCATTGGCGAAATTATTATCCCTGCCAACGAACCGGGTTCATCAATTATGCCGGGCAAAGTCAACCCGACCCAACCGGAAGCGATGACAATGGTATGTGCACAGGTACTTGGTAACGATGTTGCCGTAAACGTTGGTGGAGCAAACGGGCATTATGAACTGAACGTTTTTAAACCGGTTATGATTTATAATCTGCTTCAGTCAATTCGACTTATTGCTGACTCATGCGAAATGTTTAATAATAATTGTGCTGTTGGAATCGAACCGCATCACGAAAATATTAGGAAGTTCCTAAACAATTCTCTTATGCTGGTGACTGCTTTAAATCCGCATGTTGGATATGACAATGCTGCCAGTATTGCCAAGAAAGCACACAAAGAAGGAACGACCCTTAAAGAAGCTGCCGTCGCTTTAGGACTTTTAACCGCAGAAGAGTTCGACGAAAAGGTCAAACCCGAAGACATGGTCTAAGTGTTTTTGTAGGGAACTGGCATGCCTGTTCCGTTATAAATGTAGGGGCGTTTCTTGAAACGCCCTTTTTTTATTATTGAAATTAAATTTTCAATGCAACATGCAAGAACGGCGACACATCCTTGCGCCGCCGTTCCTAACTTAATTCTGTAAGATCCCTTTACATCCCACCCATAGAGGGTCTTATTTTATATACGCTACAATGCGAAAAATGTTCAATATTTATTGAATCTTTTATTTTTTTTCTCATTATAATTCTCTATATTGTCGCCATGCAAACATCGTTTCACATTCATGCCTTAGTAGAAGAGATCAAAAAAGAACTGATTGGGGCAAAAATTGTCTCAACGGAATTCTACAAGAAAGAACGCTCGGCGTTCATTATCTGTAAGAACAAGAGTCGCTTAGCTCTTTCGTTTGTCTACCACCCAACCAAAAGCGGCGTGTATCTGATCTCACCATCAAAAATTAACCTGACCACCCGTGAGAAACCGTGGCCGATATTTGCCTTAGATGGTGCCGAAATCATTGAGGTCAAACAGCTTGACTTTGACCGAGTTATCCAAATAAAGCTTTTGCACAATGATAAAACGAAATTTCTGATCTTTGAAGCACTCGGTCCAAACGGCAATCTTTGGCTACTTAATGACAAGTATGAGAAAGAGTTAACTCTTCGAAAAAAAGATATTTCCAAAAAAGAGCTGTACCAAACATCGCCTCTGCCCGGTAAACTGAACCCAACCACGATGACTGCCCAATCCTTTCTTGATGCCTGCTCGCAAAAACCTGATTTGGCACTCACATTCTTTTTGGATCGGACGATTATTGGCTTTAATATCACTCTCGCACTTGAGCTTCAAAAACGAATAAATCTTGACCCGCTCAAAGCTTCTGAAATCGACCTTACTATTGCTGAAAAAATTATACAAGGGATCAAAGATTTATTAGCATCGTTTGACCAATTTGACAAAGGCTATTTGTATCAGGTCAAAGGGATGCACGAAGCGTACCCGATGAAATTATCATCAGTTGATATGCAACCTGAAAAATTCAAATCGTTATCACTCGCAATCATGGTATCGACTGAACGGAAAAACAATAAAGTCGAAACAAACGATGAAGAGAAAATTTATTTGACTGCTGTAAAAAAACAGATTAAAAAATTGCAGAAACGAATTGGCAATGTCGAAAATGACATCACCAAAGCAGCCGATTATGAAACATACAAAACATACGGCGAACTTTTACAAATCAATTTTGGCAAAATAAAAAAAGGGATGGAATCTATCACCGTCTCAAATATGTTTGACTCATCTGAAATAGAAGTCACAATAAAATTAGACAAAACTTTATCACCCAATGAAAACGCTGAAAAATATTTTAAAAAACACCGTAAAGGACGTGAAGGTTTAGAACTTCTCAAACGTCGACTAGACATCACCATCGGTGAACTTGCCCAAACAAAACAGATACTTTCAGAACTTGAACTGCAATTTCAAAACGCCAAAGAAAAATACGTATCTGAAATTTCTGCCATGCTTCCTCGTGAACATATTAAAGCTATCAAGATTGAACGTCTGCCCTACCGAGAGCATCAGCTCTCAACCGGCTTGACAATTTTTATCGGGCGTGATGGTGCCGATAATGACCGCACCACTTTTGAATTTTGTAAACCGTTCGAACTTTGGTTTCATGCTTCACAATGTGCCGGTTCGCATGTGGTCATGAAATACCCGAACAAAAGTTTCGAACCATCAAAACTTGAAATCGAAGAGACCGCCGCTATCGCTGCCTTTCATTCTAAAGCACGTAATGATTCGATGGTGCCTGTTATATATACTCTTCGAAAATATGTTCGCAAACCTCGGAAAGCAAAACCCGGCTTGGTCATCGTTGAACGGGAAAAATCTGTCATGGTCAAACCGAAAAACCATGCCGACTGAAAACAAACACACCCCTTAACTCCTAAAACAATAATGAGACCCCTTCGACAAGCTCAGGGTGACAAATTATAATTATCTTTTGAACCCCTTCCCTGGCTTGACCAGGGATCCAGTCCTTTCGGAAGTTATCCACAATTCTCATTCAACTTTTTTCTTGTAATCACATCACACTCTTAAACTTACAGCAAATTGGCTTCGTTTTATCAAATTTTAGTTTTTTATCGACTGTAGGGGCGAACCTGTGTGTTCGCACTTAATTGGGCAGACACATAGGTCTGCCCCTACAAAATAAAATGGGGTCGTTTCGCACAGGCTTTGCCTGTTTTATTATCAATGATACTTCTTATAAAATGGGTTCAGTCTCATATAAAAAAGTTTTTTAAGGCACTTTTTCTTTCGTTTTTTAACTGTAACACAAACAGGTACAATCTATTATAGAGAAATGGCTTTGACTTCAAAAATGGCTTAAAGCCATTTTTGATAATATTTTTTGTAGTGTTA
Organism: Candidatus Zixiibacteriota bacterium; assembly: GCA_024278935.1. Lineage (GTDB taxonomy): Bacteria > Zixibacteria > MSB-5A5 > GN15 > FEB-12 > QQUK01. The sequence goes on from JAJRSF010000003.1 coordinate 44,522, forward strand.
TTGTTCATGAAATTATTTCTTTCTAAATATTAAGTTATTCATATAATACAATGTGTTGAGAATTTAGGGCGAAGGTGTAAATAAATTGATTAAAATATAAACTGAGATACTTTGTCAGTAGCATTGAATATATTATTATAATTTGAACATAAATTTTATTTGCGAGGTGTGTTAGGAAAAGTTGATTGTATGATTGCTAAATTATTTTATGTAATTAAAGTAAAACTTCTGGATCCGTAATCGAGTTGGGAATGACATTGGAGGAGGAAATTTAAATAAATCCTAAATTTGTTTACATATGTTCCTGCACTGGACTCCGGTTTCGCCGGAGAGGAAATCAAAATTTCAGTGAATAGAAACCCACCCCAAGGGGTGGGCTACCCAATGATTAAACTAAACAAAGATTGTATAACTATCATGACCAATGACAACGAACAAGATCACCAATACCCTATCGACGGCACCCTTGACCTGCACCATTTTGCTCCCAAAGATACAAAAGAGGTTCTCCTTGAATATATCCGAATCTGCTTAGAGAAAGAAATTTACACTCTTCGTATTGTCCATGGGAAGGGAATCTGGGTCAAACGTGATATTGTACAGGCAATACTCAAAGAACATAATGCTGTCAAAGAGTTCCATCAAGAAGGTGGCTCGGGTGGAAGTTGGGGAGCAACGATAGTGACTTTACATCGAGAGTAAAATTTCAGTGAATAGAAACCCACCCCAAGGGGTGGGCTACACATTGTCTTACAGTCGGACAAGAATGTCCGACCTACGATTGTCAGGAATAACACTTCGACAAGCTCGGTGTGACTTATTGTAAAACACAATATTCTCCCATATAACAAAAGACCCGCATACAACAACGGGCCTTTTGTTTTTTGGAGTTACTGAAGAAATTTATTTCAACAAAACCATTTTTCTGGTGTCGCTAAATTCTTCAGCCCTCAGACGATAGAAATACACCCCAGAGGCGTACTTAGAGGCATCCCACTCTATCTCTATATATCCAACTTGTGAATAATCTTCAAATGTTTCAACCACTTGTCCTAAGACATTGTAAATTGTAAGTTCCCAATCGGACTCAACCGGTAGAGCAAAATTAATCTTGGTGGTCGGGTTAAATGGGTTTGGATAGTTCTGCATCAGCATGAAATTATCCGGTAGAATATCTATGTTGGCAAACATTACATAGCCTGAATTAGAACCGAGATTTATTTCTTTGATTTTTGTATTACCATTTAGGTTTAAGAACTTACCCTCGGTCAGGTTTGTTTTACCGTCAATTGAATAGACGATCACTTTAGTAAACTCACCATCAAAGTTATATCGCATTGACATATTGACAGCATCACCGGTGAGAGTAGGTTTTGCGTCGCCCTCAATAAGAATCGAGACTGCACCAATATTTTGGTCGGTTTCAGAAATTACCAGCTGACCATTTTGAATTATAAAGTCTGCCTCGGAGACATCTTGTGGAACTAGTTTTGCAAATGGGTTAGCATCGCCAACAATAACTCTTATGAGATACACTAAATCGGCAACCGACAGTGTCAAACCATCTTTGTTTACATCGGAGGCTGCAATCTGTCCTTCAAGATTAACGGTACAGACCGAGGTTCCATAGATAAAGTAATTCGAGTAGAGAACCGCATCGGCAATTTCATAAGAGATTTCATTTAAGTTAATATCACCAACACCATCAATAGAGTCAGCACAGACAATGTCGATACCACCATTTGTAAAATCAACACATCGTATTGGCAATTTACCAGGAGTACCACCACCGACCATACAATAATCATGGGAGCCATAGAATCCCGGGAACCCATAAGAATTATCAGTCATAACATCACCTTCAAAGCCATAGACCTCACGAGAAGTCCATAGAGTGTCACCAAGTCTCGATGAAAGAGTATTGTCACCACAGTCAAACCAGAAGAACTTGATAGGAGCATACTGGCATTCGAGAGTTCTATCGTTTGAGACGAAGAAATCGATTTCTACAATAGCACCTGCAACAGATTGGAGGAAACAATCAGGATGATAGCCGCCGTTATTTGTTTCGGCAATCCCGATAACTCGTATGACACCGCTTGGGCAAGCGTTGTTACAGTTTCCATCAGGACCATAACGATAGGTGAAATATTCCCATCCGCAATCAGTGAACAGTTCTCCCGGTTTAATAGTACCAACCGTTAAGGCCGACTGGTCGTAACCGAGAAGCAGGTCAAACCCGCCAATCTCTTTCGCGGAACCATCGTAGAAAATTTTCACTTTTTCATACTGACCTTGAATAGTAGCATGGGTCTTTTCAATTTGCAGTAAGAAACATTCATCTATTTGAACCGTGATACAAATATTTTTAATTATAAATTTACCACAGTCATCGGTGGCTGTAACCGCAAAACAATATTCACCGGAAGAGTCCGCAGTAAAACAGATTTGATCAGTCGACTGGTTATAAGTAGCCGGCGATGTTACGGTGACATCAGTAAGGTTTCCATCGACATCCGATGAGTTCACATCAATACAAATCTCACCCGGTTCATCCTGATAGACAACAAAACTCGTCAGCATATTTAGAGTCGGTGCTTCGTTGTATTCGACAATAACAGTTACTGTGTCATAACCTTCGGCACCACAATCATCAGTCGCACGAAGGACAAACTGATAGCTCTGTCCGTCGACTGCAGTTGGTGTGAAACATACTTCGTTGGTTGAACTGTTATAGGAACCGGTTGCTGAAGTAAGTTCAACAATGTCTAAATTATTGTTAGGGTCAGATGATAGAACAGGGAAACAAATATCTTCAACAGCACATAAGAACTGTGTGAAATCATCGCCACCGTTTACAACAGGCGGATCATTTAATTCAAGAGATACAGTGAAGGAATCAATACAAGCGGCACCACAAGAATCAAGACACATAATTTTTACAAGAACCGATTGGTCAGATGTTGGTGTGTAGACCCACTCGCTACCGACAATAGAACCAGGTCCGGCAAGCAACTCGCAATGGTCAAAGTTGTTGTCAGCATCGGATGAATTTATCGGAAGCCGTATTTCAGTCGCGGTACATTGGAACAGAGTTGTATCATTCGGAAGTTCACAAATCGGCGCAGAGTTTAAGCCGATAGTAATCGCTACCGTATCTTCATCCGATAAACCACAAGCATCAACAGCTCGTAAGACAAATGTATAAACACCGGCTGTGTCAGGCGTGAAACAGATTGTAGAGTTTGCGTAGGTTCCAACTGAAGTTGTCACATAGACGCTATCTAAGTTGGCATCAGGATCCGTTGCGGAAACAGACCAACAAATTTCGGAGTTATCACATAGGAAGAAAGTAGCATCGGCACCAGCGTTCACAACAGGAGCATCGTTAAATGAGACGGTGACATATAAGGAGTCATACCCTGTTGCTCCACAATCGTCGATAGCTTCAACAACAAAGAGATAGTTTCCCGATGTGTCAGGTGTGAAACAAACAGAATTAGCAACAGTATCAATCAGACCCACAGTAGTCAGAAGCAACTCGGAACTGATATTGTTATTCAGATAGTTGGTTGTATAAGTGTAACAGAGTTCTTGCCCTGAACAGAGGTGGACAGTTGTATCATTTCCAAAAGCAATCGTAGGGTCAGAATTCACAGAGATATTATAGGTCATACTCAAAGTATCAGAAGCACCGCACGAGTCAGTAACAACTGCGTTGACAGTATAACTATTATTTGCAGAAGCATTAAAGCACCAGAGACCATCAGAGGTCACGGTACCATCGCCAGAAAGTCTTGACCAAACCAACGAGCCACCATCAACATCGGATGCAGCAAACTGGTAACAGATTTGATCACTCACACATAAGACTGTATCTACCGGCGATGCTGGGTCAACAGCAACAGGATTTTCATTGATAACAACATCAACAATAACAACACATGAGTCGGCACCACATGCTGCTGTTGCGACAACAGAGATTTCATAATGACCCGATGTGTCAGCAGGGAAACAAATATTACCTGACTGATAAGTTCCAATCGGTGAGACTGTAACTGAAACGCCGGAACCATTGATACCTACCGGTACACAAATCTCTTCAGCTTGACAGATAAACAAAGACTGTGTTGTTGGGCAACTTATTGTAGCACCTGAACCAATACTTACATTAAAGTAAACTTGGCAAGTATCAGAGCCACAAGCTTCATCGGCGATAAGAGTTATTGCGTAGAGTCCTGCAGTGTCTGCGGTGAAACAAAGTTCGCCACCTGCGTAGGTTCCAAACGATGTGGTCACGACAGCAGTTGATGGTTGGATGTCAATCATCTGACAGACTACATCAGCGGCACAGAGATTAATATCTATCGTATCGGTTGGACATGTTATGACAGCCGTTTCGCCAAAGTCAACTTGGAATGAAACAGTATCTAAAGCAGAAGCACCACATGAGTCGGTTGCTTCAATTATAAATTCATATAGACCCGAAGTAGTCGGGGTAAAGCAGATTTGATTATTTAATGTATCAATTGCACCAAAGCCAGAAATCATCTGTTCGGTCATACCTACTAATCCATCAGCGTCTGAGACAACGTAGCCAACACAAAGTTGGGTCGGTGTACATAGTAGAGTATCGTTGTAGGTATCAAAGAGAACCGTCGGTGCATTATTTAGCACGATAGTTATCGTCATTGTATCAACGGTGAAAGCACCACAAGCATCACTGCCATCTAAGATAAACTGATAATCACCAGACGCCATAGGAGTGAAACAGATTGTCGAACCGTTATAGGTTCCACTTCCGCTAAAGTTTGTTGCAGTCAGGTTATTGTCAATATCGGTTACCGATGCGTTCAGACAAATTTCCTGCGACTGACAAAGTGCGATAGTCTGATCAGATTCCAATGATACTATCGGAGCAGTGTTAAGTTCGACAGGAACTAAAACAGTATCAACCGAAGAGGCACCGCAGTCATCAGTAACATTTATAATAAATGTATACACACCTGATGTGTCAGGAGTGAAACAAACTTGGTTGTTCGGTTCATCGAGAGTACCGAATGCTGAAAGGAGCGAAACAGTTTTACTTTGCGGGTCGTTTGGATCAGAGACGGTGTAGCCTACACAAAGCAGAGCCGGTTCGCAGAGAGAGAAAGCAGATATATTTTCAAAAGCAATTATCGGTGCTTGGTTAATTTTAAACTCAACCGTAAATGTCGACTGGCAACTCACACCACATGAATCAACACACTCAATCGTTACAGAAACAAACTGACTGGCTGTTGGAGTGTAACACCAGTTACCACCTGACAGAGTTCCAGGTCCCGAAATGATACTGCAGAAATCTAAGTTCCCGTCAATATCAGAACCTGACAGAGGTAAACAAACCGAAGTCAGAGTACACTGACTGATAATAGTATCAGCAGGGACATTACAAATCGGAGCTGAGTTTAAAGTTACATCAACAAGAACTGTGTCCTGCCCTGTCAAACCGCAGTCGTCGGTTGCTTCTAATATAAAGGTATAGACACCACTTGTATCAGGGGTGAAACAGATTGCAGAACCATTATAGGTTCCAACCGCAGTAATCAAGTTACAAGTTGCTAAGTTACCGTCAATATCATCACAAGAAGCAACTACACAAATTTCGGCAGGAGTACATTGGAAAACAGATTGGTCTGTTCCCGCCGATGCGGTCGGAGCATTGTTAAATTCTACACAGACAATAAGTGTGTCAAATGCTTCCAGTCCGCAGTCATCAGTGGTGCGGAATACAAACTCATAACAGAAACTTGAATCAGGCGTAAAACAAAGTTGACCAGCTGCAAAAGTTCCGACACCCTCTGTCATCTCCAGCAGATTTAGATTTCCATCAACATCCGATGCTGAAATAGTTTGACAAATTTCAGTAGGAGTGCATTGGAAGAAATTTTGATCAACTCCGGCATCAACGGTCGGAGCAAGATTCAGATTGATTGTTATATTAACAGTATCAAGAGATACAAATCCGCACTCATCAGTAACGCGAGCAACAAATTGGTAGGTTCCCGGCGTTAGCGGATAGCAACAGATTTGAGAATTCATTGTATCAACAACACCATTGCCTACAAGTAAATCTATACCTGAAATATTATTATCAATATCAGAAACAAGATATGGTACACAAACAGATTGCGAAACACACAGCGAGATAGTTGTGTCATTGGCAAGTGTTATAAGTGGTGACGAATTAAGGGTTACATTGTATGAGACAGAAACCGTGTCAGCAGCACCACATGAATCAGATACTACCGCAGTCATGGCATAGCTTCCAGCACCTGCCGATGTAAAACAGAACTGACCGCCAGATGAAACAGTACCAACACCGGAAAGCTTCGACCATGTCAGAGAAGAACCATCAACGTCGTTTGCAGTAAACTGATAACAAAGAGATTGATCAACACATAAGAATGTATCAATAACCGCAGGAGGATCTACAGCAACCGGAGCCGAATTGATTACGACATCCACAACAACAACACAGCTATCAGCACCACAGGCAGTAACAGCTATAACTGAAATTTCATAATGTCCCGATGTGTCGGCGACAAAACAGATATTACCCGATTGGAATGTTCCGATAGGAGAAACCATCACAGTAACACCTGAACCATTGACACCAATAGGAATACAGATCGAATCTGATTCACAGATAAACAAATTTTGACTTGGTGGACAAGAAATTTGGGCAGCAGTACCTATGACAACATTGAAGACAACTTGACAAGTATCGGAACCACAAGCTTCATCAGCAATGATAGTCGCAGAATAAATCCCCGATGTGTCAGCAAAGAAACAAAGTTCGCCATTATCGTAAGAACCAAGCGACGATGTCACCACCGCCGAAACAGGCGTCACATTTATCATTTGGCATACCGTATCAGCAGCACAAATATTGACAACGATAGTATCAGTAGGGCAACTGATAGATGCAGTCTCGCCAAGGGTAACCGTTACATTGATTGTATCTTCAGAAGATGCTCCGCATGAATCTGTAACAGAGAGTATAAACTGATAGCTTCCTGCTGATGGAGGGACAAAACAAATTTGATTAACAGATGTGTCAATCGTTCCATACCCCGAGAGCATCACTTCGGTTAAGCCGTTCAACCCTTGATTATCTGTAACCGTGTAATCAAAACAAATTTGTTCAGCCAAACAAAGATCATAAGTAGTATCAGCACCAAGGGTAATAACCGGTGCGTCATTTATTGTAACATTAATTGTTTTTGTAGTCGTATCAGCAAGTCCGCACGAATCAGTCACGATAGCATAGACAGAAAAACTGCCACTAGATGTTGGCGTAAAGCACCACAGCCCATCAGAACTTATCGCTCCGTCAGATTCTGTCTGCATTGTCCATACTAAAGTACCGCCGTCGGCATCGCTTGCACCAAACTGATGACAGATCTCTTCAGAGATACAAATACACCTATCAATCGGGGTTGATGGGTCAACTGCAACAGGCGCAACATTGAGACTTATATCATAATAAAGTGAAACTGTATCAGCAATACCACATGGGTCTGCTACCATAACAACAGCTTCATAAATTCCAGAACCAACAGGAGTAAAACAGAAATTCCCCTCAGTCGTAATAGAACCAACTCCCGAAATAAGCGACCAAGTTAAAGAGTCCCCATCGGCATCAGTTGCCGAAAGCAAATTACAAATTTGCACCGCATCGCAAAAGAACTGTTGAACAGAATCAGGTTGAACAGCGACAGGGGCAGAATTAAGATTAACCGTCACAACAACAGTATCGTAATCTTCAGAACCACAAGAATCAACAGCGTGGATAATAAACTGATAGTCACCTGTGGTTGCAGGGGTAAAACAAATTTGATTCCCACTAAGCGTCCCGGTAGCTGAAACAAGCTCGGTAAGAGCTATATCATTATCAATATCAGAGAATGAAACGGAGAAACAAACTTCAGTCAGCGTACAAAGGTCTTGAGAAAAATCATTTCCGGCAGATGCTACCGGAGCATTCCCCATTGAAATAGTGACATAAGTAGTATCGACACCAACAGAACCACATGTGTCAAGCGCAGTAACAATTATTTCATAAACACCAGCAGTATCAGGTGTAAAACAAAGTTCAGAACCGGCACTAGACTGGTCCACTCGTGCTGCGATCGCATCAATTTCCACAGATGAAACCTGACAATCAATAGTAACCATATTATAGATTATACCATCAGGCAAATCTATATAAACGCCACCAGTACCAGAGCCAGCTGAGCCATTAACAAAATTTTTATTAACAGTAAAGACAGTACTATCATCCAAGAGGAAATTAAAATCAGCATTGCCACCACCATCCGTATTAGTAAAAACAATAAAATCAGAATTTGAATTATAACAAGAAATTACATATTGAGTAAAACCAATAGTACAGTAATCTCCACTATTGAATGTTACAGAACCATCACCAGGACCACCATCTGGTCCTCCTGAACCTGGTAGAGTATAGGTCAAATCAGTTGGTGCAGAAAGCATGTAAAAAGGTGAATTACCTACCGCAGGATCGGACGAAAATGTGCCATAATTTGAAATTGTATCAGCAAAGATAAAATCAGGCAACACTACATTTACACCTGACAGTGAATTTAATGGTGAAACAAAATCAGCACTTGAATTCAATATAGTCCCAGGAGCACCACCACCAACTTGTATGACAGTTCCGCCTAGATTTACTATTGATGCAAGTTGATCATATCCTGCTAATGCACCAGTAAAAGTTCCTAAATTTGAAGAGACAGAAGTAATATCGCAGTCTATATCATTAACTATAACAGGTAGACAAACTTCGCCAGTTTGACATAAGAAATAAGAGGTGTCCGTTGGAAGTTCTACTGTGGGAGCTGAACTAATTGTGACATAATAGACCACTTCCATCGCATCATCATCGTCATCGTCATCATGGTCATGGTCATGGTCATCATCATTGACAGCAAAAGTTATTGTGTATTCCCCGGAAGTATCTGGATAAAATTCAAAGTAACAATATGCAGGAGATAAATCATTATTACAATTAATTGTGCCTGGACCAGATAAAATTGAAATAGAAAGTGAATCATCATCGTCTGGATCGGTAACAATTATAGTATCAATTATACTTTCACCAGCACAAATAACATACATTCGAGCACAGTTATCTTCATCTTCATCATCTTCATCATCATCATCGTCGTCATCTTCTTCATCATCATCATCATCGTCATCTCCCTCATCTTCGTCATCACAATGCACAAAATTAGGAGGATTTGCTGGTGGGCAAAAAAGAGTAGCAAACTGAATTCCGTTCGCATCATAGGCATAAGATCCCTCGTAAAAATCACCATACGGTGTTCCTGCGGAAATCATCCCATTTTTATTATATGTCGCACCTGGGAGGTTTTTTGCTGTAAATCTACTCGTATTTGGATCACTTTCGGGATCATTAAATTGATATTGATCAGTAATACCTGAATATGTATCAGTAAAACCAGGAACATCTGACAATGGAATCATATCAGCACCTAGATAAACCTGAGTCTCATCAAAAACATCATCATGCCCAGACGACCAAATATTAAAATCAATAGCACAACCGGCAACTTCAATGCCGAGTGTATCTCTATAATCTCCGGTATCTTTTTTCTTGGCATAATCTATGGTTATATCCCACCATATCTCATACAGATTTGGAGCAATACTGTCAGGCCACTTCACCCAACCCCAACGGTCATTCTGTTTTAAGTCATTAGAGAGTTCAAACCCATTACTCCATATATTTACATTTGGAGCAGGTGGTTGAGTAAGGTTTACTAGAATAGAGCCGTGGAATTGCTCTAAAGAATTTCCACGAGAATACAGAAAATTTGAAATAAACCATTTACCCTCTGCGGTATCATTAAAAATATAAAATCCGCCAGCATTATTATCAAGAGGTTCTGGTAAATCAGGAACGCCATGAAAATAGGAAGAATCAATGAGATTATAATTCGGAGGAGAACCAGGAGGTAAATTATCATAAGGGTTATAGAAAGTAGAAATTGGTCCACTAGTTTTTTGTGCATGCCCTGAATTTATCAATAGAAATGCAACTAGTACGAATAAAATAATTTTTTTTATCATTTGCGAACCTCAATATTTGATTTAAAAGAAGTAAAATCAAATATTTCTATAAAATCATCAAATTGATTCACTTTTATATCACAACCCAAAGTTTGAATATATCGAGTATATCTATGTCGCATGGTTCTTCCCTATACTATGGCATAACGCCAATTTATCACCCAGCATTATTTCAATTTACGCTAACCCCTGAAAATGCAATGCATACAGAATGCGTAATATCTATTATTTATTAAGTATAAAATTTTTATGATTTTTTAAAGAAAGGCGTTATCAACAACCGATGTGATGCTCCTTTACCTAATATCGTTTATCCAAAAAAAAGAGGGCTTCTGCCGCAAACATGATAGAAATTTTAAATTAATATATGTGCCCACTTCGTACACCATTAAAGTACTGCTTGAAAAGGTTTGCGTCAAGTGAAAAATGCTCGTTTTACCTGAAAAACCGTTTAAAGCGGACTAACTTCATCCAAATTATGCTGTTATGGAAAAATTTTATTGTTTTATTTTTACTAAAACAGACTCAAATGGGTTCAAAATTATTTTTCTTGGCCTGCGTGACAAGCTCGGAATGTTAAAAGTATACTCTTTTGAATCAATCAATAATCTTAGATAGACCTTAGAAGTTTCATTAAATTGTATTTCAAGAGGCACATACATCTTAAAATCATCCGGCACTCCTTGAGTCTTGATTGTACAGAAAACATCAAGCAGTTTGGTCGAATCATTATGCACCATCTTATATGTGAACTCATATTCCGGCAGATAGTTATGATAGATCCACTGGTCAAAGAACCAATCGAGTTTAATGCCGGAATGTTTTTCGGCAATGCGTTGAAAGTCATGGGTATTGACATCTTTACCACGATACAATCCATAAAATTCTTTTAGCATAGCAAAAAACGAATCTTCGTTCATCGTTTTTAAATCAATCATCATATTCCGTAACATATGCAAGATAAAGGCAGATTTTTTGTAAATGACCAGATCAGGATTCTCAGATTCCTTTGAGTTAGAACTGCGATAGCCTAAGGCAATAGGTCCCGACTCTACCCCGCTTGCATACAAACTTTGTTGTGTGGAAAAAATATCATTGCGTGACTCTTTTAATTTCTGAAAAAACTTTTGATTGTCGCCTATCCGTTGATAATAAAGCAAAGCAGCGTATTCCGAGAACCCATCAGAAAGCCATTGGTCGTGATACGTTTCATAGCCGACTCCGACACCCCACCATTGGCGAGCAACTTCACGAGCACGATCCAACCGATCATCCTCCCAGCTTTCTGAATTTACCCAACTATCAAAGCCAAGATGAATATACCCCGGGTAAGCCTTGCTCCCTGACTTTATAATTTCACTCACTTTTAATTCAGGGAATTGATATGCCCCAAAATAATGATTAAACACTAACATAGCATTGGTTACATCTTCCGAAACTTGTTTTTCCAAACTCGACCCGACACCAATTAGAATATCTTTTGAAAGATACTGAGCTATATCAGAATGTAGTTCTTTAGAATAAAAAATTTCAACCGGAACAACATCATCAGATTCAAATTTATACTTTTTCATATATCCATAATTAAAAGATACATTGGCTGCCTCGGGCTTTACTAACCATTTTGTAAAAAGAGTATCAGCGATAAGTTCCCGCTCAACTGATTCTCCACACGATGTAAATGTAAACCTACGATCTGTTTTAAAACTGAGATCAAAAATTGCTTTATCCCGAAAGCGATACGTTGGATACCAATTTGCTCCCGAAAAAAGATAGAGATCACCAAGCTTGCCATTTGAAATTTCACCATGATAATAAAAGGTCAGCTCAAATCTGTCTTTATAGAAAATTTCTTCGTTTAAAAAAACAACAACCTGTGGCGATTCCGATTCATTGAGAGCGTTAATTGATTTCTCCCTTTTAAAAAGCAGATGTTGATTTTTGTTATCTAAAATAGAATCAACATGGAGTGTTGGCAACAGCCGAAACTGTAACAAATCTGTCGGACCGCTTAAGACATTGGCATACACAATCGCCTTGCTTCTCATTTTCTTATTCTTATCAATTTCGGTATTAATCTCATAGGCTGAAATATCAATTAGCGATTTATCCCGCCCATTGATATTATAATAAGACTCATCAAGATTATATTGCGAGTAAGAATTTACCTGTTCAAAAGAATGGAGCTCTGTTTGAAAATTGTAAATCCAAAATCTGATTTCTTCTCTCAAATACGGATTAAACATGTACATAAATTTTTCTTTTGACTGTGTATCTACACTCGTGAGAAGAAAAGGTTTACCTATCGGAGAAGTAAGATTACGAAGTAACTCAAAAGCAGATATAAAATCTTCGTCTGCTTGTATAGTTTCATAAAGTTCCGCAAACTTTTTCATCTCTTCATCTGAGAAAGAATTGGCAGAACGCACTAAATTCTTTTTCAAAGATTCAAACAGCTCGGGAGAGAAAAAAAGCAGAACGTCAGTTATCTTTTTATCTATAGAATCAGAATGAACAAACCGACTCAACTGGTCTCGTTCCATCTGTACTGCCGGCGAGAAAACAACTCTCCCCTCACCTTTGAAATATGCACCAAATGTTATAGTGTCTGCCTCGACAACAATCGGGTTACAAAATGCGATACGACCGGAATCTATAACGAAGATAAAATCATTATGAAAAATCGTATCGTTAGCAATCTCATAAGTTTGTTCAATATTAACTACAGGAGCATCCAACTGTTCATATAATTGAAACAGCTCATCCGGTTCATATGCAAAGAGAGAACTTGCACTCAAAAGAATTAAAAGAACAACTATAAAATATTTTCTATGTATCATCTGATTATACTCTCAAGATTTAATCTAATCATGAAGGTTCCGATACTCTCTGACAAAGTCCATACGACTTTGCAATGACGGATGTGAATAAAACCAAAATACTATAAACGGATGCGGTTCAGGGTTAGCTAAATTATACGCCGACAGTTTATCAAACGCCGTGGCAGCCTCTTCACCACTGACATCGGTAACTTCCATTCCGTAAATATCGGACTGATGTTCATGGTACCGACTCAGCGAGTTCGTTATCGGATTAAACAAAAACATTATAACAGATAAATACACTAACAGTAAAGGCAATGATGCCCAGTCAGACAAACTATCAAACTTTAACCGATCTTTAAATTTATCAATGAACCTTTGTATTGTCAATCCCGTCAACCATAGTGATAGTGCGATGATAATAATCGCCGCAAAGAGACCTATCCAAAGATGGTTCTGCACGTAGTGACCCATCTCATGCCCCATGACAAATTTGATTTCATTGGTTGAAAAATTATTAATCAGATTATCGGTCAGCACAATTCTTTTGGCATTGAACATTCCGGTCACATAGGCATTTATTTTTGATGACTGCTTTGATGTGTTCACTTGGAAAATATCGGCACCCTCGATACCTGCTTTATCAGCCAAGGCATGAATCTCCGCCCGAAGTTCTTGGTTCTCAATATCAATAAAATCATTATAAAGAGGCGAAATAAATATTGGTGCTATGACCATCATAAGAATAATAAACGGTACCGCCCCAAGAGTAAATTGAAGCCACCAATATTTAGTTTTACGTATCAGCTTATAAATAAAGAAAATCGGAATTATCGTAAAAAGCATATTTAAGCCCAACGACAGTAAGTCTTCTGAGAACCATGCCATAAAAGTTTGGTTGACAAAACCAAATTCACCCTCAACTAAGAAAGATCGATAGATATGAAAAGGGAGAGCAAGGATATATTCTAAGACAAGAAACAAAATAACAAACAGCCAAAGAGCAAAGAACTTATTCGGAATCTTTTCGGAATAGGTACGAAGTTTGGCAGACAAGCCGGTAAATAAAATAAGAAGTAAAATACCAAGCGATATAAAGAAATCTACAAACCGCCAGACATTTCTAAACTGTGAATATGAAACTAGTTTCTCTTTTCGTTCAACTGACATCGGATAAATGGAATTCGCTTGTACAACGACCGAATTGACTTGAGCAGAACTGTCAACTGTTGCAGCAATATCAATAGAATCACTTGCATACAAAGTAGTCACACAACAGAGAACAAATAAAACTATAAGAAAAAATTTAATATTACCTCATTTCAGTTTCAGACCTGTATAATATCGAAATCTTTATAGCCTATGTCAAGAATCGAGAATTTTTCTCATAAAAAAAGGCAGGTCTCAAAAACGAGACCTGCCCTACTAAATTTCTATATAGTATAATATTTTTAAGCGATAGTTACATCATCACAAAGATAAACATCCTGGATAGCATGAAGCAACTCGGCTCCCTCTTTCATAGGACGCTGGAACGCTTTCCGACCAGAGATAAGTCCGGTACCACCGGCACGTTTATTAATCACTGCTGTTTTGACTGCTTCGGCTAAATCGGTCGCACCCGATGAAGCCCCTCCTGAGTTGATAAGCCCTGAACGACCCATGTAACAATTTGCTAGTTGATAACGAGTCAAATCAATTGGGTTATCAGTTGTCAGTTCAGAGTAAACTTTTGGATGTGTCTTGGCAAATTTAATTGCATTAAAACCACCGTTTGATTCTGGAAGTTTCTGCTTGATAATATCTGCTTCAATAGTCACACCAAGATGGTTCGCTTGGCCGGTCATATCAGCTGAAGTATGATAATCTTTATCAGCTTTAAATCCCGGATTGCGTAAGTAACACCAAAGGACAGTAAACATACCAAGCTCATGTGCGTAGCTAAATGCTTCGGCAACTTCCTGCAACTGACGCATAGATTCATCAGAACCAAAATAAATAGTTGCACCAACACCTGTAGCGCCAAGATTATAAGCATCTTTTACAGAAGCGTACATAACTTGGTCAAATGTATTTGGATAAGTCATAAGTTCATTATGATTCAGTTTGACAATAAATGGAATCCGATGTGCATATTTCCGTGAGACAGCACCTAAGACACCAAATGTCGATGCTACCCCATTACAGCCACCTTCAATTGCCAATTCGATAATTTGTGCCGGATCAAAATAGATCGGGTTCGGGGCAAACGATGCACCGCCGGTATGTTCGATTCCCTGATCAACAGGCAGAATTGATACATTCCCTGTGCCTGCCAAACGACCGGTGTTAAAAAGCCAATTCATCGAACGCAACACATTTGGTGTGCGATCAGATTGGGCTACAACATCGGTTACAAATGTAGGGCTGGGAAGATATAAATTTGATTTGTCTATTGTTTTACATTCATGAGTAAGAAGTGATTTGTCATCACCTAATAATTCTTCAATTTTTGTAATCATGGTCAACTCCATCAATTATAATTCTCTTAACTAATAAAAAATAATTCATTTCTATAGTAAAGGCAACATTTTTGTGCAAAATGACGTATATTCACTATTATAATAAAGTTATCGGCAAAAATATTCAGATACATATAGGGAAAAAGCGTATGATAGCAATTGAAAACCTCCGAAGAAGCTACGGCAATATCACCGCAGTAGATGACCTCTCTTTTGAAATCCAAAAAGGTGAAACTTTTGGGTTGCTCGGACCAAACGGAGCCGGCAAAACAACAACAATTAATATGATTGTCGGTATTTTAAAACCTGATACTGGCAGTATAAAGCTCAATGGAGAGGCAGACCCGACCCAAAAAGAGATACGAAGGCAAATTGGCAACACCCCCCAAGCTTTAGCAATTTATGAAGACTTAACTGCCGAAGAAAATCTGCTCTTTTTTGGTAAGCTGTATAATTTAAGAGGAGCAAAACTGAAAGAACGAGTCAAATATTGTCTTGATTTGGTTGGACTTACAAATCGTAAAGATGATTTTGCTAAAACATTTTCAGGTGGCATGAAACGAAGACTCAACCTTGCTGCCGCTATTATCCACGAACCACAAATACTTCTTTTTGATGAGCCAACAGTTGGGGTTGACCCGCAATCACGGAATTTCATTTTTGAAAATATAGAACAGATGAAATCTGAAGGTAAAACTATAATATATACGACACATTATATGGAAGAAGCCGAACGACTTTGCGACCGTATCGCCATTGTCGACCAAGGGAAAATTCTTGAGATAGATTCTGTCGACAATCTAATTGATGCCCATGGTGGTAATTCGACCATTGTCGCTGAACTTACTTCATCTCAAAGCAGAGAGAACTTATCTAAGTATCAAATCAAAGATAATAAAATTAGCATAGAAACAGATAGTCCGATAGATATCATCAATGAGCTTTCTGCTTTAGATATTAAATTTAAATCTATACACATTAACAGACCTGATTTAGAAAAAGTATTTTTAAACCTAACAGGGCGGAGGCTGAGAGACTAATGAAACCTATTCTAACTCTAGCACTAAAAGATATTAAACTGCTGACTCGAGACAAAGCAGGTCTATTCTGGATAATCGGGTTCCCACTCCTCATGGCATTACTATTCGGAGCAATCTTCGGCGGTTCCGGTGGAGGATCTGTATCATCGGTAAAAATTGCAATAGCAGATGAAGACAAAACTGAATACTCGCAAAAATTTATTGAAAATCTCTCCGCATCTGAAATGCTTACTGCTGTGTATACAACATCAGACTCTGCCTTCGCATTAGTACTCAAAGGTAAGAGAACTGCTTTTATAAAAATAAATAAAGGTTTCACACAAGCACAAAACAGTTTCCAAACGGACAGCTCTTTTTTGGAACTCGGAGTCGACCCATCAAAACGGTTTACTTCGGAACTTATCAAAGGGATAATTATAAAAACTTCTTTTGAAATGATGATGGCAAACTTCTCCAACCCGCAAGGTATGCTGAGTGGTATTACTGAAGAGATGAAAACTATTGACACCAGTTCATCGATGACTGGCGATCAAAAGAAGATTTACAAAAAGTTTTTCTCTGGTCTGGAAACATTTATCGATGGATTTGACAGTAGCATCGTGCTGGGAAGTTCAGGAAGTACAAGCGATTCAGGTCAATCAGGCAGTTCATTTATGGAAGGACCTAAAATTAAAAAAGTCGATGTCACCAAAAGCACAATCGGCGATCCACGCAACGCTTACGAAATAACTTTTCCGGCAGCAATACTCTGGGCATTAATAGGATGTACATCGGCATTTGCGGTTTCAATTGTAACTGAAAAAACAAAAGGAACCTATACCCGCTTACGTATAGCTCCAATTAGTCGCACACAAATTTTAGCCGGTAAAGGACTCGCCTGTTTTATTACTATCATATCGGTCTCATCTATATTACTTCTCTTAGGGAAAATCGCCTTTGACGTAAGATTAGATAATTTACCGTTTCTCGCAATTGCACTCTTTTCCTCGGCATTTTGTTTTGTCGGACTTATGATGTTCATATCTGTCATCGGTAAAACAGAACAATCAGTCGGCGGAGCGGGCATGGCTATCATGCTTATCATGTCGATTACCGGCGGAGGGATGATTCCTCTGTTTGCGATGCCAAAATGGATGATTACCGTTTCTAATTTCTCATTTGTCAAATGGGGAATTGTGTCGCTCGAGGGAGCTATCTGGCGAGGATACAGCTTTAATGAAATGATGCTACCGGTAGGAGTGTTGTTAACTTCAGGTCTGATTTTATTCTCTATTGGTGTTTTTATCTTAACCAAACGTGATGGATAATTATTATTTTATTTCGATAAAATTTTACGCATAAAAAAAGGAACAGGCAAGCCTGTTCCTTATAATAAATTGTACCGACAGAGCATTGCCCTATCTCTATTTATAGAATTCTCTAAACGCCTTCTTTGTCTTCAGCTTTTTTCACCCATTGGGCATAAAATAACATCATCACTGCCGAGACTAAGCCAATCGCAGCAAAGCGGTACCAAATTGTATATGGGTCATATTCTGTCCATAAAATATTGGTCACCTCCTGATGATTCTTTCCGGTCACCTCAACAAGTTTATTCATCGCATCGGTTCTGGCAATATCTGTCAGTTGGAAATTATTAGCAAGATAGTCAATCGCCAAATTAGCTTTATCACCCTGAGTTTCATAGACATCGCCGGCAACTTTGGAACCAATCGCCCAACCGATACCTGTCGGAATATTTGCGTAGCCCATGTAGAGACCTTTTTGACCTTCAGGAGCAATCACACCAAGATAGTCATTCATCTTCGGCGAGGCGAGCATTTCACCAACTGAGAACATCATGATTCCCATCAAACACATAGACCCGGCAGTTGTAAACCCAGCAACAATTAGACCTAAAGAACCCAAAACAATTCCAAGTACAATCGATGTTATCCGTCGCATTTTAGAAACTAACCAAGAGACAAACACAACCGAGACAACAATCAGCCCGGCATTAATATTTATCATCCACTCTTGAGAAATCTGAGCTCCACGAAGCGAATTTTTCTGAAGCATAAAATCAGGTATCCCAAATGATTTTACAACAGCCGATGAATCAACCCAATCTACAATAAAGTTCGGAAGCATATCAAAGAGCTGCATAAACATCAGCCAGAAACCTGACATGATAAGTATAAAAACAATCAACTTCAGATTCATGAAATTTTTAATTGTCATTACAAATGTATCTAACATAGAAGCAGTCTGGTCACCGCCTGCTTCCGGATCTTTGTAAGTAAAGAGCATCAAGAAGTTAAGCGAGACAATACCGGCACAACCATAAAAGACGGTGTCCCATCCCCAACCCAACAGAAGTCCTGCAAGTGGAGGTCCTAAGAACCCGCCGATATTTACAAGCATATAAAAAGTACCCCAACCAACCGATGAGTTTTCTTTGGTCATCGACTGACACATAGTACCCTGCACACCCGGTTTAAATGTTGCGGTACCTAAAGCGAGAATACAACAACCTGTCAAGAATGGCCAAAATGCTGTCTGCGTAGCCATCATAATATAGCCGATAACTTTTAAAACTATCGATATCGAGATAGTTTTTTTATAACCATACCTATCGGCGAACCCACCTGTTACTAATGGAGGGAATGATTGGAAAATTGCCCACCAGAAAAAGATAATTCCTTTATCAATGTGAGAAAAATGAAGCCCGCCGACTTCATCAGCCTGAGCAATATAAATTGGAATAACAACCCGAACGCCATAGTACGCCAGACGTTCAAACATCTCCATGATGTTGACCATCCAGAACGGGCGGTTAAGCGATGCCAGTTGTTGGGTGAGTGGTATTTTTTGTGCAGTTGTAGATGACATATATGCATACCTGTTGTTTTAATGTTTGTTTATTTATGAATGTTAATAACGGAAATGTTGATAGTAGAGTCAAGCTGTGATATTTATGCTTTTGTAGGGGTGAACCTATGTGTTCACCTAGATTTGGGGAGACACATAGGTCTGCCCCAACATAATTTTACAAATATTTCGCAAGCCATGCTTTGCGATGCACGTCGATTTCTTTATAGGAACCATCTTTGAGAGAAATATGCCCTCCGTCTTGGATGACTTTAAACTCGTGGGGGTGTTCTAAACGTGTCAATTTTTTTGCCATTGACTCAGAATGCAAAATTGAAACCGCTTTGTCGTTTGTGCCATGCATCAGAAGTATCGGACACTCTTTGTTAAATTTATCAGCAATATACACACCCGATAGCGATGACAACTTTGCAGTCCGTTCATCGGGTGGAAGGTCTGTCGTAATTTTGTCTATCAACTTGGCAAACCGTTCATCTTCTTTTGCCAACTCAAAAACATCAGCGATTCCTGCGTGTATCATCGCACATTTAAAACGATGCTCTCGTGCCAAGGCTCGGTAGGTTGTCATCCCTCCACGACTGGCACCCTCGATAGCAACCCGGCTCATATCTGCCTGCGGAAGTTCTTCGGCGACTCCAAGCATCTTCAATGCATCGTCGACATCTTTGCCCCCCCAATCTTCCGATGCATCCCCGCCCATGTTGCCACGGTACTGCGATGCAACCACGACATAACCCCAGACGGCTGTTGATGCTAAAATCAAAAATGATGTCAACTCTTCAATAGCACCTGAGTCTTTGTAGCCACCACGGTTCCAAAGCAGGACAGGATAGTTGCCAGCTTCTTTTGGAAATGCAACATACCCTTTGATTTTGAGACCACCTGAAAGATAGGTTATGTTTTCGACTATTGTATTTTCATAGACAGATTTGTCATACAGCTTTTCAATCATAGATTTCTGAAAAGCATTGGCAGTTACAATCTGTCGTTCTGTTATTATTGTGTTAGGCATTTATTTTTTACGTTTTCTCTTATAATTCTTAACGATGTAAAAGCCATAGAAAAAATAAAGTGAAGCAGATAAAGAAACCAAAAATATTATAGGAGCAAAAAATGATTTTTCTTCTTTTTCAGAATCTATCGTATCTGACAAATACAAAAAAGTGTCTGTCTTTGTTGTAATTTCCCAAAGCTTAATTTTATCACAATCAATCATTTTTTCAACATCATTATTTTTTATTTTACATGTAAACTTTTCACCAACTTTGACATTATCAACAAACGCTTTTTTATGTAAATCAGAAAGCATTGCTCTTCCAAGAGTAAACTTTCCACAAAACTCTTTAACTTCAATGTTGTAATAAGTTCTTTTTAAATTTCCAGTAACTTCAAATTTTATTAAAGTATATTGCTTACTAACAAAATCATTAGCAGTTGGTATTTCAAGAGCCATAAATATATTTGCTGACCATATAATTCCAATTAAAGAAAATAACCCTAAGAAGAAATACAAATACTTAACTTTTCTTGTTTCTTTAGGATGTTCTTCTATTGGATCTGTAAAGGATTTTGTTATTTTATCTTTTAATTTTTTAAACATTTTTAATTTTTTCTCCCTGTTTCGTTAGATAAGATGTCGGGTTCTGCATTCGCTAAAGTGAACAGTTGGAACCCGACCTACTATCTATCGTCAACTGGGTAGCCTACCCCTTGGGGTAGGTTTCTATTCTTGAAAAGTTCCACACCCTAAAGGGTGTGCCACCCATTTCTGGATTCCCAATCAAGTTGGGAATGACATTAATAAAAAATTATAAATAGGTAACCATCTTCAAGTTGTATCTACTTTCCCAAAATACAATAAAAGAAGCATAGCTTCTAAAACTTCGCCCAGCGTGGAACTCTTGGGAATGAGATAACGTCGCGGATGTTTGCCATACCGGTGATATACATTATCAACCGTTCAAAGCCAAGACCAAAACCAGCATGCGGACAGCTTCCATATTTGCGAAGTTCAAGATACCAGTAGTATGATTCCATGTTGTCCATCTGTTTTTTATCTATACGATTTTGTAAAACATCCAAGCGATGTTCACGTTGCGATCCACCGATAATTTCTCCAACACGAGGAACTAGTACATCCATACCCCGCACAGTTTTTTCATCATCGTTAACATACATATAAAACGGTTTGATAGTTTCCGGATAGTCATACACAATGACAGGTTTTTTCATAACTTCTTCAGTCAAAAACCGTTCATGTTCCGTCTGCATATCAATTCCCCACTTGACCGGGAAATCAAATTTCTTATTGGAATCTTCGAGTAATTTGATAGCATCGGTATATGATATCCGTTCAAAATCAGAATCTAAGACTGACTGCAGTGAACCGATAAGTTCTTTATCAATCCATTGACCAAAAAATTTCATATCATCGGCACACTCATCAAAGGCAAACTTGATAAGATACTTAATAAAGTTTTCAGCCAAATCCATATTGTCAGTCAGCTCCGCCCACGCCATCTCAGGTTCGATCATCCAAAACTCCGATGCATGACGAGCTGTGTTTGAATTCTCAGAACGGAATGTCGGACCAAAAGTATATATGTCACCCATGGCAGTTGCTAAAATTTCACCTTCAAGCTGACCCGAGACAGTAAGGTATGCTTCCGACCCAAAAAAGTCAGAGTCCCAATCAATGCCACCATCTTTTTCCGGAATGTTTTTAAAATCCAAAGTCGAGACCCGAAACATATCGCCGGCTCCCTCACAATCAGAGGTTGTAATAATCGGCGTATGGATATAATAGAAACCTTGGTCCTGATAAAATTTGTGTACCGCATAAGCAAGTTTGGAACGCATCCGAGTCACGGCACCATAGGTATTGGAACGAGGACGAAGATGTGCTATCTCGCGAAGGTATTCCATCGAGTGCCGTTTTTTCTGAAGCGGGTAGCTGGAATCTGCCTCACCGACTATATCAATTGAAGCACCTTCGATTTCATATTTCTGCCCTTTCCCCTGCGACTCGATCAGTTTCCCTTTGACTCGCACAGAACAACCGGTGGTGACTTTTCCAAGCGTATCGTTGCTCGATGGGTCGCCATACACAGCCTGGATATTGCCCATGCAGGAACCATCGTTGATATCTACAAATGCAACTTCTTTACTGACACGACTTGAACGCACCAAACCTAAAATTGTAACTTCGGTCCCAATAGCAACTTTATCTTCAAGAAGTATATGTGCTATTTTTGTTCTAATTTTGTAATCCATTTTTAACCTCTATATTTTCAAAAATCTTTTTTTCAAATTATTCAAGTCCCTTCGACTCCGCTCAGGGTGACTTGTTTAAGTAAATTTTATATTAAGCATCTAATAAAGCTAATTATCGGTTTTCTTGCAAGAAATTAAGCTCTGTTTCAACATTAACATAAATTAACAGATTTAATGAAACTAAAATACTCAAATATCAGTATAAGAGATAGATAAAGAAAATAGTTTCTAACTGGATATAGATTCTATATAGCTCACATTTATTAAAAATAGTTTTTAAAGTTCCCAACCTATCATACAACAATCCCTTCAGGCATCGAGAGTGTTTGAGGGGATTTTCTTTATCCGCTGATACTTATCATATATCATGCTGCCCCCATAAATTGTAAGCTTGTCAAAAAATGACTCAGATAAAACAAAACCCTCAAACATTAAGCCTGTTTGAGGGTCTTTTTATTAAAACGATAATAATCAAAAAAATGAGGGTGGATGGAATCGAACCATCGACAACCTGCTTAAAAGGCAGATGCTCTACCCCTGAGCTACACCCCCATAACACTACCGAAGTAGTGGTTCAGGTGAAGCCTAAAATACTGATTTCCATCCATTTGTCAAACTTTATTTCAATAAATTTAGAGATAATTTATATGACCTTGAAATGACACAAAACAACATAAAATTGACTTAAATAGTCTTATTAATCTAAAGGAGAATATATGACTATCGAAAACCTTATACACTACTCGCATTATATCCCTATTTTGACAACTTTTATCTCTGCTTACTTTGCTTATATCATCTTATCACGCTACGCTGAGAAAAAAGATGCCTATTATATGCTCTGGTGGGGGCTTGGTGTTATCGCATATGGAGCAGGTACCTGTGTTGAATCTATCAATACTCTCTTTGGATGGAGCGTGCTTAACTTCAAGCTATGGTACATCTTAGGGGCATTGCTTGGTGGTGCACCGCTTGCTATCGGTTCGGTCTATCTGCTTTTGGGCAAAAAAGTCGGCCATATTTCAGTTGGTATATTATTGACTGTCGTTTCGATCACATCGGTTTTTGTCATTCTCTCTCCAATTAATATGTCGCTGGTCGACCCGTCTATTTTAAACTCAAAAGTTCTCGGATGGCAGTCGATTCGCAAAGTCTCACCATTTATCAATGGTCTCGCCGGACTATTTCTAATCGGCGGTGCATTTTACTCCGCATTTAATTTTCGTAAAAATGAAGAGTTCCGAAACCGTTATATCGGTAATATTTATATAGCTATCGGTGCCATTCTCCCCGGTATCGGTGGCGGATTCAGCCGAGCAGGTTTTACCGAAGCACTCTATATTGGCGAATTTGTCGGAATTTTGCTTATCTGGTATGGCTATAATCATTGCCGAAAACCTGTTAAAAGTGAATTAGGAGCTGTAAAAACACAATTAGCATCATAAATATCAAATTATTTTAATTTATGACCGTATTATGACATTTAAGATAGATAAATTTAGTATACTTTATCTGCGAGTACGAAAAAATACTCAATGAGTATGAAACATACTCTGAAGTAAAAATTTAGTTATACCTCATTATACCTCTAAGAAAAAGCCTGCTCCTCCGCAGGCTTTTTTTTTGCACAGCTTGCAAGCTGAGCCAGGCTTCGCCTGATTTATTTGATTGATAACTTTCAGAAGAGTAGGGAAGAACCCAACGAGCTTTAAGCTCTTTAGTGGTTCTGCCAATTATCTAAAAGTTGCTAAAAACCTACACTTCGCCTAAATACTTCTACTCTTGATTCCGACCGCGACCGTTTCCTTTGCCATTCCCCGAATTGCGACCTTGACCTCGACCCTGACGTTGCCAAAAGCCTGCCCCCCGACCTTCTCTATGAGGAAAATGCTCTGATACATTTTGTCCATGCCCATGACATGATTTGAGCGGATCCATCTCGGTCAACTTATCTGATTTCATTTCGTCAATGATTTCTTCGACAATTACTGATGACGACTTATAGACTTTTATCTTTTCAAAGTTGAGTGCTTCGATCGCACGACGCCCCATGCCGTTACAAACGACACAGTCGATTTTATATTTTGTCAGTTGGTTCAGTGGATGGCAGGTTCCGTGACTATGATGAGCGTTATTGTTTTCGATAACTTCAATGTCATTCGTTTCACTATTGTATAATGTAAAAAATGATGATGATCCAAAATGATCACTTACGCTCTCTTTGAGTCCGGCGTTTCCGTTGGTTGGGATGCATGTCAACATGGCAATCCTGGCTTTCTTTTAAGTTTAAAATTATTGCGTTATTATGAAGTATAGCTTCCGCTATCTGTTTTCGAGTTTTATACAGGAGGCGTTGGATAGTCCCTCGCGAAACACCCATTTTCTCCCCGGCATCTTCCTGCGATAAATTTTCTATATCACAAAGACGTATCGCTTCAAACTGATCAAGCGACAATGTTGTCGTTTCTAAATCAGCTAAAGCAATCCCTTGCGGTTTATAAATTCTGTCGGCTTGGTAGTTCTGACAGCATCGTTTTTTTCTCGGTCTCGGCATATTGTCATTCTCCTGTTATGTGCTTATGCACATAACTAATATCGGCAGATATATCCCTTTTGTCAATATTTTTTTGTGGTAGAAGACTTAATACAGTATACCAAAATAAACCATCCCGGGCTTGACCCGGGAACCAGCCTTGTATACTGCTGCCGCTTTCATAACATTACACTTTCCCTACAAACTCATCGTTGTTTCGTAGGCTCCCCCTGTATTATATGGAAATAAATGTTTTTATAAAAAAAGCAAAGTTATCAAAAATAACCGTATTTCGAAAAGCAAACCCATTTTGCTGTAACCTCGTAATGCAAATAACATTACAGCGAAAAAGTTGTTTTCGGTTGTGGATAACTATGATGACGCAAATAAAAAAGGCAGAACCGAAAATGATTCTGCCTTACTATATTACATGTAAAAATTTGAGGGTTTTAACATGCTCCCCGTTTTCACGAGGTTTACTATTTAATAATTTGAATCAAATCAATTTCAAAAACTAAAGTAGTATTTGCTGGAATACCGCGTCCGCCTTTACCATAACCAAGATGTGGAGGAATAACCATCATTCGAGTTCCACCAGGTTTCATTCCAACCATACCATCAGACCAACCTGTTATAAGACCTCGACCGAGAGTACAAACAAATGTAGATGATTTACCTGTTTGTGGATTAGGATCTTTTGAACTTTGGAATCTGGTTTTCTTATTACCTTCATCATCAGCAAACCAAAGAGTATAATCACATTCAACTTTACTTCCGAGTTTACATTCTTCACCTTCACCAACAACAAGCTCTGTATATTTTACACCTAATTTGGTTGTTGTCATTTCTGGAGCTTTTGCTTTTGCTTCTGTTGTATCTTTTTTCATTTCCATTTTGTGTTCCGTAGAATCCATCTTATGTTTATATTCAGTTGAGTCACCGGCAAAAGCGACCGCAGAACATACCATAAGAGCAGTTAAAGTTAATAAAGCTTTTTTCATTCTTTTCCTTTTTGTTTATACTAAAACCTTGATAGTTTCTTTTCTTTTTGCACCTGTTGATATTATACAAATTTTAACATCTAAGTCTCGGGCTATATAGTTTAAATATTTTTGGGCGTTTTCAGGTAACTCATCAAAATGTACTTTACCGGTTGTAGGATCGCTCCATCCCGGGAAAGTTTTATAGACAGGTTTGACATGTTGTAGCTCAGCCAAATCAAGTGGCACTTCTTTTAATGTTTCGCCGTTTAATTCATAACCAACACAAACATCAATTTGTTCCATACCATCTAAAACATCTAGTTTTGTAATCGCCACAGAATCAACACCATTGATTCGAACTGCATGCCGAAGTTGTACTAAATCAAGCCAGCCACATCTGCGAGGTCGCCCGGTTGTCGCTCCAAACTCATCCCCTTTACGGCGGAGTTCTTCACCTGCTTCATCAACAAGTTCCGTCGGGAATGGTCCCGCACCAACACGAGTTGTATACGCTTTGACAATTCCAACAACTTCATCAACCATCCGAGGTCCCATACCTAAACCGGTAAAGGCACCACCCGATGTTGTATTCGATGATGTCGCAAACGGATAGGTTCCGAGGTCAACATCAAGCATCGAACCTTGAGCACCCTCAAAGAGAATCGTCTTATCCTCTTTGTAAGCCTTGTGTAATAAAAGTGAAACATCAACGGCAAGCTCTTTAAACAGATCTATCATAGCAATAAGATCGTTATATGTCCGTTCTAAATCAGCTCGTTCATCGGTTGAACCGGTGAAATATTTTTCTTTGATTTCTTTTTGATACTCCAGACGTTTTTTCAATCTGTCCGGTGAAAAAATATCTGCAATACGGATACCATGTCGAGCAACTTTGTCGACATAGGCAGGACCTATACCACGCTTGGTAGTACCAATCGACGATGTACCCCGTTTGGATTCTTCGACAGCATCGATCATTTTGTGATACGGTAGCACAAGATTCGCAGCCGATGAAATAAAGAGTCGACCTTTGTAATCAATACCTTGTTCGGTGAGAAAATCGAGCTCTTCTTTAAATCCGAATGGATCTAAGACAACGCCATTTCCAATCACACAAATTTTTCCGGGATGAATGATTCCTGATGGAATCAGATGCAGTACATATTTTTTATCTTCAACGATAATAGTATGCCCCGCGTTTACTCCGCCTTGAAACCGAGCGACAACGTCAGCATCGGCAGCTAGAAGATCGACAATTTTGCCTTTCCCCTCATCTCCCCATTGACATCCAACAATAATTTTGTTTTTTCCCATGTTCATCTTTATTATGTAAGGTTCATTTTTTCTTCTGTATCAAAGCAAAGATAGCTTGCAGCACTTCGTCTTTGCCGGTTCCCTTTGTGGTCGAAAACGGAATCGCATTCAGTCCGTAGGAGTTGTAAATCTGTCTCACTTTGCGGTTCGTTTTGTCTCGGGTAATTTTATCTGTCTTGGTAAGAATCGCCATACAGGGAAGTTCTTTTTCTGCAAGCCATTTGATAAGCTCTTCATCTTCCTGGTTTGGGTCTCTACGACAATCAAGCAAGAGCATTAGAGCTGCGAGATTTTCAGTTGCGACAAGGTAATCTTCAATCAACTGACCCCATGATTCCCGTTCGACTTTTGAAACCTTTGCGTAGCCGTAGCCGGGTAAATCGACAAAATAAAATTCTTCATTTATCAAAAAGAAATTTAAGGCTCTTGTTTTCCCTGGGGTTTGGGAAACTTTGGCAGCTTTTCTATGACCGGTAATTTTATTCAACAACGAAGATTTCCCCACGTTTGACCGCCCTGCAAAGGCAATCTGAGGTAGAGAATCTTTAGGGAGTTGATGTAATTTATAAAAAGAACCGATAAATTTTACGTCTATGTTTTTCAACTTGTGTATATCTTATCTCTATTTTTTTAAAACAATTATAAACGCGGACGACTACCAACCGAACGAACTGTTTTTCTTTTGACATATGGTGTAGTCACCATAGCAATTTGCAATACTTCTTTTACACGTTTAACAAAATGCAATTTGAGTCCTTCAAGAAGATTTGCCGGAAGTTCTTTTACATCTTTTTTATTTTTATACGGTACAATAATTTCTTTTATGCCATTTCTCTTTGCGGCTAGTAGTTTTTCATTGAGACCACCAATAGGTAACACATCGCCGGACAAAGTAATTTCACCGGTCATAGCAACATCGGTACGGATCGGAATCTCAACAAGCGACGAAAGCAGTGCAGTAATAAGAGTCACACCGGCTGATGGTCCGTCTTTTGGAACGGCACCTTCCGGGATATGTACATGTAATTCCAGATGATCGTAAAAGTCTTTTGACAATCCAAACTGTTCTCTGTTTTTACGGATATACGATAACGCCGCAACAGCAGATTCCTGCATGACATCACCAAGTTGCCCTGTCAAAGTCAGTTTTGCTTTTCCATACAACGGCACAACTTCAACAGGCAATGTCTCACCGCCAACAACAGTCCATGCAAGCCCAACGGCATAACCGATAGTTGGTGTTGTTTTCAAATTTGAATCTTCAAACTTTGGAACGCCCAAAGCTTTGTGTATTTTATTTATTGTAATATCAACTTTCTTAATTCTTTTTCCCGAAGCAACATCAACAACTATTTTCCGAAGCACGGCACTTATCTGACGTTCAAGTTCACGCACACCTGATTCGCGAGTGTAGCTTCTGATAATTTCAAATAGCGATTCATCCTGAAAAGTTATAGCTATTTTTGATAAGCCTAGTTCTTTCAAAAGTTTTGGCAAAAGGAAATCTTTGGCAATTGCAAGTTTTTCAAAATCAAGATAGCCCGGTAGTTGTATAATTTCCATCCGATCCCGAAGAGCCGGTGGTATTGATGCTATCGAGTTTGCAGTTGTGATAAAGAGTGTATCTGATAAATCATATTCGACTTCGATATAATTATCAGCGAAGGTTCCATTTTGTTCCGGGTCTAACACTTCAAGAAGTGCCGAGGCAGGGTCGCCCCGAAAGTCTTTGCCAATTTTATCAATTTCGTCTAAGAGAAAGACCGGGTTTGATGAGCCAGCTTTTTTGAGTGACTGAATAATCCTTCCCGGCAATGCACCGATATAGGTTCTTCGGTGTCCTCTGATTTCGGATTCATCATGTACGCCACCGAGTGACATGCGAACAAATTTACGATTCATCGCATTGGCGATTGAACGACCAACCGATGTTTTACCAACCCCCGGAGGACCGACCAAACAAAGGATAGAACCTTTTACTTTTCCGGCTAACCGAATTATTGCAAGGTGTTCTATAATTCTGCTTTTTGGTTTATCAAGTCCGAAATGGTCGCCATCTAAAATCGCTTTTACTTCTTTAAAGTCAACTCGGTCTTTGGTTGGCTTATTCCACGGAATGCCTAAGAGCCAATCGAGGTATGAACGAACAACTCCTGCTTCGGCTGAATAGGGATGCATCTTGGCTAGTTTTTTTATTTCTTCTTCCGCTTTATTTTTTACTTCGACCGGATAATCATAGCTTTCAATTTTTGCGTAGAGATCATCGACTTCGGCAGTAGGTTCGTCATGTTGCCCGAGTTCATCTTTGATAACTTTTAATTGTTGTTGCAGATAAAATTCACGTTGCGATTGAGTCATTGACTCCCGCACGGTACCATCGATTTCCTGTTCGATTTTTAATATCTCTATTTCTTCATTTAAAATATCGGAGAGAATCGCAAACTGTGATTTTATATCAAACTCTTCTAGAATCGATTGTTTGGTTTCTATCTTTTGTAAAATATGAGCTGAGATTGTATCTGACTTTTGTTGATACTCATTGATTGATGCAAGGGTTACCAAAACTTCGTCCGGGACTCTTCTGTTGAGTCTGATATATTCAGAAAATTGTTCGGAGACTGCCCGACACAAAGCTTCTGTTTCTCTGTCGGTAGATTCTTTTTGTGCTTCTACAATTTCTGTCGTTGCTGAGAAATATTTATTTTTTTTGGTTACTTTTTTAACACTCGCCCTAATAAGTCCTTCAACCAGAACTTTAAAAGTACCATTCGGCATTTTCATCACTTGCAGTACACGAGCAACAACACCAACTTCGTAAAGATCAGCTGGTTTTGGTTTGTCGACCGATGCTTCTTTTTGTGAAAGGAGCAGAATTTGTTTATCGTCAGACATCGCTTCTTGCAAGGCGTTGATAGTAAAATTCCGACCAATAAGAAGTGGGTATATCATGTGTGGAAAAACGACTACATCGCGAAGCGGAATAACAGGTAGTTCCTGTTTTATATCTATCGTTTAATCATTATGTTTGATTTTCATATATTATCACTAATTCCTATATTTTTAGCCTACTTTCTAACATACTTCTTTTTTTCAGCAAGGTAAATACATTTTTGGCAAATGAGATAGAAATGTGAAGTTTAGATATGAATTTTTATGATGCGAGATAAGCAATAATCCACAAAGTTGGGACAATAAAGATTAAGACGCTTAGTATCAGATAGTTACGAGGATTTTTTTGTGCCTCTTCTTCTACAAGAGGTCGTTTGCTGTTTGTGTGGATCAACATGATTTCTTCAAGAGTCGCCTTAAGCTCCGATGTATCAACAAACCTGTCTTTTGGATTTTTGGCGAGAAGTTTTGTTAAGAGGAGCGAAACAGCTTTATCGTTTGAACTATCACCAATTTCTGAGTAATCCGGACTATACTCTATTATTGCCTGAGAGAGTTTATCTTCGTTTTGCCCCTCAAAGGGAAGTTTCCCAATCAGAATTCGATAAGCAATAACACCTAGAGCAAAAAAGTCTGTCTGGAATGTTACGGGGTTGTTCTGCACTTGTTCAGGTGCTAAAAAGTGATACGCTTCATAGGGTGCGATAAATTCGGGAGAGTTTTGAAAATTCTCAAATGGAGATAGCCCAAAATCGGTCAGAACTGCCTGCCCATCATTTTTAATAATTATATTCGAAAGTTTCAAATTGCCATGATGGAGATTTTCTCTATGAAGAGCCGAAAGACCATTGGTTATTTGTAGGAGTAGTTTCAGCAGACTTTCTTGACTGAATTCTTCCTGCTTTAAATATTTTTGTAATGGAGTACCCTCAAGATATTCGGAGACAATCTGAGTCGATTTTTCATTTTGTTCAACCGCTAAGACAGTGCAAAGATTTTTGTTTTTGATATCAATATATCTTTTAATCTTCGGCAGATCACGTTTGATAGAATCAGATGGTTTGAGCTGTTTCACTAACACCTGAATCTGTTTCTCAGAATCAAAGGCTTTATAAATAACCGATAAAACCGATTCGCCGATTTTATGCATATTTTCATACTGATGTATCATATTTGTATCCATATCTATTAATAACGGCTATTTTAGGGTAAATCTTTATCTTTATTTTAAGAAGCAATTTACTATAGATTTCCAACTTTATTCCGACACATCAAAAGCATTTTCGTAATGCTCGAGGATACCATCAACAAAAGTGACAACATCAAAACGCATATCCAGCCCTGATAAATTATGTACAAGAATAAATTGCTATGCGGCAATTGAAAGGTTTTTGATTTTTCGCTTGTCTACTCGCTCTGATGGATGTCCGAATTTTTTTGATGACGCCGATTTTACTTCGACAAAAATTAGAAGATTTTCTTTCTGCACAATCAAGTCGATTTCTTTACGACCTGCCTGCCAGTTTTTTTCGACTATCTTATACCCGTTCTCTTCGAAATATTTCCCGACAAGTTCTTCGAACTCTTTGCCACGAGCTCTGTTTTCTTTTGTATATGATTTTTTAAAGTTAGACGAGGTCATACTGATTGATAATGTCGGCAACTGGCTTAAAAGTTTTCCGATGAATATCTGTCGGACCAAATTCTTTTAACTCAGCAATATGGGCGGCTGTTGGATAGCCTTTGTGTTTTGCAAATGAAAATGATGGGTAGAGCGTTTGATAATGATCCATAATCCGATCACGGGTAACTTTGGCAACAACCGATGCTGCCGCTACTGACTGGCAAAGCGCATCGCCACCAATAACAGCGTATTGTGGTTGCACAATTTGTGGGATTGGATAGTTGCCATCAACAATGACAAAGTCAGGGTTCTCTGATAAATCAGAAACTGCTTTTCGCATTGCCATAAGCGAGGCTTGTAAAATATTTATCTTGTCGATATCTTCGTTGTCTAAAATTCCAATAGCACAGACTAAACCAAGCTGAGCGATCTCATCAAAAATACGGTCACGCTTAGCAGGTGATAATTTTTTGGAATCGGTCAGACCTTCAATTATAATATCATATGGTAAAATAACGGCAGCAGCTACAACAGGACCTGCCAATGGGCCACGTCCTACTTCATCAACACCACAAATAGAGTTGTACCCTTGAGAGTGCAAAGTAGTTTCTAAGTTTTCCATCATAGCGTTAAACTGGCTGTTTTTTTGATTTTTCATTTTCATCTACCTATATGATATTTTCTTTTGTCAAAACAATCAACAAAATTATTTATATTATTGTTATCGGATAAAAACTGTTGTAATATTAGTCTGTTATGAAAAAAATAAATAAACCTGAAAAAAGAGAACAGGCTGATAATTTTGAATTTAAAATTGTAGCCGGGACTCTCAAGAATCGCACTATCAAAGCACCTAACTTAGGTGTTACTCGTCCGCCACTTACTCGGTTGCGGAAATCTATTTTTGATTATTTGAAACCATATCTCGATGAGGCAAACTATCTCGACCTTTTCTCTGGCACAGGGTCGTACCTTTTTGAAGCAGTCTCGCGAGGTGTGACTAGTGCGACTGGCGTTGAGCTTGAAAAAGAGTTAGTTGATTCAATTATCAAACAAGCGAAAAAATTTGACATCGCCGATAGGCTTACATGTATGCGTGAAGATGTTTTCAAAGCGATACCTCGGCTTGAAAAACAGAAGCAGAAGTTCGACATCATCATGATAGCTCCTCCGCAATACAAAGGGATCATCGACGATACTTTGATGGCATTACGAGACCATCCGATAGTTACTGAAGAGCATCTAATTCTTTGCCAGCACGACACATGCGAATCTATCCGCCCTATCGACGGTATCGAAATTGTGCAGACCCGCAAATACGGCAACACAACTTTCACGGTCATGCGGTTGGGGTGATTGGAGCTCTTAATTCTAGAAGAATTATATACACCAATACATCCTTCCGCCACTCCTCTCCGGCTTTAGCCGGAGTCCAGAATCAAGTGGGCGGCAGACGCCCTCGTCTGCCCCATCAAAAACTGAAAAGAAATAATAATGCGAATCAAACGAATAATTATAATTATCATCTTGATTTTATTTTCTATTAACTTCGCATCATCACAAGCAGAAACAAACGACAAAGATATTGCTACTGTTTTCAAAGAACAAGACGCGCGAGGCACAATGGTTCTTGTATCGCTCGATAATAAAACCAGATACATTCATAATTATAAAAGAGCTAATACGCGTCTCTCTCCCGCATCAACTTTTAAAATTGTTAATTCTATCATAGCATTAGAAGAAGCTGTTATACAAGACCAATATGAAATTATAAAATGGGATGGAACCAATCGATTGTACGATGCATGGAACAAAGACCAAAATATGAAAACTGCTTTTAAGTATTCCTGTGTTTGGTTTTATCAGAAACTCGCTAAAAAAATCGGCATTAAAACATATCTTAGTTATTTTGAACGATTCAACTATGGCAACAAACTAATCGGCGATAATGTCACCCAATTTTGGTTAGGTGAAGAATTAGAAATTTCAGCAATGGAACAGATTGAGTTTCTTAAAAATATACATAAACAAAAATTTGATATATCAAAAAGAACCTATAAGATACTTCAAGAAATCATGCTTGTTGATAGTACAGACAATTTCAAACTTTTCGCAAAGACAGGTGCCATCACTAGAAACGGGATAGGTCATGGCTGGTATGTTGGGTATGTGACGACAAAAGAGACGACATGGTTCTTTGCGACGAATATTTTAATAGATGGTATGAAAGATTTAGCAAAACGAATAGAAATCACTCATGCTGTATTAAAGAAAAAAGAAATTCTGAGGTAACTTACTCTCTTGTTCTAAACTCAATTCGTCTTTAATATGTCAAACTACAAAATCACTCATACAAAAAAACGCCTGCGTTGGCAGGCGTTTTAATTTTAGAACAAATCAGAAAAATATTATTTAGATTTATCTTCTGATTTTTTTGCTTCTGCTTTTGGAGTTGCTTTTGGTTTTTTCTCAGCAGCTTTTTGTGTATCAACAATTTTTTCTTTGATACGAGCAGATTTACCGGTAAGGTCGCGCAGGTAATACAATTTCGCACGACGAACTCTACCGGAACGTATTAGTTCAACTTTTTCAATATTAGGTGAATGAGATGGAAACACTCTTTCTACCCCAATACCATTGGACATTTTTCGAACAGTGAAAGTCTGGTTGGTTCCGCTTCCGCGTCTACCGATGACAACACCCTGAAAGACCTGGGTTCTTTCTTTGTCACCTTCTTTGATTTTCACATGGACACGAAGAGTGTCGCCCGCGTTAAATTCAGGAATATCATCCCTCATATAACTCTTCTCGATTTGGGCAATTCTTTTCATGAAATCATTCCTTTCAATCGCTATATTTTATTTCTTTTATTTTCAACAAATTTATGTTCATCTTCAGTTAAATCAGCATCAATCAAAAGATCAGGTCGATTCGTTAAACATTTTTTAATCGCTTCCGATCTTCTAAACTTTTTAATCTTTTTATGGTCTCCGCTTAACAGTTCTTTGGGAACTTCAGCACCTTGGTACTCAGACGGTCTGGTATAACATGGGGTTCCAACAATCTGGTCCATGTATGAATCTTCAAGTGCTGATTCAAAATTTCCAAGCACTCTCGGAATCAACCGTCCCACTGCTTCAATCATTACCATCGCGGCAGGTTCACCGCCGGTTAAAATATAATCGCCGATAGAAAGTTCATCAATATCATACAATGTTAATATCCGTTCATCAACGCCAAGGTAATGTCCGCAGATAATCGTGAGTCGTTCACAAAGAGAATATTCTATCGCTGTTGGTTGACAAAATTGTTTTCCGGCAGCCGATGTGAGTATGATTTTTTCTTTATCGTTTTTGACATTTTCAGACTTATGATGATACCCAAGTGATTTTAAGCAGGCGTCGATCGGTTCCACTTTGAGAACCATGCCACCACCACCACCATATGGGGTTTCATCTACCGTCTGATGTTTGTCAAAAGCAAACTCGCGGAGATTTATTATTTCGATGTCAAAGAGCTGTTTTTCAACCGCTTTCCCTATAAGTGACTGTTTCAGCGAGAGGCTAAAAAAGTCAGGAAAGAGAGTGATAATTTCAAATTTCATTTTTACCTAGCCGACTTATTCTATGATACCGGCTTTATCAATCAGTACCAGTTTCTTATCTATATCAATCGACTTTACAAAATGTTTCACAGCCGGAAAACGAATAAGTTCTTTTGCCTCTGTCTCAATGAGATAGACATCGTTTGCCGGGTATTGTTCTACTTCTATAATTTCACCAATAGGTTCGTTTGTTTCAATACTTGCAACTTTACAACCTACTAAATCAAAAACATAAAATGATTCATCAGGCAACTCTTCTAAATCTTCTTTTAAAAGAGCGATCTCACGATTGGTAAAGACGGCAGCATTTTCAGGGTTGTTGACCCCTTTCAGTTTTACCACCGGACGGTTCCCTATAAGGACGGTTTTGATTACTTCAAACTTTTTCCACTTCGATTTACTCTTTACATAGAATTCATCCAAAGCTAAAAACCGTTCGATATCATCGCTCACCGGTGTAATATATAAATCACCGTTTAGTCCTCTGGAACGACCTAGTTTGCCAATTATGATATAAGTTTCACTCACGAGACTATTCTAAAATTTCCAATACTGCTCTTTTACCTTGTCTTGCTGAAACAGCAGCAAGTAAAGTACGAATAGATTTAGCAGTTTGACCTTGTTTACCAATAACTTTACCAAGATCGCCTTCGCCAACTCTTAATTCATAGACAGTAGTACGGCTTCCTTCGACTTCACGAATATCAACCGCATCAGGGTTATCTACTAACGATTTTACTATAAATCCGACAAAATCTTTCATTTCAAGTACGTCCTTTTCAATTTGTGTATCAGGTATCGTTTGTATTTTTTTCTTAAACTCAACAAACTATAATTTTAGTCTTCCTGCTATTCAGCAGTTCACTCTGCTATTCAGCAGGTGCGTCGCCTTCGGTAGCTTTTGCTTCGGCGGCAGCTTTTGCTTCTTCAGCGGCTTTTGCTTTTGCAGCAGCAGCTTCTTCGGCTTCTTTTGCTTTTGCGGCGGCATCAGCTTCAGCAGCTTCGGCAGCAGCTAGGGCAGCTTTTTTAATTTTGCGAGTTTTCTTTTTACGTTCTTTGATAGTAGCTTTCAGTTCAATAGCGGAAACATCTTCACCCTTTTGAGCTTTTTCATATTTTTCAATAAAGCCAATTTGGGTTAGAAGAGCTTTTACAGTTGACGTTGGAGTAGCACCATCGTTTAACCAGAGTGTTAATTTTTCTTCGTTGATGCTCACTTCAGCCGGAACTTTGATTGGGTTGTATGTCCCAATGATTTCCAGAAAGCGACCATCGCGGGCACGGCGTGAATCAGCAGTAACAATGCGATAAAACGCTTGTTTCTTTTTGCCCATTCTGAGTAGTCTTACATTTACAGCCAATTAAATGACCTCCTTAAAAGTTTTTAGAAACGAGGCATCCCACCGGGGATTCCACGCATCTTCTTTTTATTAAAATTTCCAAACATTTTTTGCATTTGAAAAAATTGCTTCAGCAACTGGTTGACAGATTGAACCGTGTTACCGGAACCTGCAGCAATTCGTTTTTTTCGAGAACCATCAATTACTTTTGGGTTTTGTCTTTCATAGGTAGTCATCGATTTTATAATCGCGACCATCCGTTCCATACCCCGTTCATCGATTTTTACACCTTTGAGAGCTTTATTCGCACCCGGAATCATTCCGAGAATTGATTCAAGCGGTCCCATTTTTTTAAGCTGTTCCATTTGAGTCAGGAAATCTTCAAAATCAAATTTTTGTTTGAGAAGTTTTTCCTGCATCTTGGTAGCTTGTTCTATATCAATATTTTCTTGTACTTTTTCTACTAAGGATAATACATCGCCCATGCCTAAAATCCGAGTTGCCATACGTTCGGGATGGAAGATTTCCAGGTCGGAAAGTTTTTCGCCGGTCGATGCAAGCTTTATCGGACAACCGGTTACTTCACGGATCGAGAGTGCAGCACCACCACGAGCGTCACCATCCATTTTGGAAAGGACAACACCGGTAATATGTAAAAGGTCATTGAAAGATTGTGCCACATTAACAGCGTCCTGCCCAGTCATCGCATCGGCGACAAGCAGAAT
This sequence comes from Candidatus Zixiibacteriota bacterium, assembly GCA_024278935.1. Lineage (GTDB taxonomy): Bacteria > Zixibacteria > MSB-5A5 > GN15 > FEB-12 > QQUK01. The sequence goes on from JAJRSF010000003.1 coordinate 82,202, forward strand.
TTCATCAGGCTTGGTTTTTTGTTTTATCTCGTCAAGCTCCGCCATTAGTTCATCATCAACATGCAAACGTCCGGCAGTATCTAAAATTACTAAATCAATAAAATTCTTTTCGGCGTACTTGACCGCTGCATAGCAAATTTCAGGAGGTGTTTTTCCTTCGAGGAAAAAATGTTCGACCTGAATAGAGTCTGCTAAAACTTTGAGCTGTTTTACCGCAGCCGGTCTGTTATTATCGGCAGCTACAAGAAGTGGTTTTTTCTTTTTCCGTTTGGCGTCAAGTGCAAGTTTGCCGGAGAGTGTTGTTTTACCTGAGCCTTGCAGACCGCAGATCATATATACAGATGGTGTTTTTGTAATTGGAGCGACAGGAACTGCTTTGGTTCCCAGGAGTTTGACCATTTCGTCATGGACAACTTTTATAACTTGTTGTGATGGGTCGAGTGCTTTGAGAACTTCGGTACCGACAGCTTGTTCTTCGACTGCTTTGATAAAGTTTTTGGCGACTTTATAGTTTACGTCTGCTTCAAGGAGAGCTTGACGAACTTCACGCATAGCATCTTTGATATTCTTTTCAGAAAGGATACCTTTTCCGCGTAGCTTTTTAAAAGCGGAGTCTAATTTGTCAGTTAACGATCCAAACATTTCTTTCTCATCTTATCACACCTATTTAAAGTGTGATTAAAAAACAGCATCGCGAGGAGTCCGAAATGGCAACGTGGCGATCTTAGATTTCTAAGATTAAAAAACCACACCCAACTATTGGTACTTTGGTTCGCAATGACTATCCTACGCAGTAATCTAAAGATTTGCATAGAACGCAGTTATTCTCATTCAGCCTGAGCAGCCTAAGCTGATGCAACTGATTTAGCCCAACAATATAGCAAAATTCATATTTTAGGCAAGTGATTAATTCGCAAAAACGAGCTATTGTTGAAAGTGGCTATCACGCTTAAGCTGCTGTCTAGCACGTTATTATGAGATTCTCAACTTATTTCGAGTTCAGAGCCGTTTTCTCCTACTCAATTGTGCTCAAAGATTCGAATATTCTCGTAGACATATTGTAATAGGCGATTATCTCAACGAGACTGACAATATCTCTATCGGATAAGCCTTCCGAGCGTAAATTTGCGACATCATCGGGCGAAACCACATCTGGCGAACGGGTAATCTTGACCGCATAATCAGCAATCGCTTTCTCGCGTGAGTTCAGACCTGCCTGGGTGTAATCATGTACAAATTTTGATGCGAATTTTTCATCTTGCTCCCGACCGAGAGCTTCTTTATGCCACGCTGTTCAGTGGACACATCCGTTGAAGTTAGCGACAATCAAAGCGGCGATTTCAATCTCTTTGACTGAAAGCCCGGTTTTGTTATCAGCAATTGAATCGTGGAGCCTGTTGATATCGAGTGCTATTTGCGGAGTTGTGCTTGTCAGCCGTGCAAGGTCGGGGATGACTTTTGTTGTTTTATCCATAACTTCGTCATACATCTTTTTTGCTTCGGTGTTGGTCGTGTCTCGTTTTTCGATTTCGACCCATGGTTTCCATGGCATAATTTTCTCCTTTAGTTTGAAATACAAATAAGTCACCCTGAACAACCTGCAGGTTGTGAGCGGAGTCGAAGGGTACTCAACTAAGAACTATTATACGAATATGGAGCGTGAAAAGTTTATAATTAATGCTAATTCACCCCCACTAAAAATTCCACAATATTAGCCGATATAGAAACTAATAACTTCTATTGCGTTAAACATGGTCACCAAAAGGAGAGCCGATGCTCAAGAAATCTCTAAAAGGTCTCACAACCTACATGATATATGCCGGAACATTACTATTATCTATACTTTCATTTTTCACCCCCTACGCCGGGATGACAATTCTGCTCGATGAAAGACTCGCTCTTATTGGGACCCTTGGTTTGCAAATCGCTATGCTTGGGATAGCCTGGAACCTGATGACAATCAAAGAAAATAAACTGACTTATATTTCTGTTTTCTGTATCGCAGCATCGTTTTCGATTTTCTTTTCATTCGCAAATTTTGACACCAATCTCAAAGAAAATACACGTGTAAATTCTGCTCGGAAAAACTATACCGAGGCAGCCCGCGACGTTATCGCAGACTATAGCAAAACTTCCCGACAAGCAGCCCTCAAAGGACGTTACCAAATCGACCGCTTGCAGACGCTTATGACTTTAGAACAGACAAGCGGATGGGCAACAGTTGTTGATGAAGGTTCCGGCGACAAATTTTTGCAAGAATTTATTGAAGGTGCCAGAGCGACAGTCGCATCATGGAAAAAAACACAGGGTCAAAAATATAAGCATGGCTCCGGTAAAGGAATCGTATACAACTATTTCACCGGAAAGATTAACCAAGCGGAAAATAATTTAGCCATCGTAAATAATTATATCACAAAACTGGACTCTATCGGAAGAACTCTCAACAGCACGCTGACTGTTGCAACGCAAAGTGTCGTCGTGAATGATGCATGGGCGATGTTCCCGAGTAGCGAAATTGCTATCATGACCGCATTGGCTCCGACCTACCCATCACCGCCAAGTCGACTCGACTTTATGGAAACAGCCGACTCACGACAGACTGCTTTTATGATGGTCATTAATGATTTTGCCGAGATGGATCGTATGGCACTCTTTGCTTTTCTGCTTGCATTTGCGATTGATTTTATTGTTATCATGATGGCGTTTGCAGGGTCGTATATTATCAACGATGTTGATTATCTGTATGATCGTGTCAAACTTGATACTGCCAGACGATTGAAAAATTTGTCGCTTGATGACGTGGATGAGATCACAAGGCTAACCGATGAGTCGTTTATAAAGTTTAGAAAAGCGAGCGAGTTTGGTATTAATATGATTGAATCAAATATGAGATATGAACATAAAAAAGAACATACCAAAATTGTACTCAAACGTGAGCGTGAAGAATCTATCCGTAGTGATGAACGTCAGACGACTCTCGACGAACTTACCCGTGACCGAATCAGCAATGATCAACGGGTGAAAACAAGCAACCGCCTGCAAACAGTTTTAGAACTGAAACGCAAAGCCCCTAAAGAATTTGTAGTTTAGAATTTTCTTATAACTAATCTTGTAGGTCAGGTCTTTCCGAGACCGGACAAACTTTACTTGATACAAAATTTAATTATATACCATAACCGACATAAAATGAGAATACTTTATTTTTTAAAGAGAATGTTTCGCTCTTGTATATATCTGACAATCCTTCTGTATACCTAACATCAATAGTTATCTGTTGATTTTTTACATTAAACATATAATCAAGCCCAAGACCTAAACCAAAGCTATAATTATTAAACCAATACTTTGTATCTACAGAATAGTCATTCCAATACCCAGAGCTGGAATATTCGGCTTCTAGTATATACCCTATTGTCGGAGCAATATAAAAGTTCAAATTACTTATACTTTTTGTTGAATACTTAATCAATATTGGTGCCTCTATGTATGGCAATTCCATTTTGCCATTTGCCGTTCCAAGAACAAATCCACCATCATCAACTATAGTAATAGTTTCTTTCCATCCTTTTTTAATATATAAAACCTCCAATTGAATAGAAAAATGTGAATTTAAAGAGGTTGAAAAATATCCACCATGAGACATTTCGTTTATAGACTCAATCTCGGACAAACTAAAATTATTATTTGAGTTAACTAAGTTATACCCAACTTTAAAACCTATAGAATATTTCTTAGAAGTTTTATCATTTTGATTTGTTTTTGATTCTTGAGCTAACAATACATTACTAAATGCCAGAGCAATAATTGCACTAGCAAACGTTACTAATAGAATTTTTTTCATGGTTCTCCTCCAATATAAAATAATTATTATTTACACTAATTTAGATTTTAGAATATCATGTAGGTGTACAACGCCGCAGAGTTTGCCGGTTTTGTCAACTGTTGGGAGTTGGGAAATTGAGAACTGTTCCATCATCTGCAAGGCTCTATCAAGCAAAGCATCACGGTCAACAGCTTTTGGATTTTGAATCATAACATCGGATGCTTTCAGATTATAAAAAGAACCCGACTGTTCGGCTATCCGACGCAAGTCACCATCGGTAAAGATTCCTAGCAACTTTCCAGAGTTATCAACTGTTACAACACATCCCAACCGTTTTGAAGTCATTTGCAAAATCATATCATTCATCGATGCGTCTGTTTTGACAATCGGAAGTTCGGCACCATCATGATGTACATCGGAAACTTTTGTAAGCAGTCTATTGCCTAAAGAACCACCGGGGTGAAACGTCGCAAAATCTTCGGCGGAAAAATTTCGTGCTTGCAGAAGTGCCACTGCTAGAGCATCGCCCATGACAAGTGCAGCAGTCGATGATGATGTTGGTACTAAATTGTTGGGGCAGGCTTCCCGTTCGACCGAACAATCAAGCGGCATATCGGCACGTTTGTAAAGTTCCGAATCGACCGTTCCACAGAGAACTATGATAGGCACCGCAAGCCGACGAGCGGCAGAGATCAGTTATTCCATCTCGCCAAGCCGACCGGATTTTGATATAAGCATAAGAATATCGTCGGTTCGCATCAGACCTAAATCACCATGCATTGCTTCGGCAGGGTGTAAGAAAAATGACGAGATCCCTGTTGAGTTAAAAGTCGCGACAATTTTTTTGCCGATAAGCCCCGACTTCCCCATCCCGGCAACAATCACTCGACCTTTGCAGTCTAAGATTGATTCTACGGCACGGTCGAAGTTTTCGTCAAGGTTCTCAGCCATCGCTTTGACAGCTTCGGCTTCGGTGAGGATAACCTCGCGGGCATTTTTTTATAATCGCTCATATCAAATAATCATTCGCATCTTTTTGGATTGCATCAAAATAATATTCTATCACTTCACGGACGGCACCATGCCCGCCATCTTTTTCAGTTACAAAATCAACAACATCGATCAGTTGTTTGGTAGAGTCAGCAACTGCTATCGAAAGTCCACATTGCTTAGCTAGTTTTATATCTAAAATTTCATTACCTACAAAAGCAACTTGTTCAAATGTCAGATCAAGTTTTTCAAGCAGAGGTTTTATCATGGCTACTTTGCTTTGGGTTCCTTTGAGCACCTTGCCATCGTCGGACTTTGTTAGCTTCGCTTGTAAGACATGGGTCACGCCCAAATCTTTCATCCTTGTATCAGTCGCTGCTGAATGCCTACCCGAAACGATTGCAATCTCAAGCCCTGCTCGCATAGAGAGAACCATGAACAAGCCATCGGAGATATTAAATTTTTTAAGCTCGAACCCATCAGGTCCAAAATAAATCGAGTCATCAGTCAGGACACCGTCGACATCAAGTGCTAACAGTTTTATATTTTTAAAGCGTTCGACTAATTGTTCTGTTGAAATTTTATTCATGCGTGTGACGCTTTCTTTACAGCTAAAATTTCGGTCAACATCTGTTCCAGTTTCTCAAGCGGAAGCATCGCCCCAGCATCGGAGAGTCCTTCGCTTGGATTCGGATGAGTCTCGACAAAAAGTCCGTCGAAACCAATCGATGCGGCAGCTTTTGCCATTGGGATAACATATTGCGGTTGCCCAGTCGACACTGCACCGCCACCTCCGGGAAGTTGGAGCGAATGGGTGGCATCGTAGACAATCGGACAGCCGGTTTCTTTCATAATCAGTAAGGCTCTAAAATCGACCACCAAGTTGCGATAGCCGAATGAAGATCCCCGTTCGCAGAGCATGATTTTTCCATTTGAAACTTTGCCGGCGATTTTTGCCATATCTTCGGGAGCTAAAAACTGTCCTTTTTTGATATTGACCCAACATCCTGACTCGGCCGCTTTGACAACTAAGTCGGTTTGGCGACACAGGAAGGCAGGGATTTGAAGTATGTCAGCCACTTTGGCAGCTTTGTCAATTTCGATAGTTTCATGTACATCGGTGCAAATAGGAAGACCATACTTTACTTTGACTTTTTGTAAAATTTCAAGTGCTTTGTCATCGCCAATTCCTGAAAATGAACCTGCCGACAAGCGGTTTGCTTTTTTAAATGATGCTTTAAACACATACGGTATGTCGAGTTTGTCGGTGATAGTTTTGACCGATTCGGCAATGAGCATACAGTTTTCTTCGGACTCGACAACGCATGGTCCGGCGATTAAGAAAAACGATTTTGGATCCTTTTGGATTTTTTGTATATCAATATTCATACGGTGGAATATATAGCGGTAGCTCGGTTCAGGCAATGAGAAAGATTTTGGGGTGAAGACGATAAAAAGCTGTCAGGGGAGGAAACGTATCAACAGATACCGCCTGACAGCACTGGATCAGATGCATATGCCAAAGTTTTTTACTTATTTCTAAACAGTATATATCTTACAAACGTCACATAAGTATTAGTATTTAATTCTATGATTACTGATAAAAGGAGGAGTTATTGAGATTCAAGCAGACAATATTATTAATCGTAATTTTAATTATTAGTACAAATATTTCTCAGGCTGAGTCTTTTGGAATTAATCTTTATGGCTTGTCATTCCACTCCGGTGTAGAAGGTTACAATTACGATCGACTTAATGAAGTGAATAAAGGGATTGGGGTGCGGGCTGATTTTGGTAAAAAAGATGGCGACGCTATTTTTATGGAAGCTGGAAAATATAATGACTCTTTTGAGAACGAAGCCAAATATGTTTCTGTTGGATATCAATATCGAATTTGGAAACAACTTCGGTTTGGCATAAATGCTGCTTTTTATAATACCAAGTCAACAAACAATGGTGAGACTTTTTTTGCACCGATTCCAATTATGTCTTATCGTGTCTGGCGTGTGACTGTTAACACTGTTTATCTTCCGAAATACCAGCGGATAAATCCATTTACAATAGTTGGTGCCTATCTGACTTTTACTATTATTCAGGGTAAATAAAAAAGCTGTCAGGCGAGGACGCCTGACAGCACGGGATTATTCTATTCCATCAGTTTGATATCAGAATATGAACCGCTGACCTGAAGCGTGACAATCATATTTTCTGATGTACGGTTTCGCCAGAACCAACCATGTTTACCATCGAAAGCAGCTTCCATAGTTCCCTCGTTTCGTTCCATAGTTCCTTTTTCATAGTTGTGATAATTAATTTTCAGAGCCTTTGAATCGGCATGTGCATCAAAGTTTGCTTTGCCGCCATCGGTAAACCATACAAAGTTAACTTGTTCACCCTTGAGCATGGCAAGTTTGATTTCTTTGCCTTCATTAGGTTTTAATATGATTTTCATTTCATCACTGTTTATGTTTTCAACTGACTTCGTAGCAGTTTCTATAGGCAGTTCTTTGACAATTTCAGAACTGTCATCTGGTTGAGTTTTTTGAGCGGCTCTGTCGGCGGCAGCTTCTTCGGCAAGCGATGTTTTTATCTCCCCCATTTTAACTAAACCAATTAATTCCCCGATACCTGTTGGATCAATGCCGTACTCAGCCGGAAGCACAACTGATATAAGAATAGCGGCAGCGATAAAGATTGCTAAAATAGTAGACTTGATAAGTTTCGCCATTGAGGGAAGCTCTGGATTTGTATCTATGTTATTATTTTTCATCTGTTTTTCCTTTTCTTAGTTAATAAAATATCCGGTCATTTGGTAGCCGCCAAAAATAAATCCACCTGCCATAAGAGCGACATTGGCATGGTATGCGTGATTATTAAATGATTCTGAACGTCGCCAGAAACTTATCACAAGAAGTATTATCGCCAAGCCCATAATTTGTCCAAGTTCAACACCGATGTTAAATGCGAACAGATTTGGAATCAGCCCATCTTCAGAAATTTTGTACTCTAAGATTTTAGTCGCTAAACCGAATCCATGAAACAGTCCAAAGATAAGCGTAGCTAATTTTGTACTTGGCTGGAAGCCGAACCAACTTTTAAATGCATTCATATTATCAAGTGCCTTATAGACAATTGAAAATCCGATAATAGCATCGATGATAAAAGCATTTATACTGACATTCATAAGAACGCCCGAAAGAAGTGTGACTGAATGTCCAACGGCAAAAAGTGTTACATAAATAGATACATCTTTTAATCGGTATAAAAAGAAAATGACGCCGAATAAAAAGAGAAGATGGTCGTAGCCGGTGACCATATGTTTTGCTCCGAGATAAATGAATGGGATAATCATTCGACCGGAACTTTCCTGAATATACCCTTTGTCACCCTCGGTGACACCATGGGCATATGCTTCTGGAATAACCGCCAAAACAATTGCCATAAGACCTAACAGGAACAGCAGGTTATTTTTGTGTAAAGATTGTTTGAAATAGTCAATCATAGGTTAACCTCATAAAAAAATTCTTTGATGAATTTCATAAAACTAATTTTCTACTTTCACAGTTTGAGTGTAAACTACCAAGTGGAAAAATAATTTATTCTAATTTGTATTGTAAAATAATCAGAAAAATCAGGCAAAAAGAGGAGGTCCACGAATGATTAAAGAGGAAGTTTTGTAACTATCTATAAGAGGTGGTTTTAGAATATCATAATAAGAAGTGCCGGTATTATCGGTGAGAATAATTAAGTTTGCACAAAAGATATATCTATTATCATCAGAATTAGTTTTTTGCAATTGTGTTCTTACGATATGCCAGTCGATTTGATTGTCGTATGTATGTTGATGATCATTTGAGTGAGGTTTGTCTTGCTCATCATGGGTATGGTCGGAAGGATGTTCGACATTGACATCAACAGGATGAGAACTAATTTCAAATTCCATTAAACCGTCATCATGAAAATGATGCACATGATAAAACGGGTTTACCTGACTAAAGTAAACTAATATTAGAAATAAAAATGTTCTCATTCCGCGAGATGTCATTGTGTAGTTATATCCATTCTTCAAAATTAAATTTCTGCGACAATATATATATTTATGATTCTTATACCTACAAAAAGAGACATGGTTTCACAAACAGTTATTTTCTTATACTGATAGAAAAAGCTAACGCTTCTGATTCGACCAGTAATAATGACAATGAAAATTGTTCATTTGCTATCCAAGAAATTCCTTCGTGGTATGACTTTCCATCGTAATTTAGAAACATAGCAAATTGATTTTTATAACCCAAGCTTGCACCACTCAGCAAAAATGTCTCATCGAAATCAGGCAATAACGTTGCACTCCCAACAGAGAGTTGTAAATTGTAGTCTGCATTTACTTTCAAAGTTTTCATAAGCTGTGCATAAAGAGATTGATCACTTCCCCCGGTTTGCACCGAGCCAGACCCAACAATAAGCCCGGGCTGCCAACTATTTTCTTTTTCAAACAAAAGTTGCGTCCTGACATTCCAAAGTATTTTTTCAGTTTCAACAGCATAGCCTAAGCCGGCATCGAGCCATTTAAAAACTCCATACTTACTGTTAAATACCGTTTTCTCTTCATCTGCCGATGGAATCATCAACCCTGAAAACATCAAAACATTTTGAGTGAGCAATGCTCCGCTATTACTGCCACCACCTGAACATGCCGGGCATGATGGACCGCATTCCTGTGCGATCGCAGTCCCGACCAATAGAAGCATGACAAGTATACAAATAATATTTTTTCTCATATAAATTCCTTAATTCATGATTCTGATACCAACAAGTATACTTGTGGTTCGTTCTGTTTGCATACCATTCTGATCTTGCCATACCGGAATCTGTAATAAACTTTCGAAGATATATGATGACCAGGTAATTTTGAAACCGGGAGCTAACAAAAACAGAGATTCGCCAGTATCGGAGATATCTGTCCCATTTTCATTTTCAGCTAATATCTTTATGTATGCAGATTCTACTACCGGAGTAATAGAAAAAGTTGCATCGGAACCTATGCTTAACTGATAGCCTAATGCTCCGACAATCGAAAACTCATTTCCAACTTCAATAGAATTATCAGATGTTGTCGCGACATTATTTAAGATATAAGAAATATTAAGGTCTAATCCTAACCGTCTGGCTCTTGCTGAAAAGTAAGTACCAAAGCGTAAGTCATAGCTGTTTGAAGTGAACTCATCGGCACCGGTCGGAAATTCCATCCCAAGCGTTGGAGCTATTCCTATTGTATAATTTGGTTTGTTGATACGAGCAAGTCTGTATTTTGCCATAATAAGCAAATCACCAAAACCGGTATTTGAACCCATCATAGTCATTTCTCTTTTCATCACTGCCTGACGAACCATAAGAGCTAAGTTTGATTTTAAACCGTAGGCAACAACAATCGGGTACATCTGCATTTTCATTTCCTGCTGCATAGTAGGATGGTTGTCCCGCTTCATAAATCTAAACTGTGATTTGAAAATCCATCGGTTTGCGGCAGGTGTAAGCCCTGCATCGGCAGAGATTCCTGTCGACGAAACTGTATCAACCCAAAACAGGTTCAGTACGAAGAAAAATATGAAAATCAATGGTAGTATAGTTTTTGTTTTATTTGTTTTCATAAGTCTACTTCAACCGCTTTCCGGCAGTGAAATTTGCCTCTTTAACAGCATCGAAAATTTGCTGATCGGTTACTTCTGTCTCGGGTGAAATCACAACTTGTAGCTGTTGTTTTTCCCAATTCGCTTTTGATGCTACCACTCCGGGAATCATACTTATAAGATTTTACAGACCCCCATGACAGCCGGGACAATCCATTCCGAATATTTCATAAATTCTGAGTTCGTTGTCATTGTTCATAAATTCTGCTAAATCTTTACCGCCTGATGCACAGCCGATTAAACTGACAAGAACAAAAACTGACAGGATTGATAATATTAGTAATTTCTTATTTTTTAACATATTTGCATAACCTTTATTGTCAAAATTAATTTAACGCCTGAATCATGTTACGATGATTAGGCTATTTAGTATTTGATTAAATTAAAGTTGGAAAATCAACAAAGAAAAATGACTGATGATAAATTTTCGGAATAGTTTTTTTGATTATCTCGAATTTTTGATTTAAAGAAATATGAATTTCTTTGATCAAAAGAAGATATATTTATGATGTTGATATATTTTTGAAGTATAGTCGTTTTTATAAATCTGTCGGAATCATTTACTTTTTCTCTTTTTGCCAAAAGAGGTGTATCTAATTCAATGTCGATACAGTCGATACAATCTTCAAGCCCGACCTTACTGCTGTTAGTACTACAGCCTGTATTCTCATCGTTACAGCAAGATTGAATCTGAGTTCTGACTTCGCTATCCTCACTCAAGCAAAAAGTATTGCTCTGTCCCGAAGTTATGACTCCTGCAAACAGAATAAGAGATAATGACCAGATGAAAATTTTCTTGTAACAGATATTCATATAAAGAATATACTCGATTTTGCTAAAAAGCCAATAAGAAAATTTAGGGCTATTTTGCTTAATCGCCTGACTGTCCTGAGCCATCTGCAGATGGTTCTGAGGCATCTGTAGATGATTCTGAGCCGGGTTGGCGGAAATACCAAATGATTGTATCAGAAGGAGTTGTCGGAATCAGATCGGCAGCTTTGGACGCCATCTCGCCGTTTACTTCAAAAAACCAGAAGGTGTGCATATTATTTTCGACACCATCGATACCCTTGACAAAAGTCCCCATCGCCGACGACACTTCTTGTACATCATGGTTCGCCTTGAGAATTTCGAGTACGTTCATCGAGTCAACCCCAACTGTAACAATAACGACCGAGTCTTTTAATTCAGTTGGTGCCGGAGTTTTTGTGACACCCTGGTCCGATTTTTCTACTTTTTTGCCACAGCTTACAAGAGTTAATAATAGTACAGATACAAATAATATTAAAAGATTCTTTTTCATAATATATTCCTCAGATTTTTGATTAAAAAAATATTTCTATAAATTAAAGTTGATTTATTACAAATTGCAAACAATTTGATAGATATAAAATATTAAGCACCTATTAAAGGAATCTCAGATGGAATATGGAAGAATCGTCAGCAGGTCGTTTGAAATAGCTTGGGAACATAAATGGTTATGGATCTTCGGAATGTTTGCCGCCGGTACCGGACTTAATTTGAAGTTTGAATATCTGATGGGAACTTCAGCAACTAACCCATTTGATATGACTCAAATGAGCCAGATCGACACTGCCGGACTGATGGCTGCATACGTTGGGCTTATCCCGCTTTTTCTCATAATGGGATTGATGGTTATATTTGCCAAAGCTGCAATTATTGATTCGGTCAATCGGATTGAACGAGGCGGGACATTTTCATTCTCGACTGCATTTTCAGGTGGCGTTGATTATTTTTTACGGTTTTTAGGACTTGCCATAATATTTTTTGTAGTCATTTCAGCACTAATGTCAGTTATCGCTTTGGTTGTTGTACTCCTGTTTGCTGTCAATAATGTTCTGGGAGGTTTTGGAGCATTTTTCGCATTTTTCATAACATTCTTTCTTATTTTTATGATATCGCAAATGGCAAATAATGCCTACCGTGTCATAGTCTTGCGGAATACAGGCATACTGGATGGTATCAGCGAAGGAGTGCAGCTTGTTAAATTGCATTTTGGAAAAAATGTCGCCGCATTTTTTATCATGTTTGCTTTCGGAATTGCCTTTGGGGTATTTACTTTTATAATGTGGATGATGCTCAATTTTCCGATTGATTCAATCATTCAAGCACTCAACCTGACATCGATACCGGCTATGTTCGCTGCAGTAATTATCGGTTTGCCTATTTCATTTTTGATTGCCGGCTATTTTGGACTTTTTAATGTAACCTTTTTACACTCTTTTATATTGAGCTGGTTGACCCAAAACCTGAATCGGCATATTTTCCACAACCGCCTCAACAGGATTTAGACCAGTAAAAGCTACAATTCTTTCATAAGTCCCTTCGACTTCGCTCAGGGTGACTTGTGAAAGAATAAATATTTTACCTTGCTTTCATGGGTGAAAACCATTATTTCCACAGTATGAAAAAGATACTATATATACTTACGTTTGCGATGCTCATCTCTTCGACAGCATCGGCACAAAATACATTTTATTCGCTGTTTACATACAGCTATGAAATTCCTGTTGTCACTATCAATGACAATGCCGCCGGGTTGCAAAAATCACTTTTTCCGAAGATGTACAAAAACCGTTCGCTTACTCAAGATATGCGATGGGTACAGGAAAACGACAGTTTGCTGAAATCGTTTTGGGAAATTCAAGGCGATACAATTTTGCATGTGCTGACTGAACTCTCGGGTATTGAATGGAGCGAGAAAGAACTGAATCTGTACTTGCTTCGCTACTATTCTCAAATAGGTTCGGCTGACCCATTGATTCTTCCGCTTGGCGGGATTCATAATGGGACTTTTATTGAAGCTGCTCCTGATGTGCAGAAACAAAAACTGCTTCTAATTTATCATCTTGCCAAAAGAATGCTACACCAGATAAACCGACCTGAGAATTCTAATAAATCAATTAGCTATCATCCTTTGATGCGGAAGACGCCTTATCGGTTTGATAATTTGGCGATGCTTCTTGCATTGACAACATCGTATTCGATTTTAGGGGTAGACACAACTTACGAAATTACCCAATCTAAATTTTGGAAAAATAAATTTCCTGGACGAAAAATATTTCAAGATTATTTTGAACGTGATTGGATATTGACTCCTGAAAAAACATTAGCCGACTATATCGCAAGTGAACCAACTCGTTCTCGATTGGTAACTGTTACTCGTACACCACGGGTGAAACAGTCAAATGTCTATGAGGAGCGAAGAACGTTTGTCGAGGACCTTCCACTAAAAGGTAAATTTGGTTTTGCTGTTAAGCTCAATGATGCCGGGCATACTGCCGTGACGGTTATCGACGAGTTCCGTCTTGCCTATGCGTGCGGTCTTCGTGCCGATGATGTTATCCGTAGGGTCGATGGGAAACTTGTGCGGAACCATAAACAGATTGTCAATTACTTGCTTGAAAAATTCAACGATGGTGGCTCTGTTGTTGGTATTAACCGGATGGGTCAGGCGATGGAGATTATAATCCAACCGCTTGAGATAGATTATTTACAAGATGAATACTACCTTGATGAATACAATCAGGACGACACGATTTATTTTGATACGCTCGACCCAAGTATTGGGAATTAAGAACTGACAGAACTGCCTAAAAAGCTCTTTAAATTTTTTATTTCTTTCTAACTTACCTCCACCCCCCCTTACCTGCGGACGCAGTGTCTGCAGACACGCAGGTATCCAGCAAGTCGATTGAAGAAAATATAATAAGTCATAGTACAAGTCATCCTATTTATTTTACTTGCTAATATATATACAATCTGTTCTTGATGCATAAGGTCTGGATCCCTGGTCAAGCCAGGGAAGGGGTTTGACGTTATACTATAATAGTTTTCTATAACTTAAGATGCTAAACATGACTGACAGGTGATGTCAGTCTAATTTAGTATGTGGTGAATCACTCACAACGGAACAGGCAAGCGGTTTCCCTACACAGAACATAAAAAAATGCAGGTCTCAAAATCGAAGCCTGCATTTTTATAAAATCTAATTTTTGTATTACTACTGGAGTCTGAACCTATAGCCTAAGTGAATCGCTAGGTCAGAGTTCTTTAGTTCGCCATACTTTACAATATCACCTAACCCTTTTGTATAACGAAAATCGAATGTTAGTTCACCTGAACTAATTGGAAAGTCAAAACCACCACCAACAACGAGCCCAATATCTGTTGTATTAAAAAGAGAATCAATTTGCTCTACACCGCTAGATTCAATATCATGCCAATTAGCTTTGGCCTCTAATTGAAAACTCAATGATGGTCCTATAAATAAATTTACCTGCGTTGCAGAACTTGATGGAAAATTGTATTTGATCAATACCGGAATTTCTACATAAGAAATATTTACTTCAGATACAAAACTGCCTGCAGGTGAAAAGGAAAATTTATACCCTTTTGTAATATACTGTATTTCCGGTTGCAAAGTTACTTTTGCACTCAGAGGTTTCGAAACAAATCCTCCGTAAGAAAGTTTTGTTATATTCTCAAGATCAGAGAAAGAGTCGTCATGAGTTGGGTTTGAAATATTCAAACCTGTTTTAAATCCGAAAGAAACATTGCTTTTACTTTTTTTGTCAATAGCATTTGATATAGAGGTAGTACTCACGAGAAATATTAATACTCCCAAAACAGATGATAACATTTTCATTATTGATTCTCCCTATTATATATTTTTTTTACAGAACAACTTACCAATTTTAAAAACTTTACGCAATAAATATATGAGACATAAAAAAACAGGTCTCAAAATCGAGACCTGCCTTACTAATATTATATAAGAAACTAAGTTTCTATTTTTTAAATGACACCAACAGATAAACCGCTTCGGTTTCACCTGCGTTTTTCATACCATGTGAACCGGGTGTGAAAAAACGATAGTCACCAATTTTATGATTCAGCTCTACATCGCCAACATCACCAACTTGACAAACCAGATAATAATCGGTCTCAGGGATATAAAGTCTGTGTATCCCTGTATGCTGTCCAATACTTTCACCCGGGGCAAGTGTGACTCGCACAACTTTAAACTGATCATTGTCCAAGATTTTAACAACGTGTTCTGCATGAGTCGTTACATCGTCACCCAAAAACGTGGTTTCAGTTTTCGGAATTGCAACATTGGTTCGTTTGATTATTGAAAACTTCGCTACTAAAGTATCATTGTTTTCAAGTGAGAAATTCGTATGGTCATGCCAATGTATATCACCGAATTTCCAACTCTTTACAGTCTTATTACCATTCTCAATCATAGTAATATCGTAATCAGTTAAAGAATAAATAAGACGCCCGCCCGATTCAAAAGCAGGGATCATCTCACCCTGATGCAATTCGACATTTATGATTTGAATATATTCATTCTCGTACACTATGGAAGTATGAAGCGTATCCATCTCGCTTATTGATTTGTAATGAAACTTTGAATCAGACTTATCATCACTTGAGCAAGATACAAGCAGAAGCCCAATTATGGCTATTATGATTACTATCATTTTTTTCATTTGATTCTCCATATCTGCGTAATATTAAGATTCATCTGTTTTCTTCGATTCTTTTGCTGCTTCTTCATCTTGTAATTCTTTATACCATCTTGGATGATGATGCTTGATTTCATCTTCAGGCATATCACCATTGAGCCATGTAAATGACATTGGGTATTGGTCAGGATGGAATATGACAAAGAAGAAATGGAATACACCAATAGCAAGCATAGCAAGCCACGCTTCATAATGATGAATAGTTTCAGAAACCGAGACTATCCATGGTGGGAAATAAGTTGTGTAAAATGTTGGGAACCATAAAACAGTACCAGTAAATACCATTACAAAAGTACCCCACGCCAATGCCCAGTATTCGGCTTTCATTGTGTAATCAAAATAACCGAACTGTGCTTTCTCTTTACTCAAGCCGAGATAGTACATCATATTTTGTTTAATCTCTTTAAGATCAGACCAAGCAGGAAGCATTTTGATAATCTTGGTGCGTCCATCTTTGGTTGCCATAATATAGACAACATGATGGATTGAAATATAAATCATCGCTACCGCTGATATTCGATGTATCAGACCGCGGGCAGATTCAAACATTCCGACAAATTTTAAACTTTCCACCCACCATGCATTTGGAAATTTCAGAGCAAAGCCTGTTAAGACCAGCACAATGAATGTCACCGTTATAATTATATGCTGGAAGACAAGGTTGCCATTTAGTCGTTTGACTGACTTTTGCGTTTTTAAATATCTGCTACGCATTATCATATATCTAATAAATATTATCGCATTATGAGCTAGCATACCGCCAATCACAACGATGATTAGAAGGATATAAATAACTTTGATAAGATAATTTAGCTGACCATACTCACCAGACTCAGCCATGTGCGTATAACTTGCCGCAAAAGCATCGTTGGCATCGGGGTGACAGGTTTGACAAGTTTGGGTACGGTTATCAAGATGTAAAGAAGATGCCGGGTTTGTTGATGGTAAGATATCATGAGCATTATGACATGAAGCACATGTTGCCGCTTTAATAGAACCACCCTTAATAGCGAGACCGTGATAAGTATCTTGATAAGTAGTAAACCTATCTTTCCCTAATCCATACTTGGCAGTTAATCGATCATCATTGTGACATTTTCCACAGACATAATCAGAAAGCTGGGCATAGTTCACAGGTGAATCGACATCATGGATTCCTAAGATTTCATGTTCTCCATGACAATCAGCACAGTTCGGAGAATCCAAAATTCCTGCCGCTAATGCTTTGCCATGGATACCTCTGCTATATTTCACATATGTTGCCTGGTGACATTTGGCACAGGTTTTTGGCACATTCATTTTGTTTACTTTTGAATCTGAATGAGAGACTCGTTTTAAATCATGCACTCCATGACAGTCATTACAAGTTGCCGCAGTTTCGACTCCCTCTGCTAACCGTTTGGCGTGGATGCCTTTCATATAACGACCCGATGTTGAAGATAGTTTTATATCTGGATCGGTTGAAAGCATTTTCTTTTCATGGCAGTTGGCACATGTAAAAGAAAGGTTATGTTTTGATGTTGTGGCATCGGCATCATCGGATGATCGTATGGTATGTTTACCATGACAAGATGCACAGTTTGGAGTGAGTTCGTTATGCTGAACTTTTCCATGAGCAGATGCGTCGAATACTTCGGC
Organism: Candidatus Zixiibacteriota bacterium; assembly: GCA_024278935.1. Taxonomy (GTDB): domain Bacteria; phylum Zixibacteria; class MSB-5A5; order GN15; family FEB-12; genus QQUK01. Next base: position 99,895 of record JAJRSF010000003.1, read on the forward strand.
TACATCGTCATGACATCCGGCACAATCGACAAGTTCCAACACCTCTTCATGAGGATAATCATCGACACCTTCTAAATCAACGTGACAGTCAATACACATCATATCGGCATGCACTGAAACATCAGTTGAGTCAGAAGTTACATACATAAGAACTTCTTCACCATGAAAATTGATTCCTGTAAGTTCAGAATCATCATGGCAAGAAAGACATGTTTCGTTATCATCCTCAGCAAAAGCTGTTACACTAAAGCAAAGAAAGATGCTGAAAAGAAAAATAGTTTTAAGTTTATTCATTTTAAAATCCCGGTTAAAATGATACATATATTAATGACATTCGGCACAAACCGAGTCGTTTATTTTCGTTTCACCATGTTGTTCAGTTGAGTGACAACTTGAGCAAGCAAGTTCCATATCTTCAGTGTGTAGTTCATGCGGCAACTCGCCATCATCGTAGTCAACTACTTCAGGGAAGAATGCATTGCCATGACAAAATGTCTGGCAAGATTTATCAGGCGAAAAGGCATCGCCACGAGAAGCAGGTTGATATGATGTTTTAATCTTCTTCATGGCATTTTCAAATTTATCAGCAGCATGGTTTAAGATATGCATAGAGTATTTAATGTTGTGAACCATGTGTCCTTCATGAACAAGATTATAGTTTTCTTTCATATTTGTATATTCAGACTGCGCTAAGCGTCGTTGTTTTTTAGAACCGCCAATAGATTTAAAGTCAGCATATCCTTTTTTCATATATGCTTTATAATCTTTCATAGCAAGAAGTGAACCAGATTTCCAGTTGTCAAACATCAGGTCATAGTTTGAACCATGACAAGTGACACAAGAATTACGTGACGCTTCTTTTTTATCCTGATGTGCCATGATGTCGCCTTCAGGAGTGATATGAGTATGACAACCAGTACAAGAAACTTGTGCCTGGAACATTGCCGATGGCATATCATGTTTATCTGAACTTCCGATTCCCATGTAAAGCTGTTTCGGTTGGTTATGTTGTCTAATATGACAGTTCTCGCATTGAATATCTAAGGCACCAACCATTTCAAAGTTACCATGCTCAATAGGGTCGTGACATTTATGGCAATCAATGCCTGTGTTTGTTACATGAATATCATGCAGTTCACCATTAGAAAATTCATTTTGTAACCGTTCGACATGACAGGAGTAACATTTTCCTTTTGGAACCGATGCGTTGCCTTCAACAATTTTTGTATGACATTGTTTACACTCAACTTCAAGCTCAAGGTACGGCTCATGGTTAAACATAAAGCCACCATGTTCAACTTCGTTTTTTGGATTACCATGACAGGAATAACAACCTGTAATAGCTTCTCCTTGCCCGGCATCTTTAAAATGGCAGACAAAGCAGGTTTGGTCATTGACAGTCATATGGCTCAGAGTTTCTTCTTCGTTCTGTGCCATTTGATTATGACAAGATGTACAATGTAGTTTACCGGAACGGAGAACTTTGTCAAAATGTGTACTATGTTTGAAGAAAATATTTTCTTTATATTTTAAGCCGTCATCAAGAGTTTCAAAATCATGACATCCATCGGCTAAACAGTTTTCATCGAGTACTCTTGTTTGTGGTCTGGTGTTAAATGTCTCGGTTGCATATTTGAGAGTCGATAGTAAAAGATCTCCGCCATCATAATCATGGCAAGCGACACAGTCAACATCGGCATGAGTCGATGCTTGCCAGTGGCGAACATAAGGATCCATATAGTGACAGGAATCACAGAATTCTGAATTTGTTGTTTCATACGAAGCAAATGCATATAAACCAATGAAGATGAGAACAAAAAGTCCGAGAACTGCAATCAATCCTTTTACATTTTGCTTTAAAAGGACGCCAACATCTTTAAATAATTTTGTCATCAGTTGTTTCCTTTGCTTTCACTCTTTGATTGATCAATAATATCTTGTGATTCTTTTTTTATAATTGCTTCATATTCAAGTGGGTGATGATGTTTCATTTCGGATTCAGTTAACTGTCCATGCCACCATGTCCAACTCATTGGGAAAACTTCAGGGTTAAAATGTACATTGTAAAAATGCCATATAACGATAGAGAGCGTAGCAAGCAGTCCTTCATCGGAGTGCATTTCTCGTCCTATATCATAGAAATATTTTGGGAAAAGTTCTTTGTACCACATGATTGCCCCGGAACCGATCATGATAACCATGCCCCAATAGACAGCCCAGTAATCAAATTTTTCAATAAAAGAGAAGCGGTCAAATTTTGGACCTGATTTTGATTTACCGATATAGTAACGCATAGTACCCATAAAATCAGCAGCATCTTTTAAGTTTGGAACCATCAGGAAAAAATCTCTGCGACCGACTCTTGAACCCAAGGAGTAGATGACATGCCAAATACCTACGATGATCAGACCAACAGCACCGATACGATGAATGAATGTTGAATTGTGCAGTCCACCTAAGAGATCAATCACAATAAATTTTGAAAGACCAAATTCAGGGAATTTTAACGGCATACCTGTTATGATTAAAATTATAACCGAGACAAACATAAGCATATGCTGGTATCTGAAATTTTTTCCAAACCGTTCAAAATTTCGTTCGACTTTTTCTTCAGGCAACATTTCACTGAGTGAATCGGGGTGCAGTTTTGTGACAGCTTCGTTTAGCAGGCTTGAAGATTCGTACTGTAATCTTTCGGTGACAGTGTCTGTTATTTCTGTAATCTGTTTTTTTGTAGGGTCAATTTTTACAATATCAACAGCAGATTTTACAATATTATCTGATAAGCCTTTTATAAAGACTTCTCTATTATCTAAATTCTTCTTTTTGTCATTCATCTGTTGTTACCTTTTTGCTCGGGCGTTTTTTGCTCTTCGGAATAAATCCATAGCGATAAAAGCAAGCAGTCCTAAAAGAACCGACACAGTTAATACTAAGAAGGCTTTTGAGATATAATAAATGATCCCCGACTCTTCACTTTTTGGATTGATATGAATTTGCTGTCCTGATGAAAACTCAGCAGATGCTCCCGGATGACAGCCTTCTTTACCGCAGGTCTTCGGAATATTGTCAGGGTGTACCGATGATTTCGGATCATCTTCCCCGCGAATATCATGATAGTCATGGCATGAGGCACAGTTGGCAACTGTTTTACTTCCCATCTGCAGTCCAACCCCATGAAATGAATGTTCAAAAGTTGCTGCTCTGTCAGTTTTGATATTATATTTATTCACCACACCCTGGGTGCCATGGCACTCGGTGCATGTTTGAGAAATCCGAGCATCGGAAACTCGTGACTCATCAGAGTTATGCTTTTTAATATTATGTTCACCGTGACAATCAGAACAAACCGGTGCATCTTTAATTCCGTCAGCAACCGCCCGTCCATGGGTTGACTCTTTATATACTGCGTAAATATCCATGTGGCAGGTTCCGCATGTTTTCGGAATGTTCTGCCAATAAAATTTTGATTCAATCGTTTTGTGTGAATATACATCATGGTCGCCATGACAATCCTGACAGACGGGTGCTTTTTCATTTCCGTTTAATACTGCCATACCATGTACAGAATGTTCATACTGGTCATACATCTTACCATCTGGAGCGCCAACAGGGTTCCCGGTATAATGACAGCGACGGCAATTAACTTTTTTTACAACTTTATGTGGAATCTCATTGATATCATTATGACAATCAGTACAATCTTTGTCGTTATGTACCGAGCGTGCGATAATTGATTCGTCAATATATAAAGGTACTTTTCGTCCTGTTTCTTCAGCACGATGAATCTCTTTTTTACTATGACAAATCTGACATTTTTCTAATGCCTGAATATCTGCGGAACTCCCGCAGAGGAGAAATAAAAATATTACTAAAAAGCTAAGTTGTTTCATTTACTTATTCCACCCTTTTAACGCGACGTTTATATTCTAAGATGCGATACAAAATAAAACCTATAATTATTATTGAAATAAAGAAATAATAGAACTTACGGACAAAAAACTTTCCACCGGAAGTTTCTTCAGATGCGGAAGTATGAATTGTACCATGGGCAAAGTCAGGAGGTAGATCAACGTGGCAGGCACCGCAGGTTGCTTCTATATTATCATTATGTATGAGTGACTTTGGGTTGCTTTGTGGGAAAATATTATGTACACCGTGACAGGAAGCACAGTTTGCTACCGATGCTTCACCGAGTTCATTGCCGATACCATGAAACGATTCTTTAAAAGTGGCAATCCGATCAGCTTTCAGACCAAATTTTCCGACTACTCTTTCTGATGTATGACATTCGGAACATGTTTTTGGAACATTGGTTGAATAGACTTTTGATTCTGGATTAAAATGCGAAATTATATTATGACCACCATGACAATCAGTACATCCCGGTGATTCTTTTATACCATTTGCTAATGCGACACCATGGATTGATTCTTTATAAATGTTTAAGACTTCTTCATGACAAGAACCGCAATCGACATCTGTTCGAAATGCATGTTGTTCGGCAGGGTCAATATCGTGACAATCTATACAGTATAATTTTTTATGAACTGACATATTGATGAGCGATGTATCTATATGTTGTGTAGTTTCAGATGATTGGTCACCATGAGCCAGATGGCACTTTAAACATGCAGAATCATCAGCTATTACTGATTTTGCTAGAAATAAAAAAATAACTAAAATGAGTGATTTCATATTACTCCAAACCTTATGATGCCATTGTCACTTATTAAGGTGGCAATTGACTCCTTTATGATATACTAACTTATCTTTATTGTTTGCTTAATATAGGTAAATAATCACTAACGGCAAGTTATTATTTTCACAAAGGGAGAATATTATCTCTCCTTGTGCAGTCTTGTATTTGTTGGGTTAATAACCGGAATCTGAGTTATGGCATTCAGTACAATTCATCTCTGCCCAGGCACCATCGACATCTTCGGGATGAGTAAAATCAATACCGGTGATATCATGTTCCAGTTCTTCGACAATCTCCGAAGGTCCTTGTGCTACAATAAGATGGCAGGTTGAACATTCGTTTGAAAGTACTTTTCCATACTGATTTTCCATAACGCCATCATGGCATCTAAAACAGCCGTCATTAACAAAATGTGATAAATTATTTTGACGGTCTCGGTAATCAGTTTTCATTTCAGGGAAGAAATTGTTTTCATATATTTGAGTAAGCTCTTTAATAGCTTGTATAATAAGTGGGCGTTTTTCAGTCGCTATTTCGGGATACTCTTCTTCATAGTATGCTACTAATCTAGCCCGTATTGAATCGATTGCTTCCGGTTTGGTCTCATATTCAGCATTGAGAAGTTCCAGACCGATTTCACGAATATATTTCAGTTCAGGTGAAATACGTCTTGTTGAAATCGCCAGATTGATAAGTTTTGCCGGCGGGTTGAATTTGTGCGATGGTCTGTTATGACAATCCATACAGTCAAAGCGTCGTACCTCTAACAATGGGTCAGAGAAATCAGGAGCATCTTCATCGGGATCAGTATAAATAAGTGTATCGTTTGTTGCATTATCAATAATTCTGACCCAGTTGATTTCTTCACGTTTAAAATCATTGGCGACATAGTCAACAGTTGAGCCAAGCATGTGCCAATGGATTCCTTCGAGTTTACCGGTACGGGGGTTACCACCACCGATTTTGACGAGCATTTTAATTGTCCAAGGAGTGTTGTCTTCATCTGTTTTATAATACGTGTGGGTTACCATTTTTTCGCCGTAGAACTGTTGTGGCCAGTGACATCCTTCGCAAGTTTCCTGGGCAGGACGGAGATTATGTACCGGCGTTTGAATAGGACGTGCAAAAGTGTTGGCTGCCATAGCATATAGTTGTCGCATACCATCGATTTTTGCTTTCACATAAAAAGAAGCACCCGGGCCGATATGACATTCCACACAAGGAACGCGGGCATGGGCTGAGTTTTGATATGTGATAAACTGTGGCGACATTACTTCGTGACATGTTTCACCACAAAAATTGACCGAGTCGGTTGCTTCGTATGCTTTTGTACCGGAATAAATTACTAAAATAATTAAGACACCTAAGACAGATAAGAATATACCGATGTTTCGTAAGTAATGAGGGTCAGTTGTGTCGAATGTCAAGTTGAATGAAAATTTTTCACCTTTTGCTTTTGCTTTTCTTACTTGAATCCAAACAGAAAGCATGAATATAGCAAAGCCCATAACAGCAAACATAGGTGCGATTACAAATGTTACCAATGAACTGTACGGGTTGTCAGATTCTCCCGCGGTAAGATCAATAAGAAGTAAAACGAAGAATAATAATAATCCTGCTACAAATAAAGCAGCCCCAATACCGCCGAGCGGATTTCTTAGTAATGACCGTTTTCTCATTTCAGCAACCATAATATAATCCTTAATCAATTGTTTATAACATAATATTCATTAACATCTTAATTTTGGATTAGTATAGTAGTAAAACAATACAAAACAAGTACTTTTTTTCACAAAGTCGTACTGCCTTGCGACAGTACGACTTGTGATAAAGAAGTAATAACAAAAAGGAGGTAAATTTAAGCTTAATGTCGGGTCAGTTGTTATAAAGCTGACCTGTTATTATATTAAAAATTAATCTTAAATCCTGACCGTATCATCAAAAATGTACCCGATTCATTTCCAAAGACATACCCTTGATCGTCAGTTAAATCTGCGTATTCACCATCTAGAGTAAATGTCATAGTTGGTGAGATTTTATAACTCAGACCGCCTTCAAGTTTCAGGAGAGTGTAGTCTAAGTCTGAATAGCTGTTCATGTTGGTGAAATCATAATCTTGGTTTTCTACTAAATCGCCACCTGTAAGGATTTCGATTTCATGTAAGTCCGGCATAAGAACTTCATCTAAAGATGATTCCGCTTTATTCCAAGTTACCATTCCGTGTAGATTTAATTTTGCTGATGCGGTATAGTTCATTGAAGCAAATAGATTGTGAACTTTGCTTTTGTAATCTGTCATTGCATAGATAGAACCATAATGTCGAGTGTCGCCACCGGCGACGTATATATGACCACCTCAACCATCAAACAGAGCTACCGCAATAGGGAGTCGTGATTTGTCATAGTTATATGAATACCCTGTCTGCAGTGAGAATCTTGCTGATGGTGTATGCATAATTGAAATTGATGGAATAAACGATGAGTGTTCGACATCTAAAGAATCGAGATCATCATTTTTATCCATTTTTCCTTTTAATCCCATTGTTAGAGAAAGTTTTGAGCCAGGGTTATAACTCATATTCCAATCACATGACATCACTTGCGTTGGAGAAGTTGTTATATCCTGATATCTCAAATCTTCCCGTTGGAAATAGAAGACCCAAATAGAAGCACCTGTTAAAGGATCTAAGACAAATTCACCTGACGATTCAAACAACCCTTTGCCGGATACAAATGGGTCAGATATTTTTTCAAATCTGATTTTTAATGATGAACGATAGTAAAGAGATTTGCGATAATTAAACTTCGCTTGCAAATAGAGTTTCTTTGTAGAAGTACCATCACCAACAACGGGATAATCATCACGATTGACCATATCATAGCCAAGAAGACCAGACACAGTTAGTTTTTTATTCATTCGTTTAATCAATTCAGCAGACAAATTTGTATTTGTTCTGTTTAATGCTGAATAACGAGTAAAGTCAAAATCAACATAGTTACTGTCGGAAAGGTCTTCTCTAAATGTAGGAAGATCTATATAGATAGAATCAGAGTCTAGTTTTGATATAGCAACTTTGGCAATCAGTTTTGTGTTTGGATCTATAAATGTTGCATAGTTAAAAGCTGATGAATACGAATTATTTTTTAATTCAGTATATTTATTTTCAGCAGATGCATACCCAATTGAACCTGCGAGATAGCCATTACCAAGATTTCTTTTAAACTTAACCTTGTGAGACATCTTTTCAGTTTTTGGAGAAACTGAAAACTCTGCTTCGACATCTTCATAAATAAGACGAGGTCCAAATTCACCAGCTGCAGTTCCTGCTGCTTTTATTGGATGCATCGCATTATCATAATATGCTAAAGATGCTTGTTCTTTAGGATCATAGAGTCTGTACCCAAATTGATAACCTACATCAAAGCTACCAACTTCAGCGTCAACACCTAATTCAAGTTGATGTTGGGTGTTATTAACTTCACCTTCCATTGATGTTAAGTGACAAGCAAAACAATGACTTGATGCTATTTTCTGCTCGGTACCTGTTTTTAAAATCATGCGATGTGTAGCATTAAAACGCACATTATTTTTCTCAGATAACAAGACTGAAAATTGCGTTAATAGTTCCTGACGGTATGTATTATAGTCAGCACCAGGGTCTTGAATGTCATGAGTCAACATTTTACCACCTAGCCAACTATTTGGTGAAGCTCCAACTGTATCAGCAGCCGGTAAATATTCTTGGGCACTCATAACATCAAGAAGGTCTTGTCCTTCTTGTTTTAATAAAGAACGGTACTGCATAGAAAATTTTAATTTATCTGAAACTTTTGCATTCAATTTAGCATACGCATTTTTACTATCATAGTAATGACTGACAAAACGCATAATAGAATTCTGACCTACAGAAAGATAGTTGAGGGAAAATTCAGGTAAAGTTTCATTGTCGCCTAGATCATATTCACCAACTTTTTTTGTGTAGTCAGTAAAATCAGTATAATGACCACCGATCCAAAGTGAATAACTTTCGAACTTGACTCCTTCATCAGCAAACGAAAAAGAACTCGCCAGAAGAAGTACAACTATTACAAAAACAAACTTTAGCAATGATTTCATATGTATCTCCTATCTGGTTAAGGCGTTGCCGCCGGTTGAGGTTGTTTGTGATGGCATATCAGAACCATGGATTTCAGTATGACATTGTGTACACTTCGTAGTAAAGCCACGTTCCATACTTTCTAAAGTTGATTCACCTGCCCGTTCAGGAGCATTTGGAGGTGTAAAGGCACCATCAACTGCAACAACTGTTGCGTGGAAATGCATAGGGTGACAACTTAAACATAAAGCTGGTTC
>JAJRSF010000020.1 GCA_024278935.1 Candidatus Zixiibacteriota bacterium
AACGACAAAACTACTGGCAACTTTACAAGCTAACGTATGCTTTGAATGTCTTGACGAACGACACACTCGTTAACACTTACTTAATCAAAGTATGACGATATTTTTCGAGAGTTGGTCTAATTAACCAACTCTCGTTTTTTTATATAGGCGAGGGATTTAAACATCGACTGTTGCACAAATAAAAAACTCTTCCACTCATAAATAGATGAATGAAAGAGTTGATTCTAAAAATCAGATTTTAGTAATAAGAGAACTTTTTATAGACGAATAATACGTAACAATTCGTGAGTGATAATTTCAAGAGTTTCTTTATCGTCAGCCTCAATATTTAATCGCAAGAGGGGGTCTGTATTTGACGGACGTAAGTTAAACCAGAAATTATCGTATTGAATTGTCAAGCCATCTTCCCAGTCATGAGTTCCATCGGGATAGGCGCGAGCGACCGATTCTAATTTATCACTGATAGAATCGACCCGACTATTTATTTCGCCTGAGCGAACATATGGGTCAACTTCTGAAATCAATTCTTCAAGTGGTCTATTTTCAATAGAAAGAAGTTCCAGGCAGACTAAGAATGCAATAAGCCCGGAATCGGCGAACCAGTTATCTCTAAAATAGAAATGTCCTGAATGCTCGCCACCAAAAATAGCATTATGTTTTTTCATTAATGGTTTTATGAGTGCATGTCCAACTCGAGTACGAATAGATTTTCCACCCATTTTTTCAACAAGTTCAGGGACAGCTTTTGAACAGATAATATTGTACAAAATTGTTTCGTCGGCATTTTTTGACAAGATAGATTTGGCAACAAGGGCGGTTACCATATCGCCGCCGATTTGTTTTCCATCTTTGTCCATCAAAAACATTCGGTCAGCATCGCCATCAAAAGCAACACCAAAATCTGCTTTTGTTTCCAAAATTCGTTTTTGTAAATCAAGAAGGTTCTCAAGTTCAATTGGAGATGCAGGATGATTAGGGAAAGTGCCATCAAGTTCAAAAAACAATTTATCAACTTCAAGCGGAAGTTTTTCGAGTACCGGTGGAAGGGTTGCCCCTGCCATGCCGTTGCCAGTATCTATGACAATTTTAAATGATTTCAATTTTGATATGTCAATAAAAGAGAGACAGTGCTCGGCATATTCTGAAGCGATATCTTTGCGAATGATATTTCCTTTTACAGATGCTTTGCCGTTCAAATTGCCCGCCTGAATTGATTTTAATATTTCATTCAGCCCATCACCACCTGAAAGAGGAATCGCTTCCTGACGGCAGATTTTAAAGCCGTTGTACTCTTTGGGATTATGTGATGCGGTAATCATAACTCCGCCATCGTAGCCGTGTTTTCCGACGGCAAAGTATAAGCCGTCAGTCGAGCAGAGTCCAAGGTCGATAACATCGGTTCCATAGTCAGTTAATCCGTGCATAAAACTATCAGCGAGTTCATCGGATGAAACTCTCATATCTCGTCCGACGGCAATTCTGTTTGGTTTGAGATAGGCTGCTAAGGCAAAGCCGATTTGATATGCGATTTCGCTATCTAACTGGGTAGGAAAAATTCCTCTTATATCATATGCTTTAAATATACTTGGGTCTATATTCATAATAATTCCTTAATCTGATTGGAGCTAAAAGCTTTCATTTTGAGATCATAATACTATCAAGGTATATTGTATGCGATTTTGAAATATATGGCAATATTTTAATTACAATCTGCTTGCTTTTTTTTTGATATTTGTTATACTGGTTTTCTCTGTTAGCTTGGCTGATAGAGGTTGTTCTTTGTAATCGAAAAAATACTTGCATGGGTGGTTAGCTCAGCTGGTTAGAGCACCTGCTTTACACGCAGGGGGTCATAGGTTCGAATCCTATACCGCCTATTTTTTTTATGGGTAAAGAGAAGTAAGTATTTACCGAAATATATAATATTCCGGGGTCGTAGTTCAGTTGGTTAGAACGCCTGCCTGTCACGCAGGAGGCCGCGAGTTCGAGTCTCGTCGACCCCGCCATTTTTTACTTTGAGTCCCTTCAGCAACATTGTTGAAGGGCTTTTTGTATGTATAGCATAGAGTTGCACCGTCTAAAACAAAGTTCGAATATAACAAATCAACCATTTTTCTTTTATCGGTTAAATTCCTTGTATCCCAAAGTGACGGAAGAACTTGTAGGAGTTCTAATATTTTCTCAACAGTCTTAATTTTATGGATCGGGGAACCATTCACCGCCATGCTATTTTGGAGTGTCGCCGTTTCATCCCCCCATTTTGCGGTGATATTTTGCCAATGGCTTTCGGTGATCTTTTCTTCAAGTTTATCGATATAACATTGCTCTGACCATTTTTGCAATTGAGCAAGTCTTTGTTCAATTCTATGCTTATCTTTTGATTGATTTGAATAGATAATCTCTTCTTGTTCTTTAAACTTATCTAGTATTTTATCAGCTGATTTTTGATTTATAGAAATCGGCAACAAACCATTTCTGAACTGTTGAACTATATTAGTTTCAGGAACGTAACTTTTCTTGTGCCTCTCTCTCATGCCTGTGCAATGGTAATATACATATTTACCTTTTTTGATTTGTGCTGTAATTTTACAACCGCATTCTGAACATACAATCAAACTACCAAAGGCAAAACTTTTTCTATTTAAGTGAGGTTTGTTATGAGATTTAAAAGCGTTTTGAACAGAGTCAAACAATGATTTACTAATTATAGGTTCATGTGAGCCTTTGAATATTTTCCCAGCCCATCTAAATTCGCCATAATAAAAAGGATTTTTGAGAATTCGTTCAACTTGGCTTTTTGAAACTGATCGACCGCTTCTAGGCATTTTCAAAGATTTTGTTTTTGACCAAGCTGATATTAAACTTAACGATGCTTTCTTTTCAGCGTACATTTGAAACATTTCTACAATTAAATGAGATCTACTTGAATCGACATAAATCTTTTTTGTATTCTTATCGATTAGATAACCTAGCGGAATACTGCCACCTGGAAAAATACCTTGAGACGCTTTTTCATTCATTCCCTTTTTAACTTCTTCAGAAAGATTATCTACATAGTTTTTAGCCATTAAAGCTTTAATGCCAAACATAAATTTTTCATGTGATCGAGAATGTTTACTCAGTTCTGAATTCTCTTTTACTAGAATAATAGTTAGATCATTTTCGTTTATAAGCTGATCAAGAGTTGCTATATCTTTGAAGTTTCGAGACAACCTATCAGTTTTTTCACATAGTAGATATTTAATTTCTGGTTTTGCTATTATGTAATCAAGCATTTCATTAAACTGTTTACGCCCAGATCCTTTTGCAGATTCAGATTCTTCATATATTTTAACTACTTGAAAATTATTATCTTCAGCATATTTTTTTAATAGCTTAATTTGTGCAGGGATAGAAAACCCATCACGTTCTTGTTCTTTGGAAGAAACACGGGTATAAATAATTGATTGCATTATGCTATTTACATACCTTTAAAAGTTTTTATTGAATAGCCTTTATAAGGTCATCAAAAGAAGAAGAGTTAGTTTGAGCTGAACTAAATGATATAAGGCTAAACAATTTTGGTGCATGAATAACTTTTTTATAATTTATTTTCATTATTTTTTTAGTTCACTAACTCCATTATGACCATCAAATTGATTTTGAACAGCAGAATCTATTATCAATTCATCTGCTGATTTTATACCATCAATATCTGCTAAAATCCAATTTTCAAACATTCGATCTGGTATACAAACAAAGATTTTATCAATTAGGTCAGCTTCTCGATGCCTCGTTCTGCTGATGACTTCATTGATTAGTGCGTTTTTTAATCTTGTAGCAAACCTAGGGCTTGATATATCTCTTGACTCTCTATCTACAATAAAAATAATGAAATGAAATGAGTCATTCAAAGCTAATAATAATGTTCCAAAACTAGCCGATACATAACCATCAATGGATACATCCTTGCCATTACATCCTGTTATACGAACTACAGGACTTACATAATAATCTTGTAGAAATTTTCTCTTTAAAGAGTGTATCTCTGTTGGACCATCTACAAAAAAAACGCACTTATTTAAATCTTTCATTCGGGGACACCTCCAAGTGACCCAGAAATATAATGATAACCTGGACCGAAACCTGAGTCCCTTATAGATTTACTTAGTTTGCCAAGATTTCTTATCCGTGTTCTCGTTGTTACTCCTTTTTTATTTTCTATAACAACAATTTCATTTGGTTTGACAGAATTAAGTACAGTCTCAGAGTGAGTTGTTATCAAACATACTCCACTTGAAAAGTGATCTCTTAACAAATCAATTAATAACTTGGGAGCCCAAGGATGCAGATAATTTTCGGGCTCTTCAATTATAGCGATCCCACTCGACTGCCTAAATACTCCAATGAGCAAAGCAATTAGTTTAATTGTCCCATCTGATAGACTTGACGCTGGACAATTCACATCATTTGTTTCCCTAATTTCAAATGACCTTTTTGTATTATTATCTGGTGTTGTTGGTATTATTTTCTTAAAGCTTGGAAGTACATGACCTATAAAATCTTCAATATCTGTTAAAGCAGAGCTTTTCGAATCGATCATCATATGAATAGCGTTAGAAAGATTTTTTCCATCAGATTGCATAATTTAAGATTCAATAAGATCAGAGTTCTTCTTTGCTATATGCGGATCAATGTTCCATGCTTTAGAAAAGAACATATCATTTCTAACTTCTTCACCAAATGCAATATCTAACATTGATGCAGGGTTAAGCAAACTATTCATTGAAGTTCTTAAATCATAATTATGTACCCCTTCATCTTCAAACAAATAAACCTGACCACGATCTGTACGATTTAGTTTTTCAACTTTAATAGTATTTGAATTAGCTTTTCTTTTTACAATAAAAACAGGAACTTTATTTTCTCTTTTTTTGAATCTACATTCTACAACCAATGATTCACTTTTTATCGTAATGTTTTTTAAAAAACTTAGAGTAATTCTATATCTATAGTAAATTTTAACTAATTTACCTTGAAATTTTATTTCTTTTTCACCTTTGCAAAATACCTTCATTAGTGTAGGTTTATCTCTAACTCCTTCACTATTTTTAATAGTAAATACAGAGGATACTCCTCCTAATGACAAAATATAATTAGTTAATTGATCTTCAGCAGCAGAAGCAATTAATCCAAGAGCCTGGCAAATGTTGCTCTTTCCAGCTCCATTTGGTCCAATTAGAACATTCAATCCATTATTTAATCTCATCGTAAACTTTTGAAGAGATTTAAAACCATCTATTCTAACGAAAGTAATCATTCTTCTACCTCATCAGTTATTCTTGTTTACAGAATGATCCGTTGAAATAACAGACTATTCTACATTTGTGATATCAAAGTAGTTTTTAACTATCAAGTTTATGTTAAATTATCTTTTATTTTACTTATCACTAACTGTTTATTTTTATTGTTCAATAAGTCTTTCATTTTATATTATTTTTTATGAGAAGTGAAACCCATTCCTGTATTGTTAAGTCATTTTTAGCAACTTTGATTTTCAGTTTTTTATGTAACTTCTCATCTAGTCGTACGTGAATCATTTTTCCATCTTTACGAACTGATTTTTTTTCCAGCATATATCACCTGATTGTTTTTATGTTATTGGTTATAATTATAACCATGCCAAGCATAGCTTGTCAAGTAATTATAATATCTTATTGTCCATTATTGTAAACCATTCCATTTCACCATCTTTATTAACATGTGAATCAGAACACTCTACTCCAACAGCTTTCACGAAACTATTAAGAGGTCTTTTGATTAATTCCCACGTACCATTGCTTTGTTTTGGAAACATTTTAATATCACGAGAAGTTGTATATCTACGGTATTTTGAAAAAAAATGTGATAGTAATAATTCTTTGGTTAAATATTTAGATAAATAATTGCTAATGCGATGAATATCAACCTGTTTAATAAATACCATGCGACCACCACCAACAGACCGCCATTTATTAGAAATCCATCTTTGATCTATATATCTATCTACAAGAATATGTAAATGTGCATGACCTGATTTTTGAGGTTCTACAATAGCAAAGAATGTGATCGATTGACCATGTTTTCTTTTTAAATATGTTCTGAATTTATTCCAACAATTCCGAATGTACATTAATGACTCTTCAGGTGTACAAGTTTTATGATCAAGTGTTAAAGTTAAGAAGCGATTGAGGTTCTTTTCTAGAGCAATTTTTGTTATCGCATGCTTTAACATTCGTACTCTCTTAATCCCACAATCAGGACATGTCCATCTTTTACATGGAAGCCGTGAATAACGGATTATATCTATATTATTCACTTTCATTTGACCTCTTAATGTCCAACATCCACAAAAGTTGTTGCGATTATTCTTATAAGAGTCAAGTGAAGGTAAAGATTTAAGAGATCTAGACATGATTAACCTCTGAGAGTATTTCTAAAAGTGTGAGTTAATTTGAAAGCGAAAAGAAAAAGTTGGTAAAATGAAGTGAGAAAAATTGAAATGCGATCTATAAACCGTAAAGGCGGATCTAATTCATCATTAAACCCACCTAGAACGGCTGTAGATCCTCTAAAATTGAGTGACCAGTATAGAGGACTACAAAATTTATTTTTCATCTGTATGACAAAGGATTGAATATTCGTTAAGAACTGCATCGCTGATTGCTTTCTTTAACCTAGATCCAGGAAAAACGATTTCGATATTTCGAAACTCGCCTGTATTTTTATCAGGATAATTTATTTGTGGAAATGCGATCCACGGTTCTTTGCCATCTTGATGAATAACATTTAACTTTTTAATTGTTAATTCTCCGAGTGTAGTATCAAAAGTAATGTTGACTGTAGCTTTTTTAGATTTTTTATTTTGCAATGGTTTCATTTCGACAAGAATCTGATCTTGCATTGAATAGCTCCTTTGATTTATTATTTTGGATTTGATTTTCTTGATCCCATTGAAAGAGTAGCTCTACAACCTGATAAAGACGATTGACATCTTCATCGGTTAGATCATCTTCGATAACTATACAAGGATCTTTTATTTCGCTTTGGAACATACCGCCAGTATAGACATGACTTATTAAAAAGCGTCCAACAGCAAACAATGCATTTGCTGTCATATTCAGAGTTTGTTAGATAGATTATGACACAAAACGTGTCATTTGATGTCTAAATTATTGTGGGATATAGTAAAACTATTTTTATTTTTTGGGATATTTTTTTGCGACTTTATAACGATTACAAGCTTGTGCAAGAGTTGTTTCATCATGATAATTCTTAAAACCATTTTGTTCTAGAAAGTCAGCCCATTCAGTATAAGGTTTATCTTCATATCCTAATTTTGACAACAAATGAAGAGCAAAGTAATTTCTATAATTGCTGATATTCCAAAACTTTGGATCTGGTTTTAAAGCTTTTGAAAGATCTTTCTTAAAATCAGATCTTCTCTAAGTTCACATTCGGAAAGAATTTTCCGACCGAATTCTGAAGTTAAAAATATAGAATCAAGTTTGACTAATTTTAGAAAAGCTTTGTGATCACCTTTTTCTGATAGAATAATTAACTCGTCAATATCTAGTTTATGCCGACAATCACAAGTCCATTTGATTCGAAGTATTCTAGTTGCTAAAGTCCATAGAACCATTCTTTCTCTAATTAAATCGGTCGAAATTGGACTATCAGCTGGAATGTGATCCTCATGGATAGATTTCAATCGTTCAATATTAGCTAATTGCTCTTGAATATTGGATTTTTCATCCATCGGAAACAAATTTGGAAAATCACCAAGACTTGAAAATATAATTTGAGTAAGTTCTGAATCATCTTTCTTGTAATATTCGAGTAAATCTAAATATCCCATTTCCTTATATTGATCAATAAGTTCATCTCTGTCGGGAATGTTAATTAGATTTTCTTTTGATGCAAAACTATCAAAAACCCTAACAAGATTTGAAAAAATTTTTTTTACTAAATCGTCTGGTATATGGTCACTCATCTAATCAAAATGCATACAAGAAACTAAAGAGTCAATCATATTAATAGTACTATGATCATAATTTATAAATATTTTGTAATAAATTATTAGCATTATCTATTAAGTCGTCAAAAGTAATAAGTTCATATTTTTACTACGTTTATCATAGACGATTTTATCTTGAAACTAAATCCTATTATAGCCATATAATTCTATTTTTGTTGATTTAATCAACACTACTTCCTATAGATTAGGTATAAATTCTTATACTTAACCTATAAACGGAGGTAAATTTTGGGAAAAGCAGAAAGAGAATATGTAGAACTTTTAGAAAGAAATACTGATAAATATCTAAACAGCATAGGGCTAGATGTTCTTAGTGAACATGATGAAAGGAGAGTTACAAATTTAGGTGAATTTATAAAACTTAATTATCAATTCAGGAAATCGTGTCATATTGGTAATACTTACGGTACCTCAATAGGTGACATAAAGTTGATAGATGATTCAGATAAATATCTTGAGTTAAAGTTCTTAAAAAGTGGATCAGGTACAAGAGCAAACATATCTCAAGATGCCTTAACAAAAAACCTTCTCTTTAGTTCTGATGTTAAATCTTGGAATAAATATAGAGTAGAAAATAATTTTCAAATTGAAGTTCTTTCCATATTAAAAATTTATAGAAATTATAAAAAAGACATTTCACAGCTTAAAAACAATAATAGTACAATCTCAAAACTTGGTGCTATATTAAAAAAAGAAGCTGAAACAGATCAAGACGCAAAAAAGTTGAAAGAAGAGATTGAAGCTTTAGCTAGAATTGACAAGCTGAGGTATATCAAATATTTATCCCAACAAAATTACATTAAAGACAATGTAAAAAAATTCACTATTTTGCTTTTAATGGGAAGACATACAGAAGAGTCCCTAAATGAATTCAAAGATCTTAACTTAAAGCAAACCTTAGAATTGATTCCAGATAATTATGAGATAGTCTACATTTATAAAAATAAAATTAAAAAAGATACTTATAAAATTGAAAAGATTTTCAACTTCATAAACAGAGTAGAAGATTATGATGTAAGAATTAGTTGCCCAATAGAACAAAGTAATCTTACAATAGATTTTAAAAAGGGTGACCACTGGTATAAAACTTTAAGATTTGCTTTTCACTGGAAAAACAAATTTCAAGGAATCGAAACACCATGTTTAAATGTCTTTGATGAAAATTTAGAACAATTATTCACCTAAATCTAATGGCATAAGTTTTTCTAACTCTGTTTTAGATATTTGTGTATTCCCTGTTACTAGTTGCATGGTTTTAATTGTTTCTTTAGATGAAATTGCATCTGATATTTTTACTAGCTCTTCATAACTATACTTTTTTGTTTCACTTAAACTTAAAGTTAGTTCATCGTCTTGTTGAGGCGGATAAATTACGTTTACGTGATTTTCACCTAGAAATTTTACACCTGGCTTTATTACAGCAGATTTAATATTTACATTAGATGCCGCACCTGTAATTCTATTAACTATTATAGCTGGACCAATATCAAATTTATCTGTATCTATATATTGTGCTTTTTTATCTGAATTCTCTAAGATGACACCATTATCTGTAATATTATGAGCCCATATTAAAGGGATACCTTTTTCCCTATCGGCATATAACCTATCTTTGTTTTGATTCCAAACGACCTTACCTGTCCTAACAGTAAATCCAAGTTCACTCAAAGTAACTTTACCTTTAAAAGCATTATTTAGTTTTTCTGGATCAGTAGTAAATATATTTACACCGTTTTTGGTAAAAGTAAAATCACCTTTATTTTTACATTTTTTTAGAATCATAATCATAACTGTTTGTTGAGCATCATGAAACATATCGGAAGATTTTAATATATGGATATATTCAATATTTGAGTTTTCAACAATAAATTCTCTAAGCTTAGAAAAATATGCTCCATTATTCATAGAAGGTGGAATAACAAATGCTAAATAGCCATTAGGTTTTAGAAGTTCTATACCTAATTTAATAAACATGCTAAAAATATTTGGTCTGCCATTAATTACATCTCTAAATTTGTTCTTTAATTCAATTTCTGGTTTAAATTCAAAATATGGTGGGTTACCAATAACAAAATCATAATATTCTTCATATTTTTGATTTAATGAATCGAGAGATTTAATTTTTGCTTCTGGAATCAATTTTTTTGAAAGTTTAACAAGTTTTGGATCTATTTCCCAACCAGTTAATTCACAATCACCAAAGTAATCTTTTGCCGCAGAAAGAAATTCACCTGTTCCATTGGCTGGGTCTAGGATTTTAGGGTTTTTCATTTTAGGCAACATGGAGATCAAATGATCTCTTACAAATTTAGGTGTAAAATATTGTCCTAGTTCTTTTCTATGTTTTAAGTCTGTCTCTTTCAGATATTTATCAGAAATCTCATGAAACTGATTGCTCATTTTTACTCCTAAAATAGTTAAAAATAATGTTATTTCTTCAAAGTCTCAACTTTAGAAATTACCCTCTACAAGAATACGAATATTTATGTGTTAAAGTCAATTAACAATTTATCTAAACATTTCACTTCATATTCTTCCAACGAATCTAAATAAGTTCTAAACTCGTTAGCAACCTCCCTCATATATAAGTCATCCAATTAAAGAGATAATTTTTGTGTTTATATTTGTAATATAGAATTCGTCAAGCGGATCTAAATACGTTCTAATGTCGTCAGCAACCGCCCGCTTTAATATATCTCGTTGACTCACAAAGAATTATCGTAATTTTCATTTTTTAGAGTAACCTCCCACTCCCAGTACTTTTTATTTTTCATTTATTTCAAAATATCTATACTCGTCTCTTACGAATGAGGAATTAAACTCATTTCTACATTGTAAAACAATGACTTACACTCTGTTGTGACCGTTTTTATAAGAGCGTTCAACCAGATTAGTTTCTTTTATTGTATTCTAATTTATCCAAACGGTTTTTCATCTTAGTTAGTTCATCTTCGAGAGTTTGATTCTGTTTATATAACGCTTTGATAGCTGCTAATGCGATACCGTCGGGATCCAATATATTGATATGCTTGTCATCTTCTCCTAAACTAAACGAACGAATAGAAATCGGTGCTTGCTATCGTATATTTACTCAACTTGAATATCGAAAAGGCAACAACGATAAAGCAAAAGAATGGTTCAAAAAATCTATTGATATGTTCCGTCTTATCAACTCCAATTATGAATTGGCAGTTACACGATACTCAGCATCAACTACCACCCTATATGTAAACGGTGAAAAATCTTCAATGCTCTATTTGGCAAAAGAGTATTTTGAATCAGAAAACATTACTCATTACAATTTGAATTTCTTCCTAAAATAACAATAAATGTTGGCTCAGTAGTAAAAACAGAAGCAAAATTAATTGGTCCGATAGGAGTGGTTAATAACCCTGAACCATCACTTACAATAAGTATCTCAGCCTGCATTATATTTTCCATAAAGGTAAAGATCATAGGAAGTGGATCTGTAAAGTTTAGAAGTTCTTCATCAACGAGCATTGTACCACTTGTTAGAACAGTTGTTTGGGATAAGTTAGATCCATCTGGAATAGTGAAACTGTATGATCCGCTTGAATTAATAGAAGCACCAGATCCGTTGACACCGCTAAGTAAAACTGTACCTTCCCAGTTTATTCCATCACAAGAGGAACCTTGACCTGTGAAAGTTAATCCATCCGAAACAGTTCTTGTCCATTCAAAAGCAAATCCATCGCATACAGCATCTTCTATCCAATCACCATATACTTGCCGAACAGCTTCAGAATTAGCCCCATTATTAATCATTGATTGAGCAGCTAATTCCATAATAGTATTATGATTTGAATTATCACCTGCTCCAAGCAATAGAACCACTGCGTATTTCTTAAGAAGGTCATCTACATCATTCACACTCTTTAAACAAGGATCAAAACTTTCAATAGTATCGTTTAATTCCTTTAATGCAAGCTCTTTTGCTTTATCAATTGCGTCTTCATCTAATCCTTCAATACCAAGCAGTTGAGCTTCAGCAGCAATACGGAGTGCTTCCTGTATGGTGGCTTCCGTCAACTGACCTTCAGCCCAAGTTGAATATGTAGAACGAGCATCATCCATATAAGCTAGTCCATCACCCCCTGCTTTCATATCATAAGCAGCAGCTCGAAGTAAATCACGAACCTTTTGCCTCACATCAGCTAAAAATGATGAAGTTAATTTTATATTATTTACCTGATCATATTTTGAAGTATTGCCATCCAATAAGGTAGAAAGTAATGATCGTGCCTCTGTATTTTTTCCTTCATTTAATAAATTTTCCACTTGTGTAAATATCGCAAGAAAAGAAGGTGATATATCTAACGAACAGAATCCATCTTCAGACATAAGTTCTTCAGTTATTGTTTCTGCTCCATCTAACCCTAGATTTTCAAATGTTAAATCTTCTTTGGGAATTGGAATTAGCGATGCTTCTTCAATATTAAAACTAATACTTATTGGATTTTCGCATTCATCTGAAATGACAAATGATTGTAGTTCAGGATCTGTAGGGTTTTTATCTTCAGATGAACAACCAAAAACAATTAAAATCATCGGAACAATAATCATTATTATAGAAATATTCTTTATCAGTTTTTTAATAACCATAATTATTTCATCCTTAAGTTATCTTGACTGGTTTCTAGTATTCCTATAAATGAAATTATTCTTTAACGAACTTTCTGCATGGTAAAATAAATTTCAACATCGTCTCATATTCGTATTAATTCAACTCTTCTATTATTTGCTTTACCCTCAGGTGTGTCATTTGTTTCCATAGGATTGGATTCGCCCCATCCCTTTGACTCCAAACGTTCAGCAGAAATAGAATATGTAGTTATGAGATAATTTCTAACAGCCTCAGCTCTATTCTGAGAAAGAGATTGATTGCTTTCATCTGACCCATCACTGTCAGTGTGCCCTTCAATAGATAATCTTAAAGCAGGATCATCTTCAAATAAACGTCCGATTTCTTTAAGCGTCTTAAATGATTCACCTTTTATTTTATCAGAACCTGAGTCAAAGAGAATACCGTGAGTAACAATCTTGCCATCATCTTCAAGTTGCTGACGCATTGTTTTTCCACCTTCAGCAAATCTGAAACCACGGAACAATGTTGGGTTTTCTGCTTTTTTTCGAGGATTGGTTGCTACCATAGACCCTACCGGATCAAAGCCATCAACTTTTGGAATATTTGCGACACGCTCGTTATCTATATAACATTTAATAGAACGTTTTGTTGCCATGATTCTCATAGTATGAATGCCTTTAGTAAGGTCACTTGATAATTTTTTGCGGGCAACATCTTTTTTTAGAATTCTTATCTTGGTCGCATTACTATTTGACAAGGCAAGATATCCAATACTTTTTCCTTTACGATCTATCCAATGGATATAAAAATAAGCACCAAGTTGGTCAGGACCATTTTCGTAAAATTCTAACTCAACCGTATATTTTAGTGGAGGCGGGGCGTCGGCAATCTTAGGACGAACTTTACCATTATCAGAACACATAATCCAACATTCCTTGCCTAACCGAACAACTTCATAAACACCTTTATCAAGATTCCAACGATATGGAAACTCTCCTTCTTCTTCATCTTTCATATCATCAAAAAAGATTACTTTATTGCCAGGGACAAAATCATATTTGGTAAACAGTGTCATATCTTCAGCAGTAGATGCTGATGAAGAAGTATTGGATGTTACGTTAGAAACATTAGTCTGTTCACCAGCTGAAGACCCTTGAGATCCATACTCTTTTGAGTATTGTCCTTTACCTTTATAGCGGTAATATTCATCAGGAATTTCTTTTGAAACCATTTCAAGAGTTTTTGCTAATGCCGTTCTGATTGCATTCTCCATTGGTTTATTAGAATACACTCCTAAACCTCCAACAAGTGCAACATCTTCAACCCATCCCCCGCCAGTCATACTTGTTTTCCATTTTGAAGATTTAGCTTTGATAGTTTTTGCTTTTATAATACGTCTTGTGCGAATGTCGATAATTTTTATATCAATTTGAATTTCAGCATTTTTCTTGTTAATACCAATTTTTCCAAATGCTTTTTTCTTAAGCCCTCCAAGACCACCGCTACTACCACCGGCATTCGGTTCAAATGCGGTTACCGCTCCGGTTATCAAAAGATCAGCCCCTTCCATAAGCCCTTTATCTGGACCACGTCCTTCTTCAACATAGCCTGATTGACCTAGCTCGATTTCATCAATCAGCTCTTCAACTTCCTCTTGATTGGCAAGAACAATAAATTTTTCATTGTTAGCCAAAGATGTTGATATCATTTCACCTATAGCTTCAGCAATATCGCGAGGACATTTTGATGCTTTGGTTTTTATTTTACCAACAGTGATTCTTGCTTTGTTGCCTTGATAAGTTACATTGTCATCTGCAATTACAACTGTTGAGCTTAGAATAAACATCAACAATAATGCCATAACAAAAAGGGTGCGGGCGTTCAATCTGTTTTGCATAGTACCTCCAATTATTTGCTTAATAATACATATTTGTTAATTACTTATTATTCCTCAAGTTTCGCTTCCAATCTTTTTATCCTCTCCCATATTCCGACTGGATATTCCGGAACATATCCTTTGCCTTCTTCAACTTTAAACAACAACATGCTTTTTTGATACGCGGAAATAGCTTCTTTAATCATTCCGTTTTCTTCATATACCTGTCCAAGTAAGGTTCTGGCGTGAAACGACTCAGGTGAATCGTTCACTAACTCAAGCGAATTATTCAAAGCTTCCTGTTTTTTCCCGTCCATAATGAGGTAATGAATCATAGATATATCAATTTGCAGTTTATCAAGATGGTCTTTTTTGAGAATAATAGATGTTTGAGATTCTAACTTTAAATTTCTATCAATATCATTGTAAAAGAGTTGAAGA
Organism: Candidatus Zixiibacteriota bacterium; assembly: GCA_024278935.1. Lineage (GTDB taxonomy): Bacteria > Zixibacteria > MSB-5A5 > GN15 > FEB-12 > QQUK01. The sequence continues at coordinate 14,980 of JAJRSF010000020.1, forward strand.
GCATGAGTGTCTTCACTAACTATTTCTCCGGGAGGAATCATGATACTCATTGAGCCGATCTCACCCTGACCAATATTTAGTTTTGATTTAATTGTATCAAGTGCATAGATAAATGATACAGGAGTTTTTTTCGTATCAATAACTTTGTATAAAGTTAAGTTATTTTTCCATGAAAGGTCTTCAGCACCTATAAAAAAATCTTCAAACTGAGGTTTCGGAAGATCATCACTCAACCTATCCTTATATACCTGCGCAGCAATATATCTTGGATTATAAATTTCCACATAGAGTTCGATAGCTTCCTCTCTGTCAAAGATACCTTTAGGTCGCAGAGGATAAATTTGTATTGCTATATCTTTTTTTTTCGAGATAAACTCTTCAAATGTACTTGTACTTTTGTTATTTAACTTATCTTTTGATGTGGAGCTTTGATTGTCAGCAACAGATTCTTTTTTTTCTGTTTCTCCTTTTTGATCATCAGAAGAGCAGCTGATCAAAATGCATATCAAGTAAGATAAGAGACTTAAAGTTAATAATTGAATATTATTTTTTTTCATTATTCATCACTCACATGAACTTGACTGAGACAGTTGCCTTTCTCAGCGGATCCTAATTGAGAACTTTTATTACCGACCTGTCCATTTTCATCTACACATAATTCATTAGCTCGTCTTTTCCAAAAGGTATTTATAAAGGGTATTGGTTGTTTTCGTTCATCAGTAGCTAACTCACCATTTTTTTGTTTAAAATATTTACCATGTCCATACACCATTACACATTCTATATTACCTGCATTTACTCCATTCCACAATGCTATAGATTTTGTCTTACCATTTACTTCAATATCTTCATTTAATTCTCCATGATGATGAACCCCGCATCCATGCATAAATTCATGTATAGCTATACTATTAAAAACATCTTTACTCCAACCAAGACTGGCTATTTTGTTTAAATCTAAACCTATACATTTATTTGATTTAGGTGAGCCAAGTTCACCATAAGCAACTCCTAATGATCCTAGTGCTGAAAGATTATAATGATAAACAGCGAGTCCATGTTGCTCACATACAGACCACTCACCCCTGTTGGGATTAATTACTTTAATTGTTGCATTCACAAAATCAGTCTGTTCATCTAAAATTATGATTCTAATTTCATCCTCTACAATAAATTTGTCTATTAAGTTTGATTTAATTTCAGCAGAAACACAGTAAACAAATAAGTTCATCAACTTTTCAGGGTCTGTAGTGATATGAACACCACCCTCTCCGCCAAGCATAAAGCCACGATATTCCTCATAGGCTGTCAGACCATCACCAATTTTCTGACTACCCTCTTCATCCTGCATCGTCTCAATTCCTTCGTTCCAACGATGTTGAATTTCAAAAGCATCGGCTATCTTGTTATCTATTCCACCTCTTTCATCCAGTGGAATAGTGATATACCCCTCACCTTCTTTAGTATAAATAGGCATCCAGGCATCTTCTTCAATCTCAATTTCAGCTTTAATTTTCCCCCATGCACCCCAATCAAGGGCGATAACATTTATATTTGCGTTACCTACTTTATTTGATGTTTCTACTTCCAATCCCTCAAATGTTTCTTAAGGAGCTTTAAATTGAGTTCCTGATGAATTGATCTGAAATTCAAGATCAAAATCTTCACTCTCTCCTGAATTTAGACAAAATCCTTTTTCATTAGTAACCTCATATAAAGTGAACCGGATTTTTCCTTTTACACCATTGAATCCATCACCTGTTACTTTAATAGTCACAGGTTTTTGTTCTTCAGGATTTGGTATCCAGTCTTTATCGGCTTTCTCCAGAACCAGCGGTATAGCTTTTTCACCGGGCGATAATGACCAGCTCTTAATTCCGTTCTTGCCTGAGTAAGAATCTTTCAACTGCATTCCGCTTTTAGGAAGGGGATACTCTTTTGGTTCATCCATATCAGGGAAAAGTTCAAATCCGGCTAACCCGCCAACCATTATTCCCCGAGCATCTTCAAGAGGACCTTCATAGGTCGCCCATTTCTCGGCTACTTGACCCATCGGTAGAAATATCTCTCGCATTCCTTCAGGAAGGTCTTCCAGTGAAGAATAATCTGTTGGCAAACCTGTAACAGTTCTTGTGAGGGTCGCTGTTCCTTCGTCCTCGGGTCCACCTAACCCCACGCTATATGTTCCTGAATAAGCATCTATCATAAGCGAACCACCCCAAAACTCTCCGTATTCATTTCTCGATGGATCTCCAATTGTCCCGCTTGCTTCAGAGTGGGTGTGTTCGGTAATAACTATCTCGCCACCTTCAATAGAGCTAGTCATAGTTACTATCTGATCCATTGTCGATGATCCCGAACCAAAACCATACCACTCACCGTAGAACTGACCATCAGAGTCCAGACTATCGAGAGTAAAACTGCCAGAGTATATGTTTTTTACACTTGTTTTCATTACAACACCCGGTCGCATTTCCCAAGTTTTTTCTGACGTATACGTTTCATTATAGGATGCAGTCCAACTCTTAACAGTGAGCCATTTGTCTGCTAATTTTTTCAGCTCTTTATTAGACGGATTATTTGACTCTACCGGCTGTCCAAGATGGATGACAGCTATCAGTATCAAAATGACTATAACGGATCTAAAAATTATTTGCATTTAGAGAATTTTCTAAATAGATAATATCTATTTTTTTACAGGTTTATAAACAATTGTAATTGCTGTCTTTGCTTCAGGCATAAAATTTGGTTCTCCATCTGTTGATTCAAAAACGACAATATTAGGAATTGTCATCCCCTGTGTCATATCTATATTATTAAATTCATCGGGACCATCCCAGAAAATATCAAACATATCAAACGTGTTTTTATATTTCCAATCTTTCAATTTCTCTTTGTAAAAACTCACAACTTTAGCTTGATCATCAACCGTAGCCATAGTAATTAAGGGTAACATCACAAGCGTATCATCATTTACTTCTATCGGACCACCTTGCATCAGTGCCACTATGAACGCACCTGGATAAACAGGCAGACCGACTTCTTCTTTGCTCGGAACCTTCCAACTATCAACTAAAGTTACCCAATTCGCTCGATTCTCAATTTTCTCAGGTAATTTAATTTTAGGAGCGAATGGTTCTTCTGCTACAACAGTTGAATAGCTTAAGGCCATTACTCCAAGTAAAAAAATAACGATAAATAATTTTCTGTGTGAAATAAAAGATAGCATAGTAAATCCTTTCTTCCTCAATTATTCTAATACTGTAATTCATTTATTGTCTGCTGTGTGATTATAAAATATGATTGTGCTATAATAGACATATTATTACATAATTTACGAGATGTCAACGAAAATGCTCTTGTTTCACCTTAATAGCATGATCGCTAATTGTTCAATTTTTATCAAATATCTGTATAACTATTGGGACCAAAATTCTATTCCTGAAATAGATTTATATAATCCTTGAGATAATTATTTATTATTGTCTATTTTAGTAATAACATTTTCTTTGAACTAGTGTAGTTTTCTGTAACTAATTGATAAAAATATATTCCACTTGCAACTTTATTTCCAGAAGTGCTAGTACCGTCCCACTCTATCATATATTCACCAATCGATAGTCGTTTGTTAACTAAAGTTACTACTTTTTGTCCAATTATATTAAAAACTTGCAACTCTACATCACTATTTACCGGTATAGCAAAACGTATACTTGTCGACGGATTAAAAGGATTAGGATAGTTCTGGTAGAGTTCAAATTTCTTAGGAAGTAATAAATTTTCTTCATCATTCACTGATACCGGTGAATCACTATTACCAGAAAGTATTGTTAATACATTTGGTTGAGTTTGAAGAATAATAATATCATCATCACCATCAGCATCTAACCTAGCACCTTCGATAGAAACAGGTCGACTGGCACACCAATAAAGGTCAGTTGAGTCTACCGTTTGGAATGCCCCTCCTCCAATGTTGTGTGATACTGTTGACACATAATAACTTCCTCCAAAAGTAGAACCTACTCCTGTGATACTGACACTCTCGCCTGACTTGAGGATTCCAGCATATAAGTCGCTAGGACGATAACCAAATTCTCCTTGCCATCCTAAGTAAAATGTTCCATCACCGTTATTGAGTAAAACTGTAACAGTATCAGTAATATAACTAGATACTAATATATCAATATCATTATCACCGTCAAAATCAGATGTCGTGATTGTTTTAAGTTGACGATCGGCAGCATATGATTTTGCGGGAGCAAAACCATTTCCGTTGCTCAGTAAAACCCATACATGACCGGTGGAAGCATCGGCGACAGCCAAATCAACACTTCCATTGCCGTCAAAATCATCACCCGCCATATCAATCGGAGAAGCTCCAGCAAAGTGCCATACTCCTGGACTGCACACTCCATTACTATCGTTCTTGAGAAGATAAACACCGGCAGTAGAGTCTGCACGCGCAATGGCTATATCCATATCATTATCGAGATCAAAATCTGCGGCAACAACCGAGTTACCGCCATTTGGATAGACTACAGAAGCAGAATAGATTCCACTGCCGTTATTCATCAAAATATCTATTATGTTGGCACTGTCACTGGCAACAGCAATGTCAATATCCAGGTCGCCATCGAAATCCCCGATTGCCATTGCAGAAGGCGGTCCGGAAAGTCCATGGCTTCCAAAAATCTGAAATACTGCGGCACCATCATTTGACCATACTTCGACAGTGTTTGGAGTAACTGTGCTGATGACAACATCTTTGTCGTTGTCATTATCAACATCAGCTGTTGCAACTGCTGTTGGGGTGCCAGATAGCTGATAATCTACAGGATGGCTAAACAGACCGTCCCCATTGAATACAACTATTTGGATATCATGCTGCTTAATATCAAGACCATCGGAAGCAAACAGACTCACCGGGTATCGGCCAGCCTGATTAAATCCAGGTGTAAATGTTAAATCTGCAGTCCCGTTATTATTATCAAAGAGAGATGCCCCAGAGGGTAAACCAGATGCTGTGATGGCAGCTACTTGACCGTCTACATCTGTAGTACTAATTATAGCTTTTAGTGTGTCTCCCTCAATAACAGTTAATTGATCATAATTTAATGCCAGGAAAATAGGAGGGTGGTTGCTAACCAGTGTATTGTTTGTAACAATTTGAACCCCTTGAGCACCTTGATCTGTAACAATTGCATCTATATCGCTATCACCATCAATATCAGCAATGGTTATTCCAAATACGCCACCTCCTGCACTATAGTTGACAGGTTGAGTAAGAGTTCCATTTCCATTATTCTGGAATACTTGAAAAACACCACCACCAAAGTATGAATTATTGCTGGCAACCAGGACATCCAAACTGTTATTGCCATCAATATCCGCAAGGTCAAGATAAGTCATGTACCTGATTGTGACAAAATCTATAAATGTAAAGCGACCAGAACCATTGTTTAACATTACTGTTAAGGTATCATCTCTGGTAACAACCATATCTATGTCACCATCAGCATCCATATCACCAGCTTTTATATCAGATACGGATCGAGCGCTTATATATGCAGTATCAAATACAAATGTTCCATTACCGTTATTAAGGTAGACTTGAAATTCTGGATGTAGTGGCCATAATCTTCTTGCTGGAATTACTAAATCAAGATCATTATCGCCATCAATATCCCCACTGGCAATTGATTTGGGTTGGCCAACAGCAGAAAATGAGGTTGGTGCTCCAAAAGTTCCATCACCATTATTTAGTATGGTGGCAATTGTCGAATCATCAAAGGCAATAGCTGAGATATCTATATCATTGTCACCATCAGCATCGTAGAGATGAACATATCTAGATCCAGGACCTGTTTGATACAGGACTGAAGGAGCAAATGTTCCATCACCATTGTTTATCATAACTGCTATCGAATCATAGCCAGGGATGTTATTAAAATCATAGTATGGAATTACAATATCTGGGAATGTATCACCATTTAAATCTGCTGTTGCAGGAGCAATTGGATTGTGCGGGAGTGTATCTTCAAGTATTTGTGTAAAAAGTCCCGTTCCATCGTTGTCGAGCAACCTCAAGAAATAATAGCTTAATGATGCTGAAACATATTTACCTCCTGTTTCAATGATATCAATATCACCATCTTTATCAAAATCTGCTGCAGCAGTTCCATGAGGGCCACCCGGCCAATAAGGAAAGCTGTAGTCAACCGGTGGGTTGAATAGTGGTGTACGGTCGTTGACAATAACTGTTACTGTAAAAAAGGATGTATCATCAATATCACTTGCCTGGAATGTAACATTATGTGATCCAGCTTGATTCCAATCAGGTAAAAATGTCACTTGCAGTGAGTCAACATCATATCCCCCAACAAAATCCTTGAAAAACATATTAACAGGATTGATGTTTGATGTATCAATTTGAGCTCCGCAACCATCATCTTCATAAGCATAAACGGTGAATTTTAGTTCTTGTCCTTCATTTACATAATATGTATTCTGAACTGAAAAATATGGCGGGCGTGGTATGTCCGTAAAACGATACACCTTGAGTGAGTCAAAAATTCCGTAACCAACTCTATTAACCGTTGTAGTGAAGATATATTCACCTGAACGCTGAAAGTCCCGATAATTTCCCGGGTCAGTTGATTTAGTTCCAGACCACCACGATCCAGAATGATTTGCAGTATCCTCAACATAGATAGTGCCACCGTTAAACCATAACATATACTTATCATTTAATTTACCTTTTCTCCCAAAGTCTTGTACTGTACCTCTTAATCCTATTTGTACAGGTAAGGAAGGACTTGAAATGTTATAATAATTTAACGAGTTCCCTAGAGGTTGATAAGAAGTGTAGTTTCCGGTAACGAGTAGACGATCACCTTGTACTGAAAGAGATGTAGCTGTTTTTTCACCGGTTCCGGATGTTACTTTAAGCGATGCTACTGGACCATTTTGTGGAAGAAGAGTATTGTCATACACCAACAGCCCACTGTCACCGGCAGCAAGGTACGTATATCGTCCACTGGTATCTGAAGCAACATCAAATACCCAATTGGTGGGATTATTCCACCATAAGTCATGCCCAACCTCCACTGGCATAGAACTGTTGGAGAAATCAATTAGAGAATAACCAGTCTTAAAGTATACCGTCCTTATTGCTACAAATACTTTATTGTTGTGGGCACTTAACTGCCACACACCTCCAACAACATCAACCCCCGATAGTTGGATAGGGTTGAGTGGATCGGTCAAATCAAAACGAGCAACAACACCTCCACCTCCAAAAAGACCTAAGGAGTCAACTCCGATTGTAGTTTGATGTGTTCCTACATATAGGATATTTGAATCCAGAGCAATTGATGATACCAGGTTGTACATGGACACACTATCAATCACCGCTACAATTTGTGGTGCATTAGGATCAGCGATATTTACAATAGTTATTGCAAGTGAGTCCGTATTCTGGCGAATTATCGCTAACGTATCCTGATATAGGAGAATTTGGTTTGGATTGATCGGCAAGCTGATCGATGATACTTGATCAATATAACTACATTGTGCTTTTGTTTCTGAGAAGGTCAAAAAAGACAAAATTAGTGTCACTATTATAGCACAATATTTATACTTAAAATTGACAATTTGGAGAGTAAACATATTTCACTCCTTTATTAAATACAATTTATTATCATTTATTAGATAAAAGACTAAACCGTTTTATTATTTAATATATTTATTGTCTGTTAAATATATGTGCTATATAATTATTGTCTATATATAGACATATTATAACATTTTAATCAAATTGTCAACCAAATAACTCTGGTTTACTTAAACACATAATCGGTAAATGCGATGTCTCTTTTCGTTCTCTAGTTTGCTAAGCTGGCTAAATTGTATTGATAGTATCTACTACAGTCTACTATCTGGCAACTTCATCATCATTAAAACAATTTGCATAAACCCCAATTACCTGAGATAACATGGAGTAATACTAACTTATTTCAGAATTAGAGAGGGATTCGATGAAACATGTAAATCAAAGCGTAATTTGTATTGTAACTCTCTTATCAACTACTTTAATGGCAGAAGTCCCTCCACTTATTAGCTATCAAGGTCGACTTACTGATTCAGGTAATAACCCTGCAGCTGATGGAAGTTATGAAATTACATTTAGCATATATGATGTAGAAACCGATGGGACGCCTTTTTGGACGGAAACACATAATTCTATTTTAGTCCAAGATGGTTTGTTTAATGCAATTTTAGGAGCTACAACTCCCTTTGGTCCTTCTCAAAATAAAAATGCGACCTCTTCAAAATCTTTAGGGATAAAGTCGGCAGCGCCGTCTATGTGGTTGGGTGTACAAGTAGGTTCCGACCCTGAACTGACTCCTCGGTCTCGACTTTTGTCAGTACTTTTTGCTTTTAATGCTGACCGAGCGGACACAGCTCAATTTTCTTATAATTCACAAAGTACTATTTACTCAGATACAGCCTTTTATACTCATGGAGCAAGTGTTATTGAGCAGGCAAAAAACTATATGATAGCTGGGGATACATCGGGAGTAGCTTTTTATATCGATAGTATAGAAAATTCAATTGAAAACATACAGACATATCATGATGATATTAAAACAGTTGTTATCTCTACTTATCAATCAGCAATTAAAACAATTCCAAATGATGATAGTTTAATCGAAAATTACCAATTTGTTATCAATGAATCATTTTGGAGACAATACCAATCACTGTTTGCTTTATCTTTTTATTTGCTTGATCCAAATAATGTAACATTACAGGCAACAGCAATTGCGATAATTGATAGTGCAATCATAAGTACGGAAAATTCAATAGTAACAGCAAACTCACTTAGGCAGATGATTTTTCTTTCAGCTTCAAAACCTGCTTTGAAAATTGACTTATCAGATCATAGTAATACTCCTAATTCAGGTGATACTGCGATAGTTGATATTGTTGTTACTAATATTGGTGGAGGCGAAGCTCAAAATAACTATATCACAATTAGCTTAGAACCGGATTTAATATTGCTAACTGAAGATACAGTTACTATACCCAATCTACTTCCAGGTGATTCAGCAGTAACTTCGATGATGATTTATTTTGATGATCTGTTGCATCCACAAATTTCAAATTATATGGCAACTGCGATAATCACTCCAAATTCTACAACCGCAATGAGTAGATCTAAAGCGACAACATATTTTGTTAATACTACTTACTGTTGTGTCCCACCTACACGAGGCAATACTGATGGTGATGTGCTTGATGCGGTTGATATTTCAGATATTGTATATCTTGTAGACTTTATATTCACTAATGGAGAAACTCCATTGTGTGCTGATGAAGCAAATGTAGACGGTAATCCAGGAGAAGATATTGACATTTCTGACTTAGTTTGGCTTGTTGACTTTATCTTTACTGGTGGACCTCCACCTGCTAACTGCCCTTAGGCAAAAGATTACATTATTTATAATTACAAAGCCAGTAGGTTCACACTTACTGGCTTCTTTTAATATTTCAAAAATTTAGTTAACTTGTTATCCGGCAATTGAGGAAATTTTATTATTTATCTTTGTAAGATAGAATTCATCAAATGGATCTAAATACGTTCTAATGTCGTCAGCATCGCCGCTTTATATTTATAACAAGTCCTTCAGTGAATACGTTGAAGGCTTTATTGTATGTGGGATATAGTGTTGCATCTACAAATTACTTGGGAGTTTTATATCTCATTAATTCGTGCATTCAAATAATCAACAATTCTATTTGAATTATAATTAATCCTGTCGCAAATCCAGTTTCATTTACTCGCTTGTCATTATAAAGAGTGGTTGCATTTCAAAAGAATCGTAAATTGTACTGAGTCTCTCAGTATTATAATGTTTTTTTACATTAACCAATTTTGATTTACTGGTGACAACATCAATTGGAACATTGTCATATCGTCCATTATGCAACACAACCAATCGACCATGGATTCCCTTGAGAATCAAATCAAAAGCAAGATTGCCATACGCCATCGGCACAATTGAATCAATAGCATCAGGGTCACCTCCACGAACAAGATAGCCAAGTCTTTGAGTAATCACATTTGTTGCTAAGCCATTATTATATTTTGGAGATAGCTCTTTCAGTTTTACAGACACAAGTTCACCAATACCACCTAACTTTGCATGACCATATGCATCTATCTCAGAGTCAGCATAAACCATATCTCCACCCTCAAACATCGCCCCTTCAGAAACAAGTACAACTGAATATTTACTTGGGTTATTGTTCCGATCATAGGTTAGTAATTCAGTTAATTGATCTATATCAAATTTATGTTCAGGGATAACACATCGATGAGCAGCACCTGCCATAGTTGGAAGCATAGCAGTAAATCCGGCGTAACGCCCAAAGACTTCTAAAACTAAAAATCGCTCATGTGACCCTGCCGATGTTCTCAAGTTGTTTGTCATTTGAATAGTGCGAGTAATACATGTACTAAATCCGATACAATAATCTGTTCCCGGCACATCGTTATCCATCGTTTTTGGAATTGCGATAACCTTGACGCCTTCTTGGTGCAACCTGACACCATAACTCAATGTATCATCGCCACCAATCGGAATCAGATGATCAATTCCCAAAAAATCAAGATTCTTGATGACTTCTTCAGTTAAGTAATTCATCTCATTATTATATTTATCTTTTAAATGTATTGGTACATTTGCTTTTGATACTTTCCCGGGGTGTGTTCTTGAGCTATGTAAAAATGTTCCACCTGTTCTTCCTGCTTTATTGACAATGTCTTCAGTGAGTAACATATAATTGTCAGAATTGTCAATTTTTTCATCTCGCTGCACACACATCAAACCAGCCCAACCTCTTCGAATACCAATAACTCGATAGCCTTCTCTGATAGCTCGAATGGTCAACGCCCGAATAGCAGGGTTTAATCCCGGGACATCACCGCCGCCGGTTAAAATTCCGATAGAACCTTTTATCTTATTTATATTTGTCATTTTATTCCTCGTTTATTTTACGAACAAAATTATCCGTTTCTTTGAAACAATTTATTTTAGATTTAGATTGGATATTGCTTTTGAAAATAATGATATGCTAAAAATCGTTTTTCCTACAACGGATATGAAGTAAATTTATTTTACTTAAAAATATAACTTTTTTGAAACATCGCAACAAAATTTATAGAATTTTTAGTCTTTTATAAAAATAGCAGTCTCTTTAAGAACTATAATTTAAATTCTTATAATGAGGACAAAACCCCCACAAATTTATCCATTACAAATATTTTTAAATAAATAATTTAATTTTGATTTAGATAAATTTAAAAATTGCATAGAAGGAACAACGCCCTCTTTTTATAAACCATCGCACAGCACTCTTTTACGAGCAACCCTAGATTAGAATTTTTAGTAAGAGATTACTATATTAAAGTTACATTAAGCTGGTGCGCATGTTCATATCAAGATGCATAATCCAAAGTGAAATAAACGAAAAGAGAACCATCGCTATCAAAAGTGGTAATTGTGCCGCAAACGATTTTGCTCCAGAACCAAACATCTGTTCACCTGCTTTGGCGGCAATTTTGATTCCAATAACATGACCGACGACAACTAAGAAAACTTGAATTATCCAAACCGATGTGTCCCCCAGAAGCATCGGATAGGTTTTTCCGACAGTACCAAACAGATCCCATCCGAATCCAAATGGGTCAGACAAAAGCGGAATCACCATCTGCCCTTCCATCGCAACATGCATCCCATTATGAGCAAGATGATAGAACAATGCGATTGGTATCAGACTATATGAGAAACGAACGAATATTTCTTTGGCCGTCATACCATTGTTGGCAATTTTTTCAGAAATTTTACAAAGAAGAAGATAGAGTAAAAATGGAACCAACAAAATAGCTGCCATACCTACTGAGAATGAAAAAAGAGGACCTAAACCAAAGTATGCATTCAGAGTGGAAATTATAGAGTCTCCCCCATTTGTTAAATCTTCCCACACCGGAGTCATTGATAAACCATGAAACGAAGTAAGTGATAAAAGTATCACCGCTAAAACTGCTTCATCCAAACGAGGTTTACGGTAATCTAAAATATCGGAAGCAAACGGTCGCAGATTGAGAGCAACATTGTCTTCGGGACACGACTTAAAACATTCCGTACACATAATACAATATGTATTTTCATTAAGCCCGGTTAGGTTTAAACCTGTTGGGCAGGCGTAACCGTTTTCATTGCCGTTATAACAGTCTTTAGTCGTACAACTGATACAGACATCATGGTTCTTTGAACGAATTTCTATCGGTGAAACATTGGCATACAGACCAGAGATACGACCGATCAAACATCCATATCTGCAGAATGATTTTTTTTCAAAGATGAAAATCGGAAGTACAACCATCAGCGTCATTGCAAGTCCCATGATAGCTGTCGCAAAAGGATCCGAGGTAACTTTATAACCGAGTTCTAACCAGGTAAGAATTATAAAGAGTCCAATTGCTAAAACAATATTTCGTCCATATTTCGGCCATTTCATATTTAACGAGAGAGGTTCTTTGTTCACATTCCAAAAACGTAAACGACTGACAAGCGATGCTATGAAATCCCATGGACAGACAAAGCACCAAATTTTTCCAAAGAGTAAAATTGCAAATATGAGTCCGCCCCACCAGATTGTCCATGTCAGCGCCGGGGCAACATTGACTTGTGAGTTTCCAAATAGTCCGGCATAGAGTATTATAAAAAAGAGAATAACTAGTGGCAGTTGGAAAACAAATTGCAACCATCTCCGTTTGAGTAGCCATCCGATAAAAGAGATTTTTGACAGATCAAATCGAAATTTTAATTGTCTGTCATTCTTTTTAAAGTATAGGAGAAATGAGACAAGCAACGTAAGACCTATGCCGGTGTAAAACATCCAGTCAGGATTACCGGGCATCATATGTATTCCATTTTCAACTTTACAACAATCCATCTATGCGACCTTTTTCCGTGTTCTTTTTTGTTTTTTACGCATGACGCCAATAACAGCCGCAAAAAGAATTACAATTGCTATAGAAATCAAAAGATACATCCATACATTGTTTTTATTTCCAACATTCATATCAAAGAGAACATTATGCTGCTTTGATGAATCAGAAAATGTTACCCGAACGAAGTAGATTCCTTCTTCTTCGTAGACCCACCCTACTTTATAAATATTTGTTTGATTGCGATAAGCGACAAAGGGATGAGATTCGCTTGGATCCTCATGTTTCCCAAAGACCAAAAACTCAACAGGTTCGGTATACGGTTTATCTGTAATTGTATCGCGTACATATACTGCTAAATCAAATGCTGTTGATGCCGGGATTTTATAATAAGTAAAAGTTACTTCGTAGTGAGAAACGTTTTCAATCATTTCATAGACCGGAGTTTCGGGATAGTTATCACGATAACTATAGTGAGGTATGCCTCGAATATGATGACTCTCTACTATTGAAGAAGATAACAAGAGAAATATGAGAATAAGAAAAATGTTTTTTTTCATATCAGACCTTAAATCGAATAACATTTTTTAAAGCATTACGATTATTATTTATACACGCATCTATACACAAAGAACAGTTATCACATTCAGACGGAAAATATCCCGCCGATGGATTCAGATCATACGGGCAAGCAGGATTGCAAACTCCACATGAATCACATTGAGATTCAATCTTCTGAATTTTCCATATCCGCCATTTTCCAAGCAAAGAAAACAAAGCACCACCTGGACACAAACGACGACAAAAAAGATGTGGTGAAAAAATAATTTCTCCCAGCCACAGAAAAATAATAAAGATTAAGCCCGAAGTAATGAACCCGGAAAGAATCAGATGATAAATCCCTTCGGTGAAAATCCGAGGTGGATATATAAGAGTTGTAATCGGAATTGAAATAATTGCACCAAGGGTAAGAGAAATAATAAGGTAAAATAGAGGTGTCCTCTTGGGTAAATCGAATCGAAAATATTCAATCCCAAATTTAGATAAAATTTTTCTTATAGAATTTCCAAGTTCAGCAAACAACGAATACGGACAAATCCAAGCACAGAAAAACCGACCGAATAATAACACTAACCCAAGTGGAATCAGAATTGATAAAAACATAGTAAAATTAAATTCTAATGCGGTCACTGTTGAGACTACAAATGATAACGGATCAGACATTGATAAAGCAAAGAACCGAAAGCTCCAAAGTCCTCCTTCGAAATCCCCCTGAAAAAGCATTGGTTTGTTGTTATCACCAAAAACATAATCATAGGCAGTAAGAACTTTTGAATTTTCTATTTCAATTTCAGCACCGATCTGTCCTGCTTTTTTTTCATACAAATTGTAAAAGACAAGCACTACCATAAGAATGAGAACAAGCGAACGACTGAGGATTCTATATTTTCTCAATGGTCACCTCTTTTTCTTCAACCGTATGCACCACTCGTATTGCCTGTGGATAATGTATACATGCTTGTTCGCATAGTCCGCAACCAACACATTTGTCCGTCACAACCGGTTGCTCCCATGTATCCCCCCATATGGCGATGTTTGTATATGGACATGCAAAAACACAAACACCACAAACAAAGCCATTAAAGGAATTGCAAATATTTTTATCAACGACTGCTTTTCCAATTTTTACTTTGCTTAAGATTGCATCCGGGTTTTCAGAGATAGGTTCCAAGGCACCGCTTGGGCATGTGTTGTTGCATTTCATGCAGAGGATACATCCTTTTTCACGAGGTACAAAATATGGCGTGCCTGCCATGACCGGATCAAGCGTATCAAAATATTTAATCGTTTCATTCGGACATACCTGACCACACCGACGGCAGCGAATACACTTTGCCAAAAATTCAGATTCAGCCAATGCACCCGGCGGTCTGAAAGGTGGAGCTTTTCTTTTTGGTAACAATTTCATAAAAGAAAACCAACTGCCACTCACAAGTATTGCCGAGGGGATTAGCGATGCCACCAATGATTTTATAAATTCTCTTGTATCCATATACATCTAAAAGAACTGTCATGCAATTATGCCCGACAGTTCTTTAGTCTCTCAAAAAAAGTAAGTTCAGTTTATATCTTCTCTATACGAGCAGCAAGTTTCTTAAAATCAACCTGTCCAGAAACAGGATCATAGGCACGATGCGAAGTTGCATTGACCAACCATTTGTTATGTTTTGGGTCAGCTGAATCGGCAACGGATAAGTTCCACGGTGAGAATAAATATCCGCGTGGTACTTCGTTCCGTGATGGTTTAATTTTTGAACGTACACCACCTATAGAAACTCTACCTTCATAATGTCCACGACTGGTATAAATGCGAATCTTATCACCATCGTTAAGCCCATTGACTTCGGCATCTTTTGGATGCATCTCAACATACTGTTCAGGTACTAACCGTCTGGTAGTCGCACCTCGAATAGTTTTTGCAGTATGGAAATGTTCATAGACAATACCGAGTCCTAACCAGAAAGGGTACTTCCCTTTTGGTATAGATTTCCAATGAGTTTTTAAATGTTTAAAATCAGGTAATTCTGGCGTAAGACCCATATCACGAGCTTTTCTTAAAAGGTCTTCATTGTCTACGGCATAAAATCCCGGGACAGTTCCAATTTTTTGAAGCTCTTTTGTTATCGCTTTGCGTTGTGAATAATCCTGACGACAAACTTTGAAATGCATTTTACCATCGGAATGTCTGAAGGCACCATACGGTTTATCGCTCCATTCTTCCTGTTCCATATATCTGCGAGGTGTTCCACCTGCTTTGGCAGATTCATAGGTAGGAGCCGGCCATTGGATTCCACGTAATCTGCGAAGTTGGTCATAGAGTCCAATGCCATCTTTGTCACGCACGGCAAGCATACCGGTTATATCGGAATCGGTACCTTTGGATCCTTTGATGATTTCTTCAAAGACTTCTTCGGCATCATAGAATTCAGGTCCGTCAGGATGGAACCGTTTTTTCCTGTAAGGGAAAATTTTCTCACCATCTAAACCTAAAAGGTTCGCCATTAGTTTTCCTTTGTCGATAGCCATATCTAAATCAGGAATACAATTTTCAAGACCCGGGGCACCTTTACCAACACCATCTACAACATTAAAACGTCGTTCCGATGAAATGTAAGTTCCACCCGGCCATTCACCCCAGGTAAGAGCAGGGAAAATAACATCGGCGTACAGATTGTTCGGAGCATGACGATAAATATCTTGCACCACCACAAACATTTTTTTGAGTGCAGGGTGAACAAGATTATTTAAATCGGGTTGATGCACATGTGTTGTGTACATATAGAACATCGCTTTCACGTCACCTTTTAAAGCACGTTCAAACATTCCAACCATCATACCCGGATTTTTTTCTTTATTTGTTAAATCAAGACGGTTCTCAGGAAGCGACCAAATTTCATTCATCCACTTGCGATGTTTATCATTTTTAAGAGCGATATTAAATGGAAGTCTTCCTGTCAGTCCTCCCATCAAACGTTCACCCATCGCATTCGGTTGACCTGTCATAGAGAAAGGACCCGCACCAACACGACCAAGGTTCCCTGTTAAAGCATGTAGGTTGACAATCGAAATCACATTGTGTTGTCCGTGGATATGTTGATTGTAGCCGATACCCCAGAAAGTAACAACGCCACCTTTACCTCGTTTTTTACCTTTGACAGAAGCCTTCGCCCAGTCAGCAGCAATATCACGAATCATTTTTGGAGAAACTTGAGTACGGTCTTGCACTTGTTCAGGAGCATACTCTTCTTTCATAACTTTGATATACTCCTCCCATCCTTTGGTATGTTTTTTCAACAGTTCATAATCAACTGCTTCAGGATGGTCATTAATAATTACATGAGCTATCGCATTCAAGATAGAAATATCACCATTGATAGATTGCAGATGATATGAGTTGCGAGGGTTGATAGATTCAAAAGCCTGCACTGTACCTGTACGACGTGGATCAGAAATCACTGTTGTAATATTATTTTTCTTTTTATGGTCAGCGATTCTCCAGAAAACAATTGTGCGAGCTGCTCTGGCGTTATGACCCCAATGGGTAATCATATCTGATTCTTCGATATCATCATACGACAATGGCGGAGTATCGGAACCAAGAGTTGCAAAGTATGCAGTCACCGCAGAGGTCAT
>JAJRSF010000021.1 GCA_024278935.1 Candidatus Zixiibacteriota bacterium
CGAATCCTTTAGAAAGTCACTATACGTTAAAATATTACTTGCCAACATGTTATTCTCCTTGACTTTTTAGTGGTTTAAGAAATCTTGGAAATATTATATCCATCTTCTTTAAGTGGATACCATGTTGGTGTAATCTACAACATGATGTATATGTCAATAGTTTTGTAAAGCTACCTTTTGTTATACTTAAGACAAAATTAAATAGCTAGGATACCATAGTATGAATCAGACTAAAAAACGATTAACCATTATTAATCTTGCCATTTCAATGACAGATATTGAGACAATACAACTACAAGTTTTAAAACTAGCTCTACTTAAGTCTGATATTAAAATTGGAGAAATTCTTTCTACCTTAAATGAGAAAAACTATGCACAAGCACAAAGATTAATTTATGAATATATTGATACGCCTAATGAAACTATACTCCAACGCACTACACAAGAGGACATACAACACTCAGAAATATCTCAAAAAGACGAAGAACAGGCTATTATAGAAGAGTTTGACCTTTTTACTACACCTTCACATGAGATATCAGAAAATTTTCAAGAAGAAGTTAATTATGATTCTCTACTTAATGTAAAAGCAAATGATATTTTACCTAATAATATTAGCGTAGATGTTTCACAAAACATTCAAACCTCTATAGAAACTGAAAATATACAGGAAGAAACCATACAGCTTGAAAATACATTAATAGACAATGATAATACTAATATTTTACCTGAAGAAAACCACACTCTTCAAGAGCACACAACTCCTAAAAATGACAGAGAAAGAGAAAGTTCTTTATCTTACGAAGCAATTCCCAATATTAGTACAAAATTTGACAATTTATACAATCAATACCCACCAATAGAGTTTACAACAAACCGTTACAATTCAGTTGAAAGCTGGTTAGTGCAAGTTTCAACTAAAGAATATACTGAAGCAGATGTTGAAGCACGAATTAAAGATGGAGAAGAACTTCAACATACCAACTTAGAAGAATCAGCTCAGTTTTTAATTGCTGCAGCTTCAACTGAATCCCTCTATGCCCTGTTTCGATTAGCACGGGCATTATTTACTGGAAATATTTTACAAAAAAATATTTCAGAAGCAGTAACACTTATCCACCATTTAGCTATTGATAAATCATACCCAGAAGCCATTTGTGATATAGCACAATTATTTGAACATGGTGTGGAAGTCAAAAAAGATAAAGAACAAGCTGAAACACTTTATAAAGAAGCTATGGATTTAGGTATTCAACGAGCCAGTAAACATTACGAAAGAATACATAAAGAAAATAAAAGCCATTTTGCAAAGTTTCAAAAATAGGCTAATCAACAATTTCTAACTAAAAGATGCAGAATAATTAGGTAAAAAATACACTCATCGTCAATTAAGTAGCTTTCCTCTCCTGGATTGATATTAAGTACTTAAATAATATCTAAATTTCATTGGTCACTAAACCAACATGGTTCCCACCCTTGATAAACTGATTGAACTTTTTATCAAGAATACAAGATGGGAAATCCATGATTTCTATAGGAAGTGTAGCATAGTTTTTATTATGCTCATTCCTGAGTGATTCAAGAG
>JAJRSF010000022.1 GCA_024278935.1 Candidatus Zixiibacteriota bacterium
GGTTTAAATCTTGTAACGACAAGGTAATACTTGTGTTACGAAGGTACGACGGACTCAAAACAGAAGCGAACTAATCTTGCAACTAATTCCCTAGACGCACATAACATAACAAATAACTGAAATATGTCAAGAATTATTTTACAATACCTAATTACGATAGCTCGTAGTAATAAAATCAGAGATAATCAGATGAGCCGACCATAACTCAAAACCCTCAGCACTCACCCAAACAGAGCTTGAAAGCTACCCAAACAGAGCTTGAAACCTATCCAAATATAGCTGTTGTACACTCACCAAACAACCCGACCGCACCATCTGAACTCATATCTATATAGTGGAGCAGATCCACCGGTAGGCATAAGTATTCGAGATAGCGTGGAATGATTCTATAGATATAATTGGTTTGTCTTTTTATAAGAATCCTGCTCTTTGGAATAAACCCAAGTTGTTGGTTGTGGCAGATTTTCTATGCTTGTAATTGTACTTTTAGAGCTTTTAGCTTTATTGGAATTACATCTTCTAGATTCAATCAGACATGTGAGCAATATCAGGCAACAACTCTTTTTCATATAAATCTCTAGTAGGAGAAATTCAAAAATTCGAAATTTTATAGTATCGAATATTCGATCGAATGCATTTTATTTGTTAGAATAAATTCTTTCTATAAACATTTACTTTGTCTCTTATATTTCAAAAATTACTGCTATGTAAATACCGCCAAAATGGCAGGCATGGTATTGTCTGGCACATAAAAAGGTGATCATTTTAAGCCAATGATCATTATTTAAAATCGTCAGAATTAGAGATTTAATTCGTAAATTCGGAAGCAGAATATGCCTGTCAACTTGATTGACATCGATGTTTTGTGATTGTACCTTTTGATGAATTTAAAATATGGAGAAATAATGAAATTATCAAGAAATCTACTATTAGTGATTATAGGAATTATTGTAATGGGATCTGAAGGATGTGTTCAAAAACGAGAAATTACCCCACCTGCGGCAAAAATTGTAAAGCAGATGAACAGTCTGCATGGGGTTGAATGGGAAGATGATTATGCGTGGTTGAAAGAGAGAGGTGCCGATGATGTCCTTTCATATCTGAAAGCTGAAAATCAATATACTAAAGAAATGACAGCCGGAAACGAACAACTTCAAAAAGAACTCTACGATGAAATTATTGGCAAAATAAAAGAGACCGATGAAACTGTTCCTGAAAAAGATGGTGACTTCTATTACTACACCCGCACTGTTGAGGGGAAAGATTATAAAATCTATTGTCGTAAAAAAGGTTCGCTTGAGAATGCAGAAGAGATACTTCTTGATATAAACGAAGCAGCATCGGGTTACGAATTTTACTCGGTTGGTCTTTTTGAAGTCAGCCCAAATGGCAAAATGCTCGCCTTTGCGGTCGACACTACCGGACGTGAAGAATATACGATTTATTTCAAAGATTTGAAAAGCGGTAAGATTCTCAAAGAAACTATCAATAACTGTTATGCATCGCTTGTCTGGGCTAATGATAATAAGACAGTTTTCTATACTGTACTTGATAAAACACTCAGACCATATCGGGTCTATCGTCATAAATTGAAATCTGAAAATCAAGATGATTTAGTGTATGAAGAAAATGATGAAAAGTACTGGATGGACTTATCTCGTTCGAAGTCAGATGATTATCTGTTTATCAATTTAGGCTCATCGCTTACATCAGAAATTTTATTCCTGAAGGCAGATAAACCAAAAGATGATTTCAAGCTCTTTTCTGCTCGTGAACTGAAAGTTGAATATTCGGTGTATCATCATAAAAAGCAATTTTTTGTTATCACTAATATGGATGCGACCAATTTTAAATTGATGACCTGTTCGGAATCTAAAACTGATAAAGCTAATTGGGTTGATTACTTCCCATATGATGAGACTATCAAAATCGACGATCTAGATGTTTTTGAAAAGTTTATAGTTCTCTTTGAACGCAAGGATGGCAATAAGCAGGTTCGGGTAGTAGATATGAAAACTAAAAAACAGCATTACCTTAATTTTGGCGAAGAAGTCTATACCTATTCAGTTGGTGAGAACAGAATTTTTAAATCCAAATTAGTGCGGTTGACATTTAACTCTCCGATAACTCCGAAAACTGTTTTTGATTACGACATGGAAAGCAAAGAGAAAACTGTATTAAAAGAGTACGAAGTTCCAAACTATGACAAGACTCTCTACGAAGCAAAACGTCTTTTTGCGACAGCTTCCGATGGCAAGAAAATTCCACTTTCGGTCTTCTATAAAAAAGGTCTCAAGCTAGACGGCAACAACCCGCTTTATTTGTATGGCTATGGTTCTTACGGATCAACGATTGAACCTCGGTTCCGTCCGCACTCAATTCCACTTTTAGACCGTGGTGTTATCTATGTTATTGCTCATGTTCGGGGTGGTGGAACTATGGGACGTACATGGTATGAGGATGGAAAGTTCTTACATAAGAAAAATACATTCAGTGATTTTATTGCATCGGCTGAATATCTGATTGAGCAGAAATATACATCAGTAGATAAATTGGCAGCATCGGGTGGTTCTGCCGGTGGACTTCTTATAGGAGCGGTAGCAAATATGCGTCCTGATCTGTTTAAAGTGTTGATTGCCGATGTGCCGTTTGTTGATGTTGTTAATACAATGCTTGACCCGACTATTCCGCTTACGGTGATGGAATATGAAGAGTGGGGCAACCCGAATGAGAAAAAATATTTTGATTATATGATGTCATACTCTCCATATGATAATATAACAGCACAGGATTATCCGACGATGATGGTACTTGCCGGGTTGAATGACCCGAGAGTTCAGTACTGGGAACCTGCTAAGTTTGCTGCAAAATTGAGAGCAATGAAAACTGATAATAATCTTCTCCTGCTTAAAACAAATATGGGAGCGGGGCATATGGGCAGTTCGGGGCGGTATCAATTTTATGATGATTTAGCATTTGAATATGCTTTTATTTTGAAACAGTTAGAGAAATAAGAGAATTATTTACTTATAGATAAAGAAAAGCCCACCTAAAGTGGGCTTTTCTTATTGAGTATATAAAAGAGGTTTTTATTCTTTGTTTTTCTTCTCTTCTGATAAAGTAAGACCGTAGTAAACTAAAAATGCCGCACCAGCAAAGAGGAACATCAAACCAAAGATAGTTTCATCGTTAAAGTCAACCCATTCTCTCAAAAAGAGAGCAGAACCGATTCCGATAAGAACTAGTCCCCATTTAACACTCGTAAGCGAGTTTGAAGCTGATTTGGCAAAGAGATGTTTAATCTTCTCATCTACCAAGCCTTGTTTGATTAAATTGCTTTTGAGCTTATAATCGGCAATTGTTTTTACCACTAATACGATTGATGAAAAGACTATCAACATTTCAAAAAAATCTGATGTTAACATGTTATTCTCCTTTTATTTAATTTCTGTTTCTTTCATCTGCCTAATCAGACCGTCCGGTTTCAGAAAAGTTTCAGAAAAGTTGCAGAAAAATAATTAATAATATGCAACATCTTTTTGAGCAAACTGTCGTATAGAATAGGTATGGAAAGTAAAATAGATGAAAATGCTCTCGTTCAGACAATATTAGATGGTCAAGTTGATGAATTTCAACAGATTATCGAAAACTATCAGAAATTAGTTTGGCATCTTGTCGCAAAGATTGTCAAGTCGGAAGCTGATAGGGAAGATGTTTGCCAGGATGTTTTTATCAAAGTATATAAGAATTTACGCTCTTTTAAATTTGAATCAAAGTTGTCAACATGGATTGGGCGAATAGCCTATAATAGTGCAATTAACTTTATTCAGAAGAAAAAGCCTGAATTATATGAAGATATTTCTCCCTAAGGTGTCACTCTCGATTCGCTTGAAGGAGCTAATGTGAACCCGGCTAGTTTTGCGGGATCACAGAATGTGAACGAAATTTTGAATAATGAAATTATGAACTTACCGATTCAGTATAGAACTATCGTGACTCTCTATCATCTTGATGAGATGAATTACAGTGAAATTGCTGAGATTACAAAACTTCCGATTGGAACGGTGAAGTCTCATCTGTTTCGGGCAAGAAAGCTTTTGAAAAATAGGTTGGAACTAAAATACACCAAGGAGGATTTATGTCAATAATACATCTTTCAGATATAGAAATACAAGAGTATTTAGACACTCAAAACAATAAAGAAAAAGTGGAAAGCCATATCTTAGGTTGCGAAGAATGTGCTGTGCTTTTAGCGGAGTATGAATCTTTTTATACCGAGTTGAAAGTTGACGATGCGCCGAAGTTGTCGGTCGATTTTGTCTCTCAAACTATGCATACGGTACGTAAAGAAACGATTCTTTCTGAGAGTAATTCTGGCTTCTATTTATATTCACTTGCAAGTATCATAGGCGTTTTTCTTCTGTTGAAATATTATGTTGGTCTGAATTTTGATATTTTTAAATTTGAATTGCCTACTATAAGTAACGTGTTTGCTGATTGGTCTATTTTAAATACTGCTGCGAGTTACTATCAAGCATCACCAAGCACAGTGAATGTTTTACTGTTTGCCGGTATGATTTTATTATTCTTTGCTTTGGTCGATTCTGTTTTGTCTCGTAGAAATCTGAGTAAAGTTTCGAGTTTCTCATTCTAAGAAGTTATTGACATGAGAAGTTGAGCGTATGAGAACCATAGATATGTGCGACCAAATCAACAATATCACCGATGTCAATAATAGCATCACCGTTAACATTTGCTTCCTGCTCGCAAGGAAGGTTTGGTTGTAGGTTCTTGGCAAACAGAAAATCACCTAACATAATTATATCTGCTAAGTCAACAATGTCGTCGATACTACCGTCAACGTTTCCTCTTGCTCCCTGACAACAATTTCCTGAGTACTCATAAAAATTTAGTCCGCCGTTTTTCTCTCCAATAAAAAGATCAACATCATTGTCAAAATCAATATCTATATAACGAGGAGTAAGACGGAACCCATCGGATGAACCTATCAACGTGTCAGGTTGTAAAATTAGAGTTGCCTGCGATGGAAATGTATTTGGTGCAGAATTGTTTTTGTAAAATTTGATACCTTCTTTAAAAAGACCGAGAAGTAAATCGGGGATAGAGTCGTTGTCGTAATCATAAAAATACGGAATAGTAAATTCACGAAAATCAGCAGTGATTAAACTAGAATTTGTGAGGACAAAAAGAGGGTTAGAAATGTCACCAATGTTTCTATATAGAAGAACATTGGCATTATTATTAAAATCCCATTCGCCAATGACTAAATCTTTGAGACCGTCGTCGTTTAGGTCTATCATCTGCGGTGTGACAAGCTGGTCACGATTGATTCCTGCCAGTTGTTCATCGACAAGAGTAGGCAGAAAATTTGCCCTGTCACCATCGTTTCGCCAGTAGGCAATCTTGCCGGTCTGATTGCCAATGAGCAGATCAAAATCACCATCGCTGTCATAGTCGACTACAAATGGTGCCGATGAAAAGCCAACATCGATTCCACCATAGGTGTCTGTGATAAACAGATATTCAGGGGCGTATCGACTGCCTATGTTTTCATAGTATGTTAATTGTCCCGAAACATTTCCGAGTATGATGTCGAGGTCATGGTCAAAATCCATATCGGCAAATGCGGGAACTGTTGTGCTTCCTAAGTCAATGTTTTCGATAACATTATTCTGCTCTAAGGCAAATAAGGCATCTACATTATCACCTGTATTACGGTAGAGAATTAAATTATCTATGTCCGCATTTTGGACAACGCCGATTATCAAATCTAAATCACTGTCATTGTCGATGTCGGCAAAAGTTGGGTGATTAAAACCGGATGTCGCATTTGGGAGATAGTCTTGCGTTTGCCAAATTAAATCAGAAAGTTCGGGGACGCCGTTGTTTATGAAAAGATACATGTTTAGATTAAAAATATCACCCCAAAAAAGGTCGTAGTCATTGTCGTTGTCGATGTCTGCAAATTTTATATTTGAAAAGCCATGCAGCTCTTGGCTAGACAATAGACCGGATGGGTAGGCATAGACAGAATCATAGGTATCTCTTGGTAAATCAAAATTTGGATTAGCTGAATCACCTATGTTTTCATAAAATGTGAGATAGCCGGTTGTGTTGCCGTAGAAAAAATCCTGATCACCATCATTGTCTATATCACAAAATGCCGGGGTGTTATTATTGCCGGCAAGGAACCCTCCGAATGTTGTGTCTATGAGAGTGAATTGAAAATTGTTGCCAATAGAATTATTTTGATAGTATGAAACCTTTGCCGTTTTAGAATCGCAAAAAAGATCCAGGTCGCCATCGGCATCTATATCTGCCAAAGTAAACCAGGTGCCAACATCAAGCGATGCAAACTGTTCTGTGACAATCTCCCATTGAGGGATTTCTAGAGTGCCTTTGTTTTCGGCGTATGTGACATTTCCTGAAATATCACCAATCAGGAGGTCAATCAGATTGTCTCCGTTTATATCAACAAGAAGAGGTTTGGGGTTGTTCAGTCCTCCCAAAAACGGATATGCAATAAGGGAGCTATCTTTGGTTACATCCCATGGGTTGTATACTTTTGTTAATTGTCCAAAAATATTATGAGAACTAGGAAGACAAAGCAACAGCGTTGTCAGTATGATTTTTTTCATATATGTAAACCTGATTTTCTTTTTTTATGTTTAATGTAAATTAACACATTCATCTGTGAATTCAAACTAATAAAAAACAAACAACAATTACTGTGAATCAATTTTATTACGAAACGCATAATGTACTAAATGTACCAATAAAGGAAATGATAGTTGACAAGTATGTTCGTTTGCCTTATTGTGAATAAAATATTATGGACAATTTAAGGAGATTTAATGGTTAAAAAATTACTGCTGACAACTTTGTTGGTTATGTTTTTAATAAACGCTTGTGATGATTCTAATCCTGTCAAGCCAGATATACAGCAACATCCTAACGGAAATATTTATGTGACCAACCAAGCAGATACAACAATTTATGTGTACGATAGTAAAACATTGGTTCGCATAGATTCATTTAAGACCCCGGTAATCGAACCGCACTTTATTCAATTCACTCATGATTATCAATATTATTTTGTCCTAGGTAGACAGGTAAGTGGCTCAATAGCAAAATACCAAACATCAAATGACTCACTTGTTGCACTTGTGCCTGTAGAAGGTGCTGTTTTTCCAACAGCTTTGGCGATTTCAAAAAATAACGATACTTTATATCTGACTGATTTTATAAATGACGCCGGACATACTCATCGCTATGATATCGCAGGTGCTAACTTCATATGGGTCGATTCTGTTTTGCAAGCGGGGAGACAAACCCATGATATTAGAATTTCTGATGATGGAAAGTATGTTGTCTCGGCAGGTTTCTCATCCGATGATATAACAGTCCTAAACACCGAGACCGGAAACTTGCTGCCGATATCACTATTGGATGGAGAAAATATTTTTAACCCAAACTCTAATATCTATGGTGGATACGGTGTGTTGATAGATCATAATTCTGATATGGCGATGGTTAGTTGTCGGAAGAATGTCGATCAAATTCGTATTGTCGATTTGAACAATTCTACCATAGTTGATTCAATAGTTTTAGCAGGAGTACATTCTGCCGACCCGGAACCAATCTATATGGCGATTTCACCTGACAATAATATTCTGTTTGTTGCTAATAATAAAGATGCTACTATGTCGGTCATTCGCTTATCAACTCGTGAAGTTTTGCAAACAGTTGAATTCTCAACCCCGAAAGCTTTTGGAATTACTATCTCCGATGACGGTAGCCGTGTCTATGTCGGCTGCACAAACAGTCGACCTGAAAAGGGGATGATTTATATTATTGATGGCGAATCGTATGAAAAACTTGATTCACTCCAAGCAGGCTCGGAACCATATGGATTAATCTGGACTCCGTAGTCTTTGGGAACTATAATTTTTTTGTAGGGAAGAGGTTTACCTGTTCCAAGAATATATAAAATGAAAAAGCCTAAGTTTCTCAGGCTTTTTCATTTTATTTTAAGAAAGGGTGACTATTCTCTTTAATACCAATTGATTTTGCATTGCGTATTTGATGAGCAACTTCTATCGAAGGACGTGCTTCGTCGAGTCCAAAGCCTTTGCCATCCAAAACGTTTTGGTATATGATTGTATGTAGGTCGGTAAAGCCACCTGAAAATTCGATTTCCTTATCATCAATAGTAATGGAACGGAAAGTCCGTTGTTGCTTTTCAACAACATCCTGAGGAAGATCATTTCTATCAATTGAGAGGAACCACTTAATATCTGCGTTTTCAAGTTCAATAAATCCACCTGTTTTGGTAGGATCGGACATATGTACTTCGGAATGTTTGACATCACCAAAAAGCCACATCAGCATATCAAAGAAATGAATCCCGATATTAGTTGCCAGCCCGCCAGACTCTTCGAGCTTACCTTTCCATGAAACTAAATACCATGGACCTCTTGATGTAATGTAAGTCAGATTAATTTGACGACGGTGTTTTGATTTATTTGCTTCGATCTCTTTTTTAAGAGCTACTATGGCAGGGTGTACCCGAAGTTGCAAAACGGTAAAAATCTTTTGATTATTTTCCTGTTCAATCTCCTGAAGTGCGTCGATGTTCCATGGGTTCAAGACAAGCGGTTTTTCGCAGATTGCATCGGCACCGATTCGCATAGCAAACCGAGCGTGGGCATCATGGAGATAATTCGGTGAACAGATAGAAACATAATCAACTTGATGTGATTTGTCTTGTCTGTGCAATTTATCCAGATACCGATCAAACCGTTCAAACTCTGTGAAAAAAGGACAGGTCTCAAAAAAACTATCTATAATTCCTACTGAATCGTTTGGGTCTAATGCGGCAATTAATTGATTGCCGGTTTCTTTGATTGCTTTTAAATGGCGTGGAGCGATATAACCAGAAGCACCTGTGAGTGTAAAATTTTTTGACATATATAGTTTAAGACCTTTCAATTCTAATACTTATAAAGTGATGAGTAGCTCTTAACATAACAAAAAGAGAGATTGAATCAATAAAAAAGTAATATATTGTTCATAATTATAGTTATCGCACAGTATAAAAGTGTAAAATTGTCTTAAATCGCTTGATTTTCAATCTCGATTAACCAATCTTTTTCTATCCTTAATTTGTAAACTATCAAAATGGTTATAAAAAGTGCCAAAATTGTATTAAAGAGAAAAATAATTATAAGTGTTAAAGAGAAAGCAGGAGTAAAAATGGGACAAGACATGAAGTCATTTAATTTCAAAAAAGTTTTACTTACATTCTTATCAATTTTTATCTTATTTCCAATTCTTTCAGTAGCTACTGATTTAAGTGGCAGTGTAAAAGATAATTCTGATGGAAGCAGTTTGGTCAATGCGATTATTACAATCATACCGGCCGACGGTTCATCATCACGTTCAATGGCTGCCGATGTTGATGGCAACTTTACATTCGCCGATGTTGTTGCCGGAACATATACTGTAAAAATCTCATATATCGGTTTTTCAACTTGGACAAAATCTGTTGTCGTGGGTGAATCAGACAAATCTGTTTCGGCATCATTATCGCCATCATCTATCAATATGAACTCTATTACTGTGTCGGCTTCACGTGTACCTGAAAAAATCGTTGATGCTCCTGCTGCTGTCTCTTTAGTAGACGGTGCTGAAATTGCTGAACGGGCTACATTGACTACAACGGAACATTTGAAAGGACTTCCGGGAGTTGATGTTGCTTCGACCGGACTCAATCAGTCAAATGTTGTGGTGCGTGGATTTAATAATATATTTTCAGGCACTCTGATGGTTTTAACTGATAATAGAATCGCACGGGTACCATCGCTTCGGTTTAATGCCTTTAATTTTATTCCAACTATCAATGAAGATATCGAACGGATTGAAGTTGTTTCGGGACCGGGTTCTGCACTCTACGGACCTAACTCTGCCAATGGTGTTATGCATATCATCACAAAGTCTCCGTTTACATCACAAGGCTCATCTATCTCCGTTGGTGGTGGTGAACGTTCTGTGAAAATATTCTCCGGTCGTCATGCCGGAATGCTTGGTGACAAAATTGGTTATAAATTCTCTGGTCAGTATTATGAAGGTGATGACTGGGAACATTTTGAACCGGGTGAACCTGATTCTTTGACATTATATAAACGTACTACTACTGTCGATGGAAACATTGATGATACCGTCAAGACTCTTTTTGAAAACAAACGTAATTTTGATATTCAAAAATTTGGTGGTGAAGGTCGTTTTGATTTTATCTTAGGTGACCACACATCACTTATTGTCAATGGTGGTTATAATCAATCTACCAGTATAGAACTTACCGGTCTTGGTGCTGGTCAGGCAACTGACTGGAGCTATAAATTTGCCCAAGCTCGTTTGAATTATAAAGACCTCTTTGTGCAAGCATTTGTAAATGCTTCTGATGCGGGCGATACATACCTATTAGAATCAGGTCAGCTTATTGTTGATAAATCAAAACTTTGGGTTGCTCAAATTCAACATCGCTATGAACCAAATGAAAAATCATCTTTAACTTATGGAGTTGATGCTTTGTTCACTCGTCCAAATACTGAAAATACTATCAATGGACGAAATGACGATATGGACAATATCAATGAACTCGGTGCCTATGTACAAGGTGATTACAAATTAAACGAGAAGTTCAAATTTGTTGGTGCCTTCCGTGTTGATGATAATGATCAGCTTGACGATATGGTCTATTCACCTCGTGCCGGTTTAGTTTTCCAACCTGATGATAATAATAATTTTAGACTTACATATAACAGAGCTTTCACAACTCCTGATAATAATAATTTGTTTTTGGATCTGTTAATTAGAGATAATCCATTTTTCACCGGGTTAGATTTACGAGTTCAAGGTGTACCTGAATCAGGCTTCCATTGGAACTATGATAATAATGGTGACCCTTTATTTGCTTCTCAATATGATGGATTTAATGGCTTGTATGATATCAATGACCAGACATTCATGAATACTGCATGGGGTACAAATAGAGCTGTTACTACCGGTGGTATTCAACAAGCATTAGCTGCTGCTGGTTTAGATGCAGGTTCTATTGGTGCTATATCCGCAATGGTGAATTCTGTTGTTCCGGCAACACTTACAGATGTTGGAAATATGATTATGGTTTTTGACCCTGACTTAGCAACTTTTGTACCTACAACAGCAAGTTCAATTCAAGATATTGATCGTATGGAACCAACTATTACACAGACACTAGAACTTGGTTATAAAGGTGTTTTAAATAATAAATTCCAATTCTCTTTTGATGCATATCGCACTCAAAAAGATAATTTTGTTGGTCCGTTGACAGTTGAAAATCCAACTATACATCTGAACTCAGCTGAATTAGCTGTTGAATTAACAACAGCAATCGGAACAGCATTTGCCGGCGCCGATGGCTTAACTCAAGGCACCCTAATTGCTACTTTTGATGATGTCACAAAAGGTGGTAATGGTGATGGAACTCCTGTTGATGAACTCGTCGCATTATATACAGCAGGTGGAGCAGGGTTACCATTTGGTTCTTTCTCTCCTATAGAGCAGTATGATCCGAATGCGGTATTGATTACTTATCGTAACTTTGGTGAGATTACTTTCTATGGTACCGACTTAGCCTTTGCCTATCACATCAATCACAACTGGAACTTTGGCGGAACATATTCATACGTTTCCAAAAACTTCTTTCCAAAAGATGCTGATCAGGTACATGACATTCACCTGAATGCTCCAAAAAATAAATTTGGTGCTTTTGTGAAATATACAAACCCTTCGTTAAATCTTAATACACAAGTTAAACTCAGATGGGTCGATGAATTTGAAATGGCGTCACCATTCTTTGGTACGACTGTTGAACAATTCACACTTGTAGATTTAAATGTTGGGATTGATCTTGTTGCCAATACACATCTATCGCTTACCGTTCAAAATATCTTTGATAATAAACATACTGAATTTGTTGGCGGAGCCGAGATTGGTCGTTTAGCAATTA
The DNA here is from genome assembly GCA_024278935.1 of Candidatus Zixiibacteriota bacterium. GTDB lineage: Bacteria > Zixibacteria > MSB-5A5 > GN15 > FEB-12 > QQUK01. The sequence goes on from JAJRSF010000022.1 coordinate 12,074, forward strand.
TGAGAGTTACACAAACTTTCTAAAAATATTTGTATAAGAAAAAAAGTGGAGTCAGCAATGATTCCACTTTTTTTATGTTTTAAATTGAGACGCTCTTAGGAACATACTTCAATTCCGTTCACAGGTTGCAACCTGTTCAGTATGACAAATTATAAGTGATTATCTTTCAAGTCACCCTGAGCGGAGTCGAAGGGTCTTGAAAGATAGATTGGACTTTATCAGTTTATTGTAGGTCGGTGTTCCAAGTCTCATCCATCCAAAATTGGTAGCCCACCCCTTGGGGGGGGTTTCTATTCTACTATATGATGTTGCAATAAAGATTTATTGTAGGTCGGTGTTCAAGCAAGCACCGCAAGGTGCATGCAGAACCCGACATAAGAGCCACGATAAAAATGAAGCATAAAAAAGTATCTCTGAAATGAACAAAGTTTCTATTCTAAAATAGTTGTAAATTCCTCATAAGGTATAACCGGCCAAGTTTCTGTTTCTAAAACACCAAGTCGGTTAATCTCGCCGGCAGCTTGAAAAACCATTGATTGGTCAGGGGCATCAAACATTGCCAAAAAATCAAATCGTCCTAAAGTAGCCAGAAGTTTATCAACATGAATCTCATGCTTTGCCAGAACTTCAATTGATTCGTTTATATCGTGAGAGAGTGCAGGATGTGTTTTTTTTGCGTTTGGGTTAATCGTTAACGCCATTATGTAAGCAGCCATTATAACTCCTTTGATTTGGGTCTATTAATAATATACCCATGAATCTAAAATGAGCAAGTGCTGATTCCTGAAGTAGTGGTAGCCTACCTCTTGAAGCAGGCTACTATTTTATACTACCATGGATAATTTTTATGGGCATGCACTCGGGGCAAGTCCGCCTGTAAAGATAAAGTCTACGATAAATACTAAATCGGAGATGTCAATATTTTCACCAGCATCACCATCTACATTTGCTTCTTCAGTACAAAGCGGGGCAGTGCCTCCTGTAAATATAAAGTCGACAATAAACACTAAGTCAGAAATATCTACATTGTCGCCAACATCAGAGTCAACATTACCGCGAGTGTTCAGACAACATGAAGATGAAGTTGCAAAATTAGTTTCGAGTACAAAAAGACCTGACTGCATGTCCGATGCTATTATCTTTCCGGGAGCAAAATATGGGTAGACTGACCAGCATCCTTGGTAACTGTATTCATCTTTTAAGAATGTATCATAATGAGCAACTTCAAATGGGTTGGCAGGGTCGACAATATTCCAGATTCGAACACCTAAGGTGTAATGAGCAATGACTAATAAAGTATCTTGTATGACATAACAATTATGCACAACAGAAATTGTATCAATGTCCAACTCTGAAACGAGGCTGACATTCATCGGGTCAGAAATATCAAAGGTACGAAGATGGTTACCGGATGAACCGATCTCATCGCCGATGAAAACATGCGAACCATCCGATGTAAACTCAGCATTGTGTGCCCCTGACCCGGTATAATTAAATCGTGAGATAAGGATAGGTAATGCTTTATTGGAAACATCAATCAAGTCGATACCATCGCCGTAGATACCAGTCGCACAGATCGTGTCGTTTCGGATATCTATATCATGATAATAGAATGGTTGGAACTCTCCCACTTCAACCGGGAAAGCAGGGTTTGAAATATCAACTATCTCAAGACCACCTGTTCCGTGATTCCCGATGAGATACATGTAGTCACCTTCGATAATACAATTATGCGCACCTCCACCATCAGGGGTGAAAGTACCTGTTAGGGTTGGGTTGGTGATGTCGGTCAAATCATAAATCTGTACATCGTCACCCTCGTTTATGAGCACTGCATAATTTTGATAAATTTTTATATCTTTACTGTCAACACCTTGTGTCGAGGGAGTAATAAAACCAACTTCTACCGGAGGCGTAGCTGTGATGTCGATAATTGAAACACCTTCATCACGAACACAGATAAGAGCATACTCGATGCCATTGTCAGTATATCCCCAGATATCTCCATACTTATTGTATTCATGTAGGTAACCCAAAAGATTCATTTCGTTATACGGTTTTTGCGTGATGCCACTTACAATTTTACTCGTAGCAATAACAGAGTCAGAACTTGTGGCAGCTTCGGTGAAGTAGAAATACTCAGTAGAATTAGCTAAAGATGAGTGAGTAAAACTTCTGTCGGAGCCGGCGATTGTCATTAGAAAAGGAGGAGGGTCGCTTGTCCCGGCGTAGAGATTAAAATGGTCAGGGTCGGCATCTTTGTATTTCCATGTGAATCTGTTTTCGGTGGAATCAGGAATAACTCGTGCATTTTTTATCTGAAAAATTCCGATGTCTAAAGTCGCCGGTAAAGTTTCAAGAAGAGTATATCCGGTCGTGATGTCCGGCCAATAGGCGAAGAGGATGTCCATCGATGATGCCCCCGAAAAGGCATTGTCACCTGCGTATGTCATTCCGGTACCATCATAACTGCTTTGCATAATAAAAACATATTCTCGTTTGCCGAGATTTGTACTTGGATCCCAAATTAGGTTTGGAGTTGCCATACTGGATGCTTCGACAAAACAGAGATTTAATCTGCGAGGGGTACCTGGGTCAGACATATCCCATGCTGTTCCCGGGAAGACACCAACGCCATTTGAGGCGTAGCCTAAATCTCTGCGGAAAGTTTGACAGAGGGTCGAATCTGAATTTGAGAAAATTATCTGTACCGGAATCAAATCAGCATCGGTTAGAGATGATCCAAAGAAATTTTGTCCACTACCTAGAGAACCACCAAAAGAGGAAGCTCCATGATTTACACCTGAAAGCCATGGTGATGCCGATGTGAAAGTTACTTCAATATCCGGTGCCGAGGCAACCGAGGTTGATTTCAGTGCGTTCGTTTGTTTGAGTTTGGCGGTAGGACGTTCTAATTCAACTTTGTCCCGATATACTTTTGACTCGAGGAAATCAGACTTACTTTGGTACAACGGTTCTGCACTGACTGTAGATATGAGAAGGAGAAAAAATATTGCATTTATCCAATATTTCATTGCGTAACCTTTCAGGTTTTTATAGCTATATAGGTTCTTTTGATTTGAATAGTACTGACTTAGTATAGTAAATGGATTGAATTAGTCAATGATAAAATATTTTAACTATTTTTTGGCTTTAAGCTTTTGGAAAACATAGCCGTTAAAAGTAGTTCCCCAAACTTGTTTTCCCTGAGCATCAAAGCCTTTTTCCCAAAGGAAAAAATCTACCTCAGTTATCTCAATATCTGTGGTCGCATATTTTGCACGTCGTATGTTTGATTGACATTTATTACCATTTGAAGAGCCGGTATACAAGTCTTTTCTTTTTTGTAAATAAACTGTACAGTAATCGTTTTTTTGAAGCTTTTCCATTGTTATATCTTTTAGCAGGTCATTGTTTGTAAAAGCACCTATATATGGCTCACTATTTTCAATAGCATATCTATCTACATAGACGAACCCAAGTCTTGCCACGTAAATATGGAAAAATTCTTGTCTATATGGGGAATCTTTGTCGTCAGTATAAGCTGTTTCTAAATAAAACCATTTTCCTTTTTGATCTTTTATATCAAATGGTGTGACATATAAATGAATATCTATAATTTGAGAGTCAATTGCTGTTTGTTCGGTGGTTGTATATTCTCCTGTAAACCACTCAGTCAGAGACTCTATCTCAGTCTCTTGTGCAAAAAGGGATTGAGAAAGAAAAATTGTAAATACTATAATATAAAATGAACTGTTTTTCATAAAGTTGTAATTATTCCTCTTAAAAGCATCTATTATCTTCTTTTGTAAGTAAAAGCGTTCAGTTGGTATAGTCAACTATATCTTATTCTTTTGTCCTTATAAACAAAATAGCAGGGAAAGTTTCTTTTGTTATTTATTTCACAAGCTCGCTGAATTCAATTGTTTTTCGCATTCTGGTGTTGTATATTAAATAGTAGGTGTTTTAAAGATATATTTTAATTATGTGAGGACAGTAAGAAATGCAAATAGATGAAAATTTGAAAGTACATACCGAAATGTGGAAGTTATCATCACATGTTGTCGGACTGGAAGCATCGATCATTCGTGAGATTTTAAAAATTTCTTCTAAACCGGGTGTTATAAACTTTGCAGGTGGTTTGCCTGCTCCTGAATTATTCCCTATCAAAAATTTACCAAAGTGTATGGCAGATGTTGTTACGAATTTTGGTCCAAAAGCATTTCAGTATTCGCTTTCTATGGGAGTTGTCGAACTTCGTGAGGAAATCGCAAAACGGGCAACAGCTTTAGGAACACCAACCACAAAAGAGAATATCCTGATAACATCGGGTGCCCAGCAAGCAATCGAACTGATAGCCAGAGCATTTATTGAACCCGGCGATTTTATCCTTACTGAGAACCCAACATATTTAGGAGCCTTGCAGGCTTTTAATTATTATCAGGCAAGATATACTTCGGCTGAGATGGATAACGAAGGAATGATTATCGATCAGGTCGAACAAAAAATCAAAGAGCATAATCCAAAACTTATCTATACTGTTTCAAATTTCCAAAACCCAACCGGTATTACAATGTCTCTCAAACGAAGAGAACAGCTGGTTGAGCTGGCGATAAAATATGATATTCCAATTATCGATGACAACCCGTATGGTGATATTCGCTTTGAAGGTAAGCATCTTCCGACTTTAAAATCTATTGGCGGTGATGAAGTAATTGCTCTGCGGACATTCTCAAAAATCATCTCTCCGGGCATGCGAATCGGCTGGATGAATTCACCGGTAGATATTTTACAACACTTTGAAAAAGTAAAACAATGTACTGACTTACATTCTGGAACATTTGTGCAGTACTTGATTTATGAGTTCTTATCTCAAGGAATGCTTGAACCACATCTTAAGACTGTGTGTGTTGATTATAAACGCAAAAGAGATGTTATGCTTGAATCGATGCGGAAGTATTTCCCAAAAGGTGTCACATGGACTGAACCTCAAGGTGGGCTGTGTTTGTGGGTCGAATTACCTAAACATCTGTCGGCAAAAGAACTTCTTCCAAAAGCAATCGAGCTCGAAGTTGCCTATGTATATGGTCAGCCATTTTTCCCATCAGGCGAAGGGGAAAATACTTTACGGCTCAACTATTGTAACGCCGCTCCTGATAAGATTGAAGAAGGTATCAAACGGTTAGGTCAGCTTTTTGCTGAGAGTATCTAATTGATATAGATAGAACATTATAAAGCCCGCAGATAGCGGGCTTTTTTTTTAATTGATTTATACGCTGAAAATCGTTTAACTAAAGGAATGAAAAAAATAACGTTTCGAAAATATCATGCCCTGTTAAATGACTTCTTGGTTATAGAATCAAAAACAAAACTAACCAAGCCTTATCTCTCAAAATTAGCACTATCAATTTGTGACCGTCGTTCGGGTGTTGGTGCCGATGGGATTCTATATTTAACCGACTCCAAAAAGCTGATAAGCGGTTCCAAATTATAAATTCTGATGGAGGTTTTGCTGAAAAATCAGGCAATGGTTTACGTATCGCCGGGATGCATTTGCACTCAAAAGATAAACGAAAAAAGAAATTTCTGTTTGATACCGGCTATGGGATTGATTTAGTAACGGTTGAGAAAAAAACTAAAAACGGTGTGCTTTTAAAAGCACAGTTAGGTATACCGAGTTTTTTCACCAAAGATATACCTATGAAATCAAAACAAAAAACTATGATAAACGCACCATTGAAAGTACAAGGATTAGACTTTCCTGTTACCTGTGTTTCTGTGGGGAATCCTCATACGGTTCTATTCGTTGATAATTTTGATTTTGAGTGGGAGGTCTTAGGTGCCGAAATCGAGTTTCATAAATCATTTCCCGAACGGACACATGTTGAGTTTGTGAAAAGAATCAGTCGGAAAAAACTGGTTGTTGCTGATTGGGAACGAGGGGCAGGTGCCACCGGTTCATCAGGTACAGGAGCTGCTGCGGCAGTTGCCGCTGCGGTAACGATGGGAATTGCCGATAGAGATTGTGAAGTCCAGTTTTCCAATGGGTCGCTTTTTATCTCATGGAATATTGAAACCGATATCATTGAACTAACCGGCGAAGTGCAGTATGTCGCTTCAGGAGAATATGAATTATAATGCTTTCGTTTGCTGAAATTAAAAAAATGAATTCACTGGGGAATGTACTCCCGCTGTATAAAAAAATATCTGCCGATTTAGATACCCCGGTCGGGGCATTTATGAAACTTGCTCTCAAAAAGAAAGACTCTTTTTTACTTGAGTCTATCGAGGGTGGTGAAAAACTTGCTCGTTACTCATTTGTAGGCTTTGATCCTTTTTTAATTATAGAAGGATACAAAGAAAAAGTTTTTCTCAAAAAAGGTAAGGCTATACAAGAATTTGATGTTGACCCTGATCAATTTTTAAAAGAAATGTTCTCGTTTTATAAACCGGTACATGTTGAAGGACTTCCACGGTTTACCGGAGGTGCCGTTGGATATTTTTCATACGACACTATCAGATGGATAGAGAAAGTTCCTGATAATAACAAAGACACTCTAAATCTACCTGAAATGCGGTTCGGACCTTTTCAAAATATTGTCGCTTTTGACCATCTCAAACAAGAGATTCTAATAATATCAAATATCTTACATGAGCATAAAGATAAAGGCTTAAAAACAAAATATGATAATGCTAAAAAGCATATTGATGATATTTCAAAACAGTTATTAAAAAATATTCCAAAACAAAAGCCTGCCAAAAAATCAAAAGCTAAAATCAAAGCATCATACACCGAAAAAGAATTTTGTTCGCTTGTCAGAAAAGCAAAGCGATATATTAAAGAGGGTGATGTTTTTCAAGTTGTACTCTCACAACGCTGGGA
>JAJRSF010000023.1 GCA_024278935.1 Candidatus Zixiibacteriota bacterium
CCAATTCGTATGACAGAACTTCTTGCCGGATTGGTTACACCGATGTATCTCGAAAGAGTTTCGGTTGATACTCCAAAGAATATTATCCAAGCAAAAAAAGCGATTCGGAAAGCGTTCCAATATCAGATTGACAATAAAGGTTTTTCATTCATAGAAGTTCTTTCGACCTGTCCGACTAACTGGGGACAGACTCCTAAAGAATCTACCGATTGGCTTGAGAAAAATATGATCCCGTACTACCCTCTTGGCTGTTTCAAAGATTCATTTGCCACGGAGGAAAAATAATGGAACAATACGAAGTAACTATCGCCGGTTTTGGTGGACAAGGAATCATGACCGCCGGACAGCTTCTTGCCTACTCTGCGATGAACGAAGATAAAAAAGTTATCTGGCTTCCATCGTATGGTCCTGAAATGCGTGGCGGAACTGCTTATTGTACTATTGTGATTTCCGATAAGAGAATCGGTTCTCCGATTATAAAAACTCCGACCGGTATCTGTGTTTTCAACCGACCATCGTTTGATAAATTTGAATCTGCCGTTAAACCGGGTGGCTTGTTGATTGTCAATTCTTCATTGATAAATGTTTCTTCCAAACGAACAGACATTGACCAGCTTTTAATTCCTGCAAATAAAATTGCGATGGAAACAGGTAATCCAAAGGTTGCTAACATTGTTGTGATTGGTGCTTTTATTGGAGCGACAGGTTTCTTAAAACTAGAAACAGTTGAAGAGACTCTTAAGAAAAAACTTGGACATAAAAACGCACTTCTTGAAATAAATCAGAAAGTTATTAAGATCGGTTATGACTTTGCGAAGAAAAATCTTGTGAAAGCAAAGAAGGTCTCAGCATGAAACACAACTTTGATAATTTAAATTTGATATTTGATAAATATCCAAAGACACAAGAGTCACTTATTGCGGTCTTACAAGATATTCAGAAAGAGTATCAGTACCTTCCGTGCGAAGCTTTAGAGCAGACATCGGAAGTTCTTGATGTACCTCTTTCAAAAGTATTTTCTGTTTCGACATTCTATAATTCATTTTCGCTGACTGCGAAAGGTGACAAAGTTATTAAAATTTGTACCGGTACTGCTTGTCATATTCGGGGAGCAAAACTTTTACAAGACCAACTTGAGAATCATCTTTCAATCAAAGCGGGTGAAACAACTGAAGATATGAAATTCACTCTTGAAGTTGTCGCTTGTGTTGGTGCCTGTGCTATGGCTCCTGTTGTAGTTGTTGGAGAGAAATATCACGGGTCGGTTAAAGTTTCCAAAGTCAAAAAATTAGTGAAGGCGAAATAGAATGACTATAAAAAATGTAAAAGATCTGAACAAAATCAGAAAAACAAGTCTCGCCACACAGAAAAAACATCCGAAAAAAGTTTTAGTCTGTTGCGGTACAGGTTGTATTGCCAATGGTGCTTTAAAAATTGTTGATTCGGTTCGTGATGGCTTGGAAAAAAGAAATCTGAAAGATGTAACTGTCGAGATTTTAAAAGAGACAGGTTGTCATGGTTTTTGCGAACTAGGACCTCTTGTTATTATTGAGCCACAGGAAACTTTTTATACAAAAGTAAAACCAAAGCATATTGAAGATATTTTAGATAAATCATTTTTGGATAACGAAGTTATCGAACCTCTTTTATTCACAAACCCTGTTGATGGTTCTAAGATAACCAAGTATAACGACATTTCATTTTTCAAACATCAGCAACGGATAGCACTTCGTAATCTAGGAAAAATTTCCGCTCATGATATGAACGAATATATCGGTGTTGATGGGTATCAGGCACTTGCTAAAGTGCTTTTTGAAATGACACCTGATGAAGTTATTGGTGAAGTAACCAAGTCTGGTTTGCGTGGTCGTGGTGGCGGTGGATTCTCCGCCGGTCGTAAATGGAAAATTTGTAAAGATATTAAAGCCGACAAACATTATGTTATCTGTAATGGTGACGAAGGTGACCCGGGTGCATTCATGGATCGTTCGATTATGGAAGGCGACCCGCATGGTGTCCTTGAAGGAATGATGATTGCCGCCTATGCGATTGGTGCCAAAGAAGGATATATTTATGTTCGTGATGAGTATCCGCTGGCAGTGAAACATCTTGAAAAAGCTATTTTAGACTGTGAACGCACAGGTCTACTAGGTGAAAACATATTAGGTTCTGATTTTTCATTCACTATAAAAATTGCTCGCGGTGCGGGTGCCTTTGTATGTGGCGAATCATCAGCATTGATGAAATCGGTCGCAGGTGAAGTTGGCGAACCTAGAGCGAAATATGTTCGTTCGGTTGTCAAAGGTCTCTACGATGAACCTACCGTGCTTAACAATGTTGAGACGTTAGTTAATGTGCCGACTATAATCCGCAAAGGTGCTGATTGGTATAGTTCTATTGGAACGAAAAAATCTACCGGGACACAAGTTTTCTCACTCGTTGGAAAAGTTCGCAACACTGGACTTATCGAAGTACCGATGGGTATCACTCTTCGGGAAATCATTTTTGACATTGGTGGCGGTATTTTAGATGACCGTCCATTTAAAGCGGTGCAAACAGGTGGACCATCGGGCGGTTGTATTCCTGAGTCGATGCTTGACCTTCCGGTTGATTTTGATTCGCTGACTGAAGTTGGTTCGATGATGGGTTCCGGTGGTTTGATTGTGATGGATGACAAAACTTGTATCGTTGATATCGCCAAATATTTCCTTGAGTTCTTAGTTGAAGAATCTTGCGGTAAATGTACGCCATGTTGTGAAGGTCTATATCAACTGCTTAAAATTGTTGAACGGATTTGTGCCGGCAAAGGTGTCGAAGCTGATATCGAAAAGATGGAACGTCTCTCTGAAAATATTATGCTTGGGTCGCTTTGTGGATTAGGTAAGTCCGGTCCGAACCCATTGATGAGTACACTTAAATATTTCAAAGATGAATATATCGCACATATTAAAGATAAAAAATGTCCTGCCGGCGTTTGTCCAGAACTTATCACGTATGAAATTTTGGATAACTGTACCGGGTGTATGGCTTGTATCCCAGCGTGTGGATACGATGCTATCGAAGGTAAGAAAAAAGAAGTACATGTTATTACGCAAGATAAATGTACCAAGTGTGGTGCTTGTTATGCGGTCTGTAATTTTGATTCGATATTGGTAAGTTAGGAGAATAGATGATACATATAACTATAAACGGAAAAGTTGTTCAGGCAAAAGATGGCGAGATGCTTCTCACTGTCATTCGTCGTGAACAAATTGATATCCCTACCCTCTGTCATCACGAAGCGGTGGAACCTTCGGGTGCCTGTCGCTTATGTATGGTAGAGATTACAAAACCATCGTGGGATGGTTGGTGCGATTATGTTACGTCGTGTCTCTACCCTGCCGAAGATGGCTTGATAGTAAATACCCATGCCCCGAAAGTGAACGAACTGCGGTCTTCGATATTGGATATGTTTTTAGCTCGTCATCCAAAGTCGCCTGAGATTCGTCAGCTTGCTGCCGAGTACGGTGTGATGAAAACACAGTTTGAAGAAGTTGTCGATGGTGATAATTGTATATTGTGTGGCATCTGCACTCGTATTTGTGACACGATGGGTTTCAAGGCAATTTCGATGGTTGGACGTGGGCATGGCAAAGAAGTTGCTCCACCACTTAACATGGCTCCTGCCGCATGTGTTGGATGTTTGTCCTGTGCGAAAAATTGCCCGACAAATTATATTGAATACAACATGAAAAACGGTGGACTGACTATTTGGAAAAAAGATTTTGAGATGATTGCATGCACCGAATGTGGTGCAACAACAATCACTAAAGAATTCGCTGAATATTTAAGCGTCAACCGTGATATTCCATTTGATTATTTTGAAAAATGTGACGCTTGCCACCGCAAAGAACTTGCCGGCACGATGGGACGAATTGCAAACTGGGATCGGGAGGCGAGATCATGAACAAACGATTTATTGTAAAACCTGAACTTTGTACCGGCTGTCGCTCATGCGAATTAGCCTGTTCATTTACCCATGCTATCGACGGTGTCCGTTCGTTGACTCGTATCAATCCGATTGACGGAGGCTTTAAAGATTTATGGGTGCCTGTCACTTGCTTGCAGTGTGACGATGCTGCTTGTATTAAATCGTGTTTGGTCAATGCATTGAAGCGTAACCCTGTCACGGGTGCGGTTGAGTTGAATCATGAAGTATGCGTGAACTGTATGGCGTGTGTGGCGGCTTGTCCGTTTGGATGTGCGATACTTGATACCCAGACGAATTTGATTGTGAAGTGTGACTTGTGTGGTGGTGATCCTGCTTGTGCCCATTTCTGCCCAACCAAAGCACTCGTGTGGGAACTAATCAAAAAAGCTGTCAAGAAGACTGGGTAGAATTTGTCATACTGAACATTCTGCAGGGTGTGAGCTTGTCTAAGTATGCTCCAAAAGACACCATCCCCAACTTGATTGGGGAACCAGTACAGTAGGTCAGGAGCCTTTAGCGGTTCTGATAAATAATTTTGTAGTTGTAGGTCAGGAGCCCTGTGCTCCTGACAAATAATTTTTGTAGGACACGTCTCGATTTTAAGACCTGCTTTTTTATTCTCTTTTCACAAATAATTGTTAATCATAAAATGTAGGTAGCGATGAAGAATCAAAACAAAACAGAGAGTTTTAGAAAGTTAGTAAATATAAATGCGAAAGTTATGCCATCTGAAAAAGTCGTGATTGTAACCGACACTACGATGCTTCGCATAGCTGAAGAATTAGCTTCTGTTGTTAAGACTGCTGGAGGGTTGGTTACAATGTGCATAATGGAACCTCGTAGTCTTGATGGTCAAGAGCCTGATAAAACAATTGTTACAGAGATGTTACATGCTGATTTGATTTTCACTCCTGTCAGCAAATCGATAACACATACTAAGGCAATGCAACAAGCTCTCTCAAATGGTGCGAGGGCAATTCTCATGACAGCTTATAATGATGATGTGTTATTAAGTGACGCACTTCTTGAAACAGATTTTGAGAAACAAATCCCTATTTGTAAATCTGTTGGAGATACGTTTACTCAAGGAAATTCAGTACGACTCACATCTCCAAAAGGTACCGATTTAAGTTTTTCAATAGTAGGCAGGACTGCTAATGTACTCACAAATATTCCAAACTCTGGAGAACTTGCACCTGTACCTGATATTGAAGTTAATGTCGTTCCGGTTACAGGTTCAGCGAATGGCAAATTGATTTTTGATGCGAGTGTTCCTTATCTTGGCATAGGTATTTTAAAAGATGATATTATTTGTGATGTCAAAGATGGCTTAATTACAAACATCTCTGGTGGTGAACAAGCGATGTTTCTGAAAGAAAAGCTCGCATCATATAAAGACCCAAATTGTTATAATATTGCTGAATTAGGAGTTGGTCTAAACCCATGTGCAAAACTTTCGGGAAACATGCTGGATGATGAAGGTGTATTAGGCACAATCCATATTGGAATCGGAACGAGTCTTACATTGGGTGGTGAAATTGTAGCGCCTATGCATTATGATTTGATTATGTGGAAACCAACTATTGAAGTTGATAGGGTTGTAATTCTAAAGGATAAAAAGATACTTTGTTATCGAAAGTAATATGTTAACATCAGGAAATACTATAAAGGCGGTTTTTCAACTGCCTTTTTTTATTTTAAAATGATGTTTTGAGGCCGAAGAAAATTTGTCGTGGTGGATTAAAATTCATCGGGTTGTTTTTAGCTAAATTATACAAACCTTCATATTCGGCACGATTCGTCTCAATATTTTCTATACCTGCGGGTGTGTTCAGAAAGGCGGTATTGGTTGGTGAACCTGTACCCGGATAGACTCCGGTGATATTTTCTTTATCCAAAAGATTTTTGACCAATATAAAAGCAGTAATGAACTTATTTAAAAATTTGAATTCTTTTTCGAGTTTTAAATCGACAACTCTTGTAGCTTCGGACCTATCGCTATTAATAAAACCAGTTGGGTTTTCGTCAACCGAACGGAAAGTTACCGCATCAAATGGCTGCATTGGAGTATATGGGTAGCCTGATTCTTGTTTGGCGATGATGTTAATTTTCAGACCAAAATTTGTTTGATACGATGCCCCTGCAACTATTTTGTATGTGCGGTCATAATCAAGCGGGTTATCTTCTGCGGAACCACTACCATTGTTCCATAAGATATTTCTTGAGTATAAAACATCGTTCCCCTCTGCTTTACTTTTGGTAATGTCCACAAAACCTGTGAAGTTTTTACTGTTGTCATATTGTAGTATCAGGTTCAGCCCTATATATGAAGAGCTTCCAATATTTTTATAGGTAGTATAAGAATATGGGAATACAGCCTCAGGTACAATTGGAACAAGTTTATTTTCATACTCGACATTTGTAAGTTTCGCATCCAAACTCATTCTATCAGAGATTTTACTGCTAACACCTAAATTTATTGTGTTAGATTTCTGAGGTTCGATTGCACTATTTGCAAAAGTAGCTGGGAGTCCAGACCCTAATCGCACATCAAAGTAGTCCCATCCTTGGTACATATTACGATATGGCAGAATTTGATAATTTTGATTAAAACTAAAATAGAGCTTTGTGTTATCGTCTATTTTAAAATCTAGTCCAATATGAGGATTAAAACTGGTTTGCACATCAGCTTTCACCAAATCGGTTTCATCAATTGTTTGATCAGCGGCATCAAGTGTATCAGGGTCAAATGGGCTTAGAGGGTTCTTTAATCGTAAGGCATCATAATCATAACGGTCAAAACGAAAACCGAAATTTAGTGTGACATCTTCTAAAGAAATTATATCATTAAAATAGAGAGAAGTCTCTTTAGGTTCTTTGGCGTCATTTTGGTAAGTTTCATCATCTGATTCATTACCGTTAGCATCAAAACCATAACGATTCAGATATAGTGCTACAGGAATCAGACTACCATTCTCTAAAGTTGCGAAGCTATGGTTGAAGTATCTTAAATTATATTTTTTATAGAGAAGCCCTATTTTTATTTGGTGTATTTCATTGTATGTATGATTGACCTCTCCCCTGAATTGTTTGTAGGTTGAGATGTGACGCTGGAAACCGTCATAATATGATTCGACATATGATCCATTAATACCGGCATAAGCACCTTCTCTAAAAAGTCCATAGTTATCAAATTGAGGATTATAAAAATTGCGAGAATAAGCTTCTAAATCATCTAATAGGACACCATCGCCGTCGATGTGTTCCGATTTAAAATAACCGTATGAGATATTGATGTCTGTGTTTTTTGAAAGCTTGTGTTCTATCAGAGCATTAATGCCAAAGTTATCATCTTTATTTCTTGGCGTGTGGGCAATTTGGTTTGGTTCATCCGGGTTGTTAAAATAATGCCGATATTCCTGCCACTCATCGGTGGTTGCATCGGCTGTGATTGTGAAAAGAGATTTTGCTGACAATTCATACTGCAGTTTGCCATGGTATGTCCAACCGGAGAGTTGATTGTTCGGGAGAATGTCCGGACTTCCATCGAGAACATCCGATGTCAATGATGATGGCAAGCGATCGCCGAGCCATTTCCGTTCAAAGGCAGTCCAGAATTTGAGTTTATTATTTTTGGAAAGTGAACCAGAGAAAGTACCTCGATAATAATTTTGGTCAAATTTGTTTCCGACGAAATTATCTGAAGATGTTTCTACATAACCTTGCAGATTATTTGAGAGAGCAGGACTTGTTAGAACCGTTACAGCAGAATTTGCATTGCTGTATTGAATCGGGATTGCCCCTAAGTATGAATTTATGTTTTCAAAAAATGGAGTTGCGAGAGAAATATTACTGCGTCCTGTAAGTGGGTTGCGAAATGACAAGCCATTGATAATAAGGTCATGGCTGAAATCGTCTCCTCCAAAGAAATGCAGTTCCGGTGAGTTTATCGCAAACCGATTATTGTTGTAATTGCGATACATTTCTACTGTTGAACTTTGGTAACCGAGATATTCCTGATGGTTTCGGCTTAATGAGTTGAGTATTGATTCTCTTACGTCGGTAGAATCTTCCGATGTTGCATTCGCTGTTGATATGCTTAGTAACAATGCCAATGAAATAGTAGTGATGGTTTTGAGTATATGCATTTTTCTCCCTTAATTATTATAAATGTATTACTGCTCTTTTAAATTAACAAATGATTAAAGACAGTCAAGTAAACTATGTGTTTTTCTACGGCGTTTTAGGAATAGACGAGACAGGAAAGCCAGTTCTCACAAAACTACTGCTCATTATCGTAAACAAATTTAACCTTGACTTTGGGGTGAAAATTCGAGTTTTTACAAGCAGATAAAGAGAAACAGGTATCATATTTTAAATGGCATTATAATTGAGCAACTTATGTTAAAAATATGCGTATCAACAGTATAACTTGCGGAGGCAGGACTTATGAAATTGACTGACCGCGAAGAAAACGGTGTAATGATATTAGAACCAGCCGGTAAAATTATGGGTGGTCCCGATGCGAGCCTTTTACATGATAAATTATACGAATTTATAGATCAGGACAAAAAGAAATTCGTAGTCGATTTATCACAAGTTGATTGGATGAATTCAACCGGGCTTGGCATTTTAATATCAGCATACACAACACTTCGTAACAATGACGGCAAGCTGAAACTAGCAAACGTCACAGAAAAAATAAAATCATTACTCGTCATAACGAAACTTGATCCGGTATTTGAATCATATGACTCAATAGCTGAAGCGATAGAGTCGTTTAACGAATAAAAAACTTTTGCAGATAAATATATTTGCGGGCAGACACCAAACAATAGCGTCTGCCTCTTTTCTTAGGAGAACCAGGCATGCATGAACCTATTATCAAAGGCAACATGATTTCTATCCCCTCCAGCCTGGAGTATCTAACTAATATTGATGATTTCATCGAAGGAATCCTTCGCGGATTTGAAGTCGAAGATTCTCTCATTGCCGACATTGCTATTTCAGTTTCTGAACTGGTGAACAATTCGGTCAATCATGGAAACCATTCTGATTCTGACAAAACTGTATCTGTTTCTATTTCCAAAAAAGGAACCGATATCGAGATTATGATTGAAGACCAGGGTCAGGGGTTTAATCCTCAGGAAATTTCGAATCCATTAGATGAAGAAAATCTATTAAAAGATACCGGGCGGGGCATTTTTATTGTTAATGCGTTAATGGATAAAGTTGATGTAAAAACAACATCAAGTGGAACAAAAACAACAATTACCAAGTCTATTGCATAAGAAATAAGGTCTAATATCTTTAATGAATATTGAATTGATTCAATCAATACTATATTTTCTTATCGGTGGATTTTTAATCTTTTTAGCAATAACCATCGTACGAGACAATATCGGCAACCGATTAAACCGCACATTTGGAGCTACGCTCTTTTTGCCGGTATCGGTCCGTTGTTTATTGCATTAGGATTGATACTCGACACATCGGTAATTGCTGTTGAAAATTTTGAAGAGTCAGTATTGTTTAATTTACATTATATTTGGGAATTCTTTTTCCCTCTTCTTCTGTTATTCTCATGGATATTCCCACAGGATAGATTAAAACAATTTAAGCATTCCCGAATACGGTATTTCATTTTTACTCCACAAATAATGCATCTGATTATTATAATATTTGCTGCTGATTTCATAGACTTTTTCCAGTCAATGCAAATAGGAAACAACAGCGAAGGTTTTTCTGCTATTATATTAAAACCATTTTCGATGTTTATAAACCTGGCGACTTTCTTTGTTTCGTTCATTAGAGAATATCACACAATTATCTTTGGAATGTTTAATATCTTCTTTGCGATAGGAACTATCTATTTCCTTGAGTCGGGTAAAAAGTTAATATCAAATCCTCGTATATTGACCCAGACAAAAGTTATAAATTGGGCGGCACGGATTTCTTTGGGTTCATATATATTTGCTATTTTAGGTGCTGCTTTATTCCCTCAATATATAAACAATACATTTAGCTCTGTACTCATTTTGGTAGCAATGATAACCGGTACATCACTTATAATTTATGCAACTTTGAGATACCAATTTTTGGATGTACGTTTAGTGTTCAGACAATCGTTTGTCTATTCGATAACATCGGCAATGTTTGTCGGGCTTTACATAGGACTAGTTATACAATCAAAAGCTATCTTAGTACCTATCTTTGGTGAGCAGGCAAATATTATAAATTATGTCATCATCGGATTACTGCTTTTACTCTTTCAACCTATAAACAATTGGATAGATGAATTCACCCGTTCATTCTTTATGCGTACGCAAACAGATCATCGAAATGTTATCGAACGTTTTTCAAGGCAGGTTATCTCGTTATTTGATCCGTTGAAACTTCGGCAGATAATTGAAGAGACCCTCAAGACGACTCTTCTTGTAGAAAGTATTCATTTTATATTATACGATGATACGATTAACGAATATGTCCTTTTTAAAGGTGAGAAACAAAAGCTGAAGCTCTCTCGTGAAGACCTTCTGTTGCGGGGTATCAATCAATTAGATACGCCAACATTTATGCAGTCGTTGGGAGACTATACAAAAGATTCCGAGCTTGCTCAAGAACTTGAAAGGCTTAATATAAAATTAGTTCTTCCAATGAAAGACGCCGACCATCTTCTCGGATTTTTAGCTCTAACATCAAAAGCTGCCGGGTATAATTATTCGGCTGAGGATTTGAATCTCTTAGGAGTGCTGTCCAATCAGATGGTATCGGCACTGACTAACGCACGGCTCTATGTAGACTCGTTAGAACGAGTGCGTTTACAGGAAGAAGTATCGATGGCTCGTGAGATTCAGTTAAACTTATTACCATCAACTCCACCGAGACATTCTTGTATGAAAATTTCTGCCCACTCGACCCCATCGAGAACTATTGGAGGCGATTTCTACGACTTCGTGTATAAGGATAAGAACAACCTTGGGATCTGTATCGCCGATGCATCGGGCAAAGGTATGCCGGCCGCTCTCATGATTGCACAGACACAGGCGATTTTAAAAAGTGAAGTGAACAATGGCACTCCGATTGATGTGATGCTTAAAAATATGAATAAACAATTAGTGGAATCGTCATCGTCGGAAAAATATGTAACGTTGTTCTACGGTGAGTTAGATACTGAAAAAGGATATTTCCATTATTCTAACGCTGGGCATAACTACCCATTTCTTGTCAGAGCAAATGGCGATGTTGAACTTTTAAAAACCGGCGGTCCTATTATTGGAGCTTTACCTGATATGTGTTATCAGTCTGAGACCGTTCGGTTATTTAAAGATGACACTATATTCTTCTTTACTGATGGACTCTCGGAAGCTATGGATGACGACGATGTGGAATATTCTGAACAACGGATATATGATTTTGTAAATTTACATAAGAAGAAAGAACCAAACGAATTGATAGATTTAATACTAAAAGATGTCAGAACTCATGACACAACATATCCGCCTCGTGATGACACCACGATTGTATCGGTCAGGATAAAGAACGGATTTGTTAATGAATGACCATCACGCAAATTTTGATGCTGTAAAACTGAACGAGCGAAAGAACAGACATAACGGTTATCTGTTTTGCCCATTTTGTAAAACGACTTTAACGGAAGCTCAGCTTGACAACATAACACGTTTGGTTTGTCCAAGTGATGGGTGTGATTTTATATATTATCAAAACCCTGTACCTGCTGCCGGAGCGATAATTATTGAAGACGGGAAAATTCTCTTGGTAAAAAGAGCGCATCCACCGGCTATTGGCGACTGGTGTATCCCGGCAGGATATATGGAATGGAATGAACATCCAACCGAAACAGCAATACGAGAATTAAAAGAAGAAACCGGGTTGGATATAAAGCTGACTTCATTTTTTGAAGTCTACTCCGGTGATGATGACCCTCGGAGTAACGCAGTTCTTTTGTTATATTTGGCAGATAGAGTCGGCGGGAAACTAGAGGCGATGGATGACGCTTTGGAAGTTGCGTTTTTTGCATTTGATGCTCTCCCTGATAATATCGCCTTTGAAGCACATATAAAAGCACTACAAGATTACAAAGATAGGTTTTTATCTAAATAATTGAAACTTTTTTAAAGTAACAAGAGTCTATTATACTATAATAGTGAATAGAAATTAAAGTGGCAGGAAATTAAAATGAGAAAAGTATCCATATATATTTGTCTAGGTATACTATTGATTGCAACAGCAGTTTCAGCGGTTGATTATAAAGAATATAAAATTAAGAAGAAACATAAAGATTATGTTGAAATCGTTTATAATCGTACAAATAAAAAGATTACATTAGGAGCGATGAACGAAGAACAAACGCAAAGTATTCATCATGATACAGATGCCCATAGAATTTTACGTAAAGACGGGAAGATACTAATAGTTGATACTAAATTTTCTATTGATAATATTACCGATTGTAAAGTCACGGAAGATGACAACAAAATTACGATCTCATTTTATACCGCAAAAGACAGTTCTAAGCTCACTCGATTTAAAAGAGGAAATCGGATATCAAACGATGCAGATATTTTAGTAAGTCAGGATGATTTTGTACGAGGAATGATTTTTTCTGTCTCCGGTGATATAACTATTGAAGGTGAAGTAAACAAAAATGTCGTCTCGCTCTTTGGAAATATATATGTTGTTGGCGATGGCGTTGTTCGTGGTGATTTAGCTACTATAAGTGGTAAAATTGATATCGAAAGTTCTGCTATTGTCTATGGTGAAATTTATGATCGCGAGAAAAAAGGACGGGGTTTAAAGCACCGTCGGTATAGAGATAAAAGAGATTTTAATTATGACCCATATTTTTCATACAACCGTGTAGATGGTGCCGCGATTTCTTTAAAAGCGTATCATGAAGATATCGATTCTCTACTGCCAACTTTAGAAGCAGAAATCGGGATTGCATTTGCATCTGATAGAGGACGGTATAAATTCCTGATTGAGCAGACTCTGTTCCGTGAGAAATCTATCGCTATCGGTGGGACATTTTATAGAGAGCTTGCTACTGAAGATGATTGGTTGATTGGCAAAGATGAAAACTCTTTCTTTGCTTTGATGGCAAAAGAAGATTACAAAGATTATTATGAAGCTGAAGGTGGCACTCTCTATATGAAAGCGAGACCATCAAATCATTTTTCTGTAAAAGCCGGCTACTCGTATTATGAGTCAAATTGGCTACCATCTAACAGACATCTCTGGGCTATGCTACGTGGGGCTGATAAACTTTTTGATAAGAATTATACTTCTTGGGATGAGTCTCTGCGTTCGTCTGCCATAGCCGAAGTTGACACATCGGCGGTTGGATCTTTGTTTGGGTCGCTGCATTATTATTCCGATTCAACACAGTCAGAAACCGAACAATCGAATTGACATATTTTCTCTGATTTTGAATTTTCTCAAACCGGTCTTAATTCTGATTTTGATTATCATAGGTATATGATTACCGTAAGACGTTTGCAGGAAATCAACGAGCAATCGACTTTCACCTTTCGGGCAGTCTTTGGAAACTCAGACGGATACCTTCCGGTGTACAAACAGTTCTATCTGGGTGGTTTGAGTACATTGCATGGATATGCTCATAAGGAATTTACGGGGAATCGTTTTTGGATGACAAATTCTGAATATAAAATAGATTTCCCAAAATCTGAATTTGGGCTCTCTCTCTTTTGGGATGCCGGTCAGATTTCTGCTGGTAGTTTAGATTCTGATACTGAAATTAAACAGAGTATTGGGTTATCTTTCTTCTTTGAAGATGACTTTACACTGACTGTCGCAAAACGGTTAGACCGTTCAACAAATGACTCACCTAAACTGTATTTACGGTTTAATCAGATCTTTTAAGATTCATTTCCAACTTCATATTTGCCATATAATATTATGCCCCTTATAGTTAAGGGGCATTTTTTCATTTATTTGCCGAATTATCATAAGCCATCTATAAGAACAATTTTATCAGTTATTTTTAGTCTCTCCATTAAGTAATAATGCTTATTTCCCGATAAAAAAGAAAGAAGAAAGGTAGTATTATAGTTTTTTTTATGGAAGAAAAACTGTAATATTAAAAAAAAACATACAACTATGCTAGAAAATAAGACTTTAAATGAATCTGGTTCACTGCCAGTAGACGTTTTTGCTGATTTAGAAGCAACTTTAGATGAAGTTGCTGAGTCTAATCCTCGGATTGATACAGCAGATACCGGTAATAAACACTCCGAAGATCTCCGTGCAATACTTGAGGCTTCGCTTGCAATCAACTCATCGCTTGATATTGATGAGATATTACACATTGTAATGAACAAAGCGATAGAACTCATGCAGGCTGAACGAGGCTTGGTAATGCTTTTGGATGACAATAAAGAATTGCAGATAAAAGCTGCCTTTAATTTAGAGAGTGAAAAGATGACTCCCGAAGAGTTAAAAATCTCTTCGACAATTACAAAGCAAGTGGTCAATACCGCAAAAGCAATTTACACTTCCGATGCATTAACTGATGAACGCTATGCCAATAAACAATCTGTAGTAGAATTGCATCTGAGATCAATTATGTGTGTCCCTTTAAAAGTCAAAGATGAGTTGATTGGTGTAATCTATTTAGATAACTCAAGTCAGTCCAAAATGTTTTTGAAATCGGATCTCTATCTATTTGAGTTGTATGGTCAGATGGTATCTAATACGATTGATAATGCAAAAATATATAAATCTTTATATCAAATGGAACGTTACAATGACTCCGTAATTAAAAAATCACCGGTCGGTATAATTGTAATCGATCCAAAATGTCAGATAGCAACGATAAATTCTATAAGTCTAGAAATTTTTGATATAAATAAAGATGATATCAAAATTTTAAAAGATTCCGACACTCCATCAAACTTTATTGACATGTTACCAGAAAAAGAAAAAGCTCGCTGGCGGTATATGATTAACGCAACACTTGCCACAAAAGAAGAATTTTCCAATGATAGATATTTCCATAATACCGGCTATGTCGAAAAAGTATTGTCCTTAAAGATTTCTCCTCTTGAGCAACTGACTAATGGTTCTGACGGACTTATTATGACTGTTGAAGATATCACAGATAAAGTGCTGATGGAAAAATATGTTATTCTATCTGAGAAATTAGTAGCCAAAGGGGAAATGGCAGCATCTATTGCCCATGAACTAAATAATTATCTTGCCATAGCATCTAATAATGCTGAGTTGCTTAACATTAATATCGAACGTGGTAAACTTGATAAAGTACAGTTTAACAGTAAGTCGATAATAGATAATATTTTTAAGATTAAACGATTTGTAGATTCTCTGATGGACTTTTCTAAACCACAAACAGAATTTATAAATTATGATGTGAAGCACTTAATCGAGGACCTTCTATTCTCGCTTCGTATACAACCTCGATTTAAACAAACACATTTTACTATTGATCTATCTCAAGAACTTCCTAATGTCGAAATTGATGTAGGACTTATTCAGCAGGTTCTTATGAATCTCTTAAATAACGCAGCAGATGCAATTGAAGAAAAAGTCATCGCTCTTGATAATAAAGATGAAGAAGTCGCAAAAGAAATCACGATAGTTTCATCTTATGAGACTGAAATCAATTCTATTAAAATCTCGATTACCGATTCTGGTCTTGGTATGACTGAAGAAACATTACAAAAAATATTCACTAAGCATTTTACAACCAAAAAATCCGGTCATGGCTTAGGTCTTGCAAATTGTAAAAGTATCATAGAACAACATAATGGAAAATTAGAAGTAGAAAGTGTATTTGGAAAAGGTACAACGTTTACCGTTACCCTTCCCCGCACAAAGCTTAAACAAGAGTAAACATATATGAAGCCGGCAACTACAGATCTGCCACAATTCGAATTTCTGGGCGAGCTAGGCACCGGTGGCACAGCACAAGTATGTAAAGTTCTCACGCAACAGAATAAAATTGTTGCACTCAAGACCTTATTGCAATCTGATAATATCTCCAGTGACGAATTTAAAAAACTTGCACAACGTGAGAAAACGCTTCTGTGCGGTATTGACTTTCCCGGTATTGTAAAAGTATATGAAGTTCAAACAAGCGACCCTTGTTATATCAGCCTAGAATATTGTAGTGGTAAGACATTAGAACATTATCTAAAACAGGATAATATACAGACAATTTTAAATATCCTTTCATCGATTGCAGTCAACTTAGAGTTCCTTAATTTAAAATCAATTATCCATGCCGACTTAAAGCCTGACAATATTTTTATGCCCGAAGATATTTCACAATTTGCTTCAGGCAGATTGACATTCACAAAATTATCTGATTTTTCTATAGGTAAATTTGACCATGAAGAAATAACTGTTCGTGCCGGAGTTGGAACTGTAGGATATATGGCTCCTGAAGTAATCAATGATAATATTGTATCACATAAATCTGATCTGTTTGCTTTTGGAGTTATCGCTTATCAACTGCTGAGCGGAGTGCATCCTTTTATCACCGACGATGCCGACCCGCTGAAAATCAATAGCCGTATTTTAGAAGATGAGCCTCTCCCTCTCTCAAATTATCGAGAGAACATTCCTGAGAAACTTATTAACATTGTATCGATGCTTCTAGAAAAAGATAGTGCAAAGAGACCTACATCCGCATGGGAAGTTTGTGCTATGCTTCGTGATGCCGGGGCAACTTATCAATATGAAAAAGTTCTGCCCCCGAAGTATGCAATAACCCCTATCGCAGATTACGATACAAACAAATTCATAATTGCCAACTATCACGACAGACTGGATACGATTACAAATAAAGAGAACGACAAACTTCGTTTACTTCTCTCTTATAATTTTCTAAAAAATAATATTTCGTATGACAATAGAAAATTTAATTTTAAAAGCAATCCGTTAGTAACCCCGAATTTTCTGTATAAGGCGATGATACAATTTAACCAACTACAGTATACCGACAAGAAAAACAAAATTGAATCTTCGTTGTATGACGACTCACATGATTTAGTAGCATCGATACTTCCTCAATTTTTACGTCCCGCAACTATAATAAAAAGATCACAAAAATTAGCAATGAAATTTGAAGGCGAAAATAATTATGTCAAAGCAACGACTCTTTATTTATCTGCGGGAGAACTTCTTAAAGCAGAGAACAATGCCTATCAAGCGGCAATGCAATACAAAAATGAAAATAAAATTGAAGATGCCGTTAGATTGATTGATAAAGTTATTTCTTTCGGTGAACACGTTGATAGAAAGTTTGAGATCAAATCTTTGTATATGGTCAAGGGTGATTTCTTAAAAGATCAAGGCGATGTTGAGAGTGCTGAAATTGTTTACAATGAATTGATTGAGCTTTACAAAGGACATGAAGCAGATGAGCTATTGGCTGAGACATATAAAGACTTAGGTGCTCTTTATCAGATGAGAAAGAAATCGCAAGAAGGGATTCCATCACTTGAAAAAGCTTTAGAGATATTTAAAAAACTTGGCAATGAATTAGAGATTTCAAAAACGTATAATAATCTTGGTAATATGTACAAAATAAAAAACAACTATTCTGAAGCACTAGGCTATTTTCGTCAAGCACTAAAGATACAAAGAAAACTTTCAGCAAGCGAAGAGATCGCATCGACTCTTAATAATATCGGCGTTACTCAAGCAATGAAAAGTCAATTTAAGAAAGCTTTAAAGATATTTAACCTATCCCTAATTATCCAAAAAGAGATTGGCAACAAGAGTGAGATAGCTCGTAGCTTAAACAATATTGGTTATTGTTATGAAGTTTTAGGAGAGACAGACAAAGCAGTTGAAGTATTGCAAGAGTCATTACAATACAACAAAGAGATTGATAGTAAAAAAGAGGTCTTGTATAATTTAGAGAATCTGACTTCGATAATGTTTTTAACAGGACAACTTAAAAAGTCTATTAGTTTCCTCAAAGAAGGAATAGCTCTTTCAGCGGAACTAAATGATAAGCCTCATATTAGTTTTTTCAATCTATACATGGGAATTGTACTTGTCAATATGGGGAAATTACAAGAAGCAAATAAATGTTTTCAAACTATTGAGAAAATACTACAAGAGATTGAAGACAATCCTCTACTTGTGCAACTTAATTTAGAAAAAGCCCAATTAGCAATATTTATAGATAATAAAGAAGAAGCATCTCATCTTATAGACAAAGCAGAGACTCTCAGTAAAGAATTAAAAGATAAAACTGTTAATGTTAAAATCACTCTTCTCCGATTATCAATTTCTGACGATGTATCACTTTTTGCTGAGGCTGAAGAAATCATAGATGAATTCAATTTAACAAAAGATAAATCTTATTTACATGCACTGAAGTTAAATCATCACCTTACGCATGACACTTCTTATAATGTCCGTCAATCATATAAGTCGCTGACAGAATCGTTACAAAATTCTGACGAACATAAAGATGTGAGCAAATTACTTACGACACTCGCAAAGTATGAAATATACAATGACAATTCTGCACAGGCGACAAAGTATATTACACAATCTATGCAACTTGCAAAATCACGTGGGATGCTATTTGATCATTTCCATGCTTTAGTTTTGTACGGAGAAATTTTGAGCCAACAAAAAGAGTATGAAAAATGTTACACCGTATATAAACAATCATTTGAAATTTCAAAAAAGATATTTGTTGAGCTGGAAACTGATGCTGATAAACATGCGTTCCAAAATAAAAGAGAATTCAAATTATTAGTTTCTGAAATTAAAAAATTGTCTCAAATAATTGGACAAAAAAAAGAGCAGATATTATAAATCTGCTCTTCTAATAATTGTAAAAAATAAATTTTACTGATTATTGATTACCGCTTGATAAACGTGGTGCAATACGGTCTTCGAGTTTTTCGATAGTCAATGTGTAATTAGTCATGAAATCACCTCCTAAGTGATTTTAAGCTCAAGTAACCTTCCTATGGTGAAAGGGCTGTCATGTTTATCCAAAAGGATACTATAAAATAAGTCATTATACTTATTCGTCAAGTGGTAATGGTCTTTGTAAGTCTATTTATTTTAATCCAGTTAAAAAACATACCTTTAAACATATATAAAAGCAATGTTAGGGAAAATATTTCCTAACGTAAAAATTACCACATTGACCAGAATTCGACACGAATTATCGATGCGATGCGATGAACGATCAAATTGTACAATGTTGTCTCACCAATTTCTATTTTCGCATAGCCGGTCATACCTTTGCGAAGTTGATCATTTTGGTTACCAACAACGACAGAAATTTTGTAACTTGCTTTGTCATGCGTATCAATAATTGCATCGCGAGGTATATGCACGACTTTCCCAGAAAAAACTTTCGATGTATACGAACGTACTTTAATCTTTACCTCTTGATTAATTCTTATTAGATCAATATCAAAATCAGAAACAGGAACCAACACTTCAATCATACTATTATCCAAGACAGATAAAAACTGATCGTCATTTTTATTCATTCGTACCGTGCCGGGGATCATAGAAATAATCGACTGGGCATCTTTTTGCGTTTGCAGAAAATGAAGTTTAGCATTTTGCTTTTCAATTTGAGATGCAATAACAGCTTCTTCCTCAGGCTTTGGTGGAGACATGATAAGAGAGAGCGTTGCTTTTTTATTTTGCAATTCAGCTTTGGCAATTGCTGATAAAGATACTGATGCTTTATATTTTTCTTTTGGCTCAAGGTTCTTTTCATAAAGTTCTTTTAACAACAACTCATCCCGAAGACGTTGGTCGTAGATTGCCTGCGATGCGGACACCGCTGCTTTTGCTTCGTTCACCTCTTCTTTTTTTGGAGGTGCTTTGAGCAAAGCCATATCAGAAAGCAATTGTTCAAGAGCAGACTGTTCCGAATTTATTTCTCTGGTCACCTGATTAGAAACAAGCACCGCCAGAGTGTCGCCTTTGGTAATATGTGCACCATCTTTTACATACTGAATCAAATCAAGAGAGCCAAGTTCAAGAGATGCCATTTGGATATAACTTGTTTTTAGTTTTGCATCATCTCCACCCTGTTGAAATTTTTTCTCAAGCAGACCAAGTTCATTTAAAAGTAATGAGTATTCAGCAATAGGTTCCACAACAATCTCACCGGAGATACGCTGTTTCATCGGGACAAAAAACAGCACGATAATTAAGAGAGCTAAAACAACAATGTAACTTACAAGTCTAAATGGTTTTTTCATAATTTCCTTTAAGTATCTCAAGTGTGTGAAAAATCCTTTTACGAATGCGACAATATTTTTTCGCACAGCAAACATCAAAAAGAGATATAGTAAAATTAAACCGATTGTGCCTGTTTTTTCAAGCAAAAAGGATGATAATATTGAAAGAAAATAGAGGATGATAAATAGCGTGTAAACCGATGCTAATCCTGCGTAAATGATATAAATACGCCGTTTTCGCTTGTCTACCTCGATTTTTTCTATTGGCCAGCCGAGAAGAACTCGCTTAAAAAGATTACCGACATACGAAAAAGATTTATCGCGCAGGTTCGGAATGTCTAAATAATCTGAAAGCAGGTAGTAGCCATCGAGTTTAATAAGCGGGTTTAGATTAAAAATCGCAGTCACCCAAATGACTATGACAAGTATTTGCGAAACATCATGGATGTAAGAACCGGGAACAGTCACACGCCAAACAATCATTGTTAAGGCGAGCAGAATAATTTCGGAGTATGGTCCCGCCCATGTAACTGCGAGCCGTTGGCTTTTTTTCTCAAAGAGCCATGCATCGGAAATGTCGCAATAAAAACAAGGTTGGAAATACATGAACAGAAATCCAAACTCGTTGACCTCTCCCCCATACATTCGGCAGGTGATTGCATGGGCAAATTCATGAATGACTATCAAGACAAAAAATGCGACCATAACAGTTATTATAGTACTGACGGAATACAGATCAAAAAGTGAGACGGCAAAGTTGGTATAGTTGGTCGCAAAAAGAATCAAACCAAAAAGTATAAACAAGCCTTGAAAAAGTAGACCTACAGGAGTATGAAAAGGTTTGTAAAGTTTGCTAGTAATGTCTAATGATTTCCCCGGCTTAAATGCTTTGAATTTTATGAAGAGAAGTTTTGCAAAGAGTGATCGTTTTTTTTTCGGAGCCATAACTTTTTCGTGAGGTTGCTTGTTCGGAACGACTGTTTTCCAAAAAGAACTGTGATTCAAGCATGCCAACAAATTGCAAGACAGCATTGGCATCTATATTGGCGTTAAATTTTTCACGGAATTTTTGAGCGATTTCATCATACGATGTGACCCCATCAAGTTGTGAGATTAGCCAAAACTCGGGTGCACGAAGTCTGAAATAATTTCCGCGAAGAGGGTCTTTGATATTAACGACATCTTGTCCATCAATGACCGTTTCTGAAGTTACTAAATCATTCCGTAATTTAGCGTATTGTTCCATGATTCAAATGTACAAAAAATTCAATAGTTGAGCAACTATTGAGAAAAGTATATTATTTGCGGAGTGTTTCTATAAGCTGACGGTTGTAGTAGGCAACAAGGGCTTCACGATGAATAACGCCGATAACTTTATTTTCTTCGTATTCGTTTACAACAGGAAGCATTTTAAGGTCTTTGAGGTTAAACAGCTTAAATGCTTTCTCTAAATCATCATCAAAGTATATCAGGTCAGTATCAGTTTTTAATAAATCCTGTGCGATAACAAGGTAGTCAAGAGAATGTTGCGACAAGACCGAGCGGATATCCTGAAACGAGATAACCCCTTTTAAAAGCCCTCTATCATCTTGCACAACAAAATATGATTCGTTTGTGCTTTCGATCTGTTTAAAAATTTCACCCAACGGCGTCGAGGGAAGTATCGAAATATATTCTTCATTCATAATCTCTCGAACTTCATGCGATTTTAAAACATTGATATCTTTACCACCCCGAATATCAATTCCTCGTTTTGCTAATTTTATTGTATAGATAGAATGTTCAAATAATTTTCCGGCTACCAAAGCAGAAATAACAACAGTAAGCATAAGCGGTAAAATAATTCGATAGTCGGTAGTCATTTCAAAAATGATAAGCATAGCAGTCATCGGTGCGTGCGTTGTTGCGGCAACCATCCCAGCCATGCCGACCAGTGCATAAGCACCCGGCGATGCGGTCACTCCAGGGAATAAATAGGTAACTAAATATCCATAGGCTCCCCCGGCAACAGCTCCCATAAACAGAGATGGAGCAAAAATACCACCAGAGTTACCTGAACCTAAAGTTAAACAGGTCGCAAGCATTTTTAAAAATACAAGAACAAGAAGTAAGGCTATTCCAATTTCACCATAGAGAGTCAGCTTAATAGTTTCGTAACCATCAGCAAGAACCTGAGGATAAAAAATAGCAAGGCAACCTAAGAGTAGTCCACCGATTGCCGGTTTGAGGTATGGGGAAACTTTTAAGTCATCGAAAAAGTCTTAAACATAATCTAGAATGCGTGTGAACGAAACCCCATAGCCACCAATCAAAACACCCATGACAATATAGAGTGGGATTTCCCATGCCGAGACTAATGAATAGCTTGGAATTTCAAAAGCCGGATGGTTGCCCATGATAGAACGAGTGACTACTGATGCGACCACCGATGATATGATAACAGGTGAAAAAGTTTTAATAGCAAAGTCGCCTAGAATAATTTCAAGCGAAAATATTACACCTGCGATAGGTGCGTTAAAGACAGAAGTAATCCCCGCTGCTGCTCCGCAACCAACTAAGATTTTTACACGATCACCGGACATACGAAACATCTGTCCGATAGTTGAACCAATCGCTGAGCCGATTTGTACGATAGGACCTTCACGTCCTGCCGAACCACCAGAGCCGATACAAATAGCCGATGCTATCGTTTTGGCTACTGCTACCCGAGGGCGAATAATTCCGCCTAAACGAGCGACCGAGTTCATCACTTCAGGTACGCCATGTCCTTTTGCTTCTTTTGCAAATTTATATACAATCGGACCTACTAGCAATCCACCAAGCATTGGAATTAGTGGAAGCCAGAATTTGAATCCTCGATCCCCCATAGTCTCGGTGAGGAATTCATCGGTGAGTCCAAAAAAGACCGAATTAAAATATTCGATAAGACGGATAAAACCAATAGCTCCCAAAGATGTTGCCAAGCCTACAAAAACAGCTAAAATAATCAGTACATTGGTACCTGAAAGCTGGAACTTCTTTATCAGTTTATCTATCTTTGGTATATTCATAATGAGACCATTATATATTCTTTTTGGATTATCACAAGAGAAAAAAGCCTCATGTTTAAAATAATAAATTAGATAAAACTAACGAGATAAAACTTGGAAGAATTCGTTGTTTAAAGCGTTTAAAATGATATTTTTGAGAGTCGTAATATTTAGCGGTGAGCAATCTAATTAGACTTGACTTTATGCCCTATTTGTGTAATTTCCATCAAGTGAAAACAATCACTTAGAGATGTGTAAACAAACGATTTTTGAGGTTTATAAATATGACGAACAAAGCAGACGCAGTAATAATCGGCGGCGGAATTATCGGCTTAGCTGCTGCATTTTATTTAACAAAAGCAAATTACGGAAAAGTTATTTTAGTTGAAAAAGAAGCACTCTTTGGAACCGGAGCAACAGCAAAAGCTGCCGGTGGAATCAGAGCTCAGTTCACGACTAAAGAAAATATCGAAATGTCTATGCTTTCGGAAAAACTGTTTTGCTCTTTTAAAGAAGATACCGGACATGATGCTCTCTTTGATCAAGTTGGTTATATGTTTTTGGTCAAAGATGATAAAGACGCAGTCATATTCAATAAAAGTTACGAACTTCAAAAATCTCTCGGTTTAAATATTGTCAAATTACAACCGGATGAAATCGCTCAGTATGCTCCTCATGTTTCAATCGAGGGTGTCCAGTTTGCAATGTTTTGTAAAGATGACGGTTTAGGCGATCCGCATGAATTTTTAACAGGCTATGAAAAAGGAGCAAGAGCTGCCGGATTAGAAATTGCATTTGATACCGAAGTGACCGGTATCAAACAAGTGTCCGGTAAAATAACTCAAGTACAAACATCAAACGGAAATATAGACACTCCGATGGTTATAAATTGTGCCGGTCCATTTGCGAAAAATATCGCCGCTATGGTTGGAGCTGATTTGCAAGTTGAACCGATACGCAGACAGATTGTTACAACCGGAGAACTTTCATTCATGGAACCGTTTTTCCCAATGGTCGTAGATGTATCCTCAGGATTATATTGTCATAAAGAATCTAAAGGTATGCTTTTGGGATGGGCTGATAAAAACGTAGAACCATCATTTGATATTTCAATAGACCCCGACTACACCGATAATATTTTGGAACGTGGTTTGGAACTTATCCCTCAACTTGAAGAAGCTTAAATTGGTAATGAGTGGGCAGGTCTCTATGAAGTAACTCCTGACCATAGAGCAATTATCGGATTTGAACCTTCGGTTGAAGGAATGTTTCACTTGGTAGGCTTCTCAGGACATGGATTCATGCACGCACCTGCTGCCGGACTAATTACTTCAGAAATTCTAACAGGAAAAACACCGTCGATAGATATTTCTGAATACGCACCTGACCGTTTTATAAAAGGTCAGCTTATAGAAGAAACAAACGTAATTTAAATAATATGTAGGGGCTTTGTTCTTTGGTATGAACAGAGCATAATAACTTAGGGAGTAATCATGAAAAAACTTTTTATCATGACTGCTGTGCTATTAATCACAGCATCTACAATCTTTGCAGGCGAATCATCATGCCCGGCAGACAGAGCATCAGCAATCGGCTACAATCCATTTGGAGATTTTCACCATCTTATGGCACCAGTCTGGCATACAGCTTGGGCGGAAAAAGATTTTAAAACTCTTTTAGAGGCAGGTCCTCAGTTTGAAGAACTTTTTGTTCCAATCGCAAAAATGGAATCAAAGTTAAAATCTGAAAAACGTAACGAAGTCTTTCTGAAAAATCGTGAAGCATTTGCTGAAGCAGTCAAACTGTTTGCGGATGCTTGTAAAGCAGGCGATAAAGATAAAGCATACGAGCTAATGCCTAATTTACACGATACTTTTGAAATGACAGCATCAGCATTGCTACCTCTGCACTATCCTGAGTTTGATGGGTTCGTTATTTCTTTTAATCTGCTCAATGAAAATCATATTCCAACGAACAATATAGATGGTATCAACGGTACTGTTGAAACTCTGCTTGCGAAAATGGATGGTCTCTGCGAAAAAACAATTCCTAGCGAAATCGTAGAATCTAAAGAAGGTATCTTAAAAGAATTTGCGGAGATACAAAAATTAGTAACTCTCATAAAAGAGTGCTGTGATAAAAAAGAGATGGATAAGCTCAAAACTCACGCTCAAGAACTCTCTACTTTATTAGATAATTTTGTAGTTAAATTTATTTAGGTAAGAAAAATATTACGATTCAGTGTCGGTATCATCTCCGAGATCAATCATTTTGGTACCGTCACTGTATTGTACAGTTTTAGGCGAAGTAAGACGCATCAGTTTTTGCGTAACCGAATTTATTTTCAAAGCTGACTCTTCGATAGCTTTTAGTTTTTCAATCGTATTATCATCGAGATCTTCTTGTTTCATCAACAACAACTGAATATTACCAATGATAGCCTGCAGAGGATTGTTGACTTCATGATTGACTGTTACTGCGGTTTCTAAAACAGCAACCAGTCTTTCTTTTTCAATAGATTCTTTATGAGCCTCTTCGATATTTTCAATGTTGGCAGCAGTATAGTGTAGCGAAAGCATTCCTGAAAGAGTTTCCAAAAAGAGATCTTCAGTTACTGGAGATTGCTCCCCTTCTTGAATTCCGATAACTGCTCCGAAAACATTTTTTCTAAACATAAGTGGAAGGGTAAAAGAATGGTATGGTTGTTCTCCCCCAAACGACATATATGCAGAAACCAATTTTTGGTTCTTGCGAAGGTTTTCATAGAGATTCGTTTCAAGGTCTGTCAGTCTTGATTGAATAAGAGGGTTCTCGGCATGAGAAACTGTCACCGTTACACTCTGCTCATTGTCCCAAAGGTACAACGAAGCACCTTGCAGACCGACATACACACAAGTCATCTCAAGGGCAACTCTGGCAGCATCATTTATATTGCCCTCTTTTTGGCAAAAAGAGCAAGATCGGAGATAATTTTAAATTTATCTAATTTCATATATTTCAAGTTGTAGTTTATTCATTCAATATTCAATTGAGCAAATCAGATGCCTTAAATAGAATTTTTCTTTTACAAATCACAAGAGAATTTAAACTTCTCAAGTCGTTATACCGTAGTAGTTTGCTAAAACCTTATCATGGTCATTTTTTGAACAGGATATGAGGACACTGTAATATAATGCATTTTCGTACAAAGAACAGATGCAAATATTAATCTTATTATATATTTGACAATCAGCTCTCTTTAGGGTAGATTGTGATTTCTATTTTTGAGAGGTAAGAAAATGTTAGAAGAAGTAATACACGACCAATGTGGCATATTTAGCGTCTTTAACAATAAAGAAGCTGCCGACTTAACATATTTTGGACTTTATGCACTCCAGCATAGAGGTCAGGAATCTGCCGGAATAGTAACATCTGAAGACGGCAAATTTCATTTACATAAAGGTATGGGCGAAGTCTCCGAAGTTTTTGGCGACAAATCAAACCTGGAACGCCTGACTGGAAATATGGCTGTAGGTCATACCAGATACAGCACCACGGGTGCATCTTCGATTATAAATATCCAACCATTTATTATCACCAATAGAAATGAACGATTAGCGATTGCCCATAACGGTAATCTGACTAATGCATTTGAGCTTAGACAAAAATTAGATGCTGCCGGTTCTATTTTCCAAACTACTTCTGATTCTGAAATAATTTTACATCTTATAGCTCGCTCTAAAAAGAAAACGAGAATTGAACGGATTGCATCGGCACTCAAAACTGTCAAAGGTGCCTATTCATTAGTATTTTTAACTGAGAATTCTATTATCGCAACGAGAGACCCGAACGGGTTTAAACCTCTTTGTATCGGGAAACTCAAAAATTCATATTTTGTGACATCTGAGACTTGTGCTTTAGATATTATCGGAGCAAAATATATTCGTGATATTGAACCTGGTGAGTTGATTGAAATAACTGACAAAGGCATAGAGTCATATTTCCCTCATCCTAAAAAAGATATCAAACCATCTTTTTGTATATTCGAATTTATTTATTTTGCTCGACCAGACTCCAGAATCTTTGGTGAAAATGTAGATAAAGTCCGCCGTCGACTCGGTAGACAACTTGCTAAAGAACATCCTGTTGAAGCTGATATTGTAATCGGTATTCCTGATTCTGCAAATACGGCAACACTTGGATATTCAGAAGAGTCCGGGATTCGTTTTGAAATCGGTCTTATTCGGAACCATTATGTTGGGCGTACATTTATTGATCCGCACCAAAAGATTCGTGACCTTGATGTAAAAGTCAAATTCAATCCTGTCAAAGGTGTCATTGAAGGTAAACGTGTTATTGTCGTTGATGATTCTATTGTCCGTGGCACAACTTGTAAAAAGCTGGTCAAACTAATTCGTGATGCCGGAGCCAAGGAAGTTCATTTCCGAGTTTCGTCCCCTCCGATTATCTCCCCTTGTTTTTTCGGGATTGATATGCCAACCAAAGATGAGCTGATAGGTGCCAATTATACCGTTGCGCAGATTGAAAAATTGCTCGGTGTAGATTCATTACGCTATTTATCTCTTGATGGAATGGTTTCGATGCCGTCTTTGCCGAACAAGAATTTCTGCTCTGGTTGTTTTACCGGAAAATATCCGTTGAAAACTCCTCAGGAAAACGGAAAAAAACGGATAATCAAGATTTAAGACCTGCCCCTATTCAAACGACCAAAATTGCCGATAAAGATATAGTAGCAAAGCAATTAGAGATTGGTTATGTTTATTATTAAATCCAACAAATTGCTTTAATTTGACAATTATGATTGAAAAAGTATATTACAATCGTACGTAACTTTTACATATCATTTTTGAACCACTACTATAACATTTTGGAGCAGTCATTTTGATTCATACTCGTATATTATTTTTTCTCATTATTATATTTGCTTGCTCTTTTCAAATCGGACAATCTGAACAAAAAATATTGGAACCTGCTTCGAAGTTAATATCAAGAGTCATTCCTGATAAAGCAAAAGTTGTTCAGTATAGTTCTCAAGCTGAAGTTGCCCGAGTTATTCTGAAGTTTAAAGACAGTTACGATGTTCGGCTTCGAGCAAATAATATAGTCTCTCAAAAAGGGTTGTCGGTAAAGTCTGCTCAAACTCTGTTAGAACCGCATTTTGATTTTTCGATGAGAAGATTGTTTCAAAATGTCTCTGAAGAAAAACTACATAAGCGAAAAGAGATTTATCAGTATCGTTCTAAGCATGAGCTTGCTGATTTGAATTCATACTATACTCTAGAGATTCAATCTTTACAGGAAGCAATCCAAATTGTAGAACAGCTCAATAGTTTTGAATCAATTGAAATCGCTTATATCGAACCTCCCGTATTTCCTGCCGGAGATATTGCTCCTGCTACGCCAGACTATCAAGCATCACAATTATATTTAAACCCAGCCCCCGATGGTATCGATGCTTTGTACGCTCATACTCTTCCCGGCGGTGATGGGTCAGGCATCAAAATCGTTGACATTGAAGGCAACTGGCAGACGAGTCATGAAGATTTAGACAAAGCAGCGGCAGGTTTTTTAGTCGGTGATATTATTGACTTTCAGGCTTGGCTAGACCATGGTACTGCTGTCTTGGGAGTTTTAATCGGCTCTGACAATGGCTACGGTATAACTGGTATTGCTCCCGGAGCTGATATAGGGATGATCTCGATTGGATCCATGTCGCCTGCCGAAGCAATTTACATAGCTATTGATTCACTTGAAGCCGGCGATATTATTTTAATCGAACTGCAAGCCCCGGGACCTCTGCATAATTTTGGAGTCAGACAGGATCAAGAAGGATATGTCTGTTTGGAATACTGGCAGGCTAACTACGATGCGATAAAATATGCTTGGGCAAAAGGAATCACTGTTGTTGAAGTAGCAGGTAATGGTGGAGAAAATTTAGATAACCAAGCTGTCTACGGAGAACTGTTTGATCTGAATTATCGTAACTCCCATGCGATAATTGTAGGTGCCGGCTACCCCGCTTTGTCACCTACAAATTTGGAACGGGAATCATATTCTAACTATGGTGCGAGAGTCAACCTGCAGGGGTATGGCTCCGAGGTCTACACCACCGGCTATGGTGACCTTTTTGACGGGTCAGGCGACCTTGACCAATACTACACAACAAACTTTGGCGGGACATCATCGGCATCCCCGATTATCGCAGGTGCGGTAGCATCGATTCAGGGATATATGAAAGCAAATTTCGGGACTGTTTTAAATCCTGATTACATTCTCGATATTTTATCTGAGACAGGTACAGCCCAACTTGGAAACACGCTCGAACATATCGGACCAAGACCAAATTTAGATTCCGCAATCAACTCAATCTCTGCCCCACCGTCGCTGACCGTCAACCCATATTATATTGATACAACAGCAGAAGAAGGTGAGTATTATACCATAGACCTTTGGTTTCATAATTCATCAATGACCGACAATCTTAATTTTTTCATCTATGATCGTGACTCATCAGCACGAGTTGCAACTGCAAACTGGCTTGAAGTAAGCTCTCAGTCAGGTATTGTTCCCGCAAATGATTCGGCATACCTGGGAGTTATTATCGATGCTACTTCGCTAGGGAACAGATCAACAAAATATCAGGGATTGCTCGAAATATTTTGGGGCCGTGGTGCAGCATCGCTTGATTCTATTCTATTATTACCTGTTTATTTGGAAGTGCCTTGTAATGATTCTACTTTCACGGCGATATCATCTGATGAAATAGGAGGTCCTGCCTATGCATGGGTTTCAGCAAAAGACTCGGGTGTCAAAATCGACAATGCTCTGTTTTATAATCCCGCAGAAAATTTAGTATATGATAATGGTTCTGTAGGACCAATTGCGATCGGCTTTGATTTTCCGTTTTATAAAAACTATTATGATTCGTTTTATGTCGGGGTCAATGGTGCCTTATCATTCACCGACACAGAAGTTAATGTAAGCGGAGGCTACTCTACCCTCTCAATACCGGGCGTACCTTTTACGAGTCTCATAGCACCATTCTGGGTAGATTTGTATCTTGATACTGATGCTGTTCCTGAAGCTGGGATTTATATTTATCAAAATAGCTCAAACGACACAACTGTTATCGAATGGTACCGTGTTGCGGCTCTTGCCCCGGAAGATGACACTTTGATAAATTTTGAGGTTATGTTGACATCCGATGGAAATATCTTATACCAATATAAATCAGTAGGCTATTCGGGACTGGAGAATCTTGCTCTTGTCGGCGTTGCAGAAATCGACTGTAACTCTTTTGAATATCTGAATGCTGCTGATTCAATCGAATTAATACCTCATGACGCTGAAGCAATACTTATGAAAAATCATTTATACTTTGGTCAGACTGGCGATGCGAATGGAGGAAACGATGGTGTCGATATTTCTGATTTAGTATGGATAGTAGATTTTATATTCACCGGAGGGTTCTCTCCTGTGCCGTTTGATGCCGGCGATCTTGATTGTTCGGATAGCGTTGATATTTCTGATTTAGTATTTATCGTAGATTTTATATTTACCGGCGGTCCGGCACCATGTGAAAAATGGCTATACGATAGCAACTAGTAAATTTTCAATTAATTAATAAACGATGTCCCCTGTTCAAGGTAACTTGATAAACTTCTTCTACATTATAGAAATGCGAATATTGCTTTTTGCGATATGTTGATTATTGTCTGTGGGAAAAGTCCGATACCCAAAGTTCCTAAAGCACAGATAATAAAGAGAAGCAACATTGATGGAGCTAGTTCCAACTTAGCGAAACTGGCATCTGTATTTTCAAAATAAGTAGCTCTCAAAATTTTGAAATAATAGTAGACTGAAATAAATGAGTTCATCACACCAATAATGGTCAACCAGATAAATCCATTATTGATAGCTTCAGAGAAAATATAAAACTTACCAATGAATCCAACAGTCGGTGGGAAACCTGCCAAGGCAAAGATAAAGAGTGTAAGCAGTGCTGCTAAATATGGATGAGCTTTTGCCATACCATTGAGTTCGGAAAGTTCCGGTTTTGCTTTTGAACGAGTCTCAAGCAAAGTCACAATAGCAAAGCCACCAACATTAAACATTGTATATGCGGTGAGGTAAAATATCGCCGATGAGATAGCGTTGCTTCCACCTACAGTCAATGCGACAAAGATATACCCGGCGTGGGCAATTGATGAATATGCTAAGATACGTTTTACATTTGTCTGTCGTAAAGCGAGGACATTACCAACAATCATTGTCAGTACTGCGATTCCCCAGAACAGATTTGTCAGCAGTTCGACTTCGTTAAATCCATAGCTGAAAATTCTGAGTAGTGCGGCAAAGCCTGCTGCTTTTGGACCTACAGAGAAAAATGCTGTCACCGGTGTTGGAGCACCTTGGTATACATCGGGAACCCAACTATGAAATGGTGCGGCACCAACTTTAAAAGCAAAGCCTATAAGAATAAAACCTATACCTGATAAAAGTAAGGCTCTTGAGTGCGATAAATTAAATGAGAAGTCGGCAACGATTCTTCGGAGATCGGTAGTTTCTGAAGCACCAAAGACAAAGGCGATGCCCATCAATAAAAATGCTGAGGCAAAAGCACCCATGATAAAATATTTGATACCTGCTTCGTTAGACTCTAGAGACCTGCGGGCAAAACCTGCTAAGACATAAAGAGGAACCGACATAATTTCAAGACCTAAAAAGATAACAACTAAGTCGGTCGTGTTTGCCATGACCATCATTCCCATTGTTGAGAACAAAAGCAGGGCATAATATTCGGGGCGATTCAGATTTTTTGCCTCTAAATATTTTTGAGCAATTAAAACACCCATTATTGCTATGATAGCAAACAACAGCTTAAACGAAACTCCAAATTGATCACAAGTCACCATGCCGTAGAATCCTGATACTTGATGATTCCATTGCGAGGCGATAAAAGTAATCGAGACGGCAATACCTAACAGAGCAATAACCGGTGCTAATTGTGTTGTCTTCTTAAAAGAAGCAAACAGTAAAATAACAAAGGCTGCCGCAAGGAGTGCAATCTCCGGAGCTATAAGCGAAAAATCTATTTGTGCTGATGTAAAGTCTATCATATTAAAACCTTTTTATAACGAACACGTCGTTATATGTTAAAATCCTCATCCACCACCAAAGCCAAGTTTCACTTCACCATTCTCAACAATGAGAGGTACAATAGCTTGACCATCTGATAATTCTAGTACTTTTTCTTTGGCACCATCTGTATTAAAAACATCAATTTCTGTGAAAGCGATACCATTGTCGGTATAATGTTTTTTAGCAGCGGCACAATACGGGCAACCGTCTTTTGTGTAAATTGTTACTTCGCTCATTTGGAATCATTCTCCTCATTGAGATACAAAGTTAATTCTGTTTGCCCGGTGTTATCTTCATATTTTTTAATCTGATATTCTTCATCTAAATAAACTGATTTTGCTTTATTGACTTGTTGTAATACATTTTCACAGCAGGTTCAATACGTGTAAAGAGTGGTGTCGGATAGATACCTATGAAAAATATAAGTATGACAAGTGGTAACAAAATTAGTTTTTCACGGCTGTTTAAATCGAGTAATTTTTTATTTTCTTCTTTGGTTACTTCGCCAAAGAAAACTCTGTGGTACATCCACAACATATAGCATGCTGATAAAATAACTCCGGTCGCTGCTAAGGTTGCGTAAATATAATTTACTTTCCACATACCGATAAGAATTAAGAACTCACCAATGAATCCGTTTGTAAGCGGAAGACCGATTGATGAAAGCGTCACAATCATAAAGACGACCGAGAACAATGGCATCACTTTGGCAATACCGCCGAAGTCTTCAATCATTCTGGTATGACGTCGTTCATAGAGCATTCCGACAAGCAGGAACAAAGCACCGGTAGAGATACCATGATTTATCATTTGCATAACAGCACCCTCGAGACCTTGCATATTTAAAGCAAAGAGTCCGAGCATGACAAATCCCATATGAGAAACCGATGAGAATGCGACTAATGATTTTATATCTTTTTGAACCATGGCGACTAAGGCACCATAGATAATTGCGATTACTGATAGGACACATATATATGGCATGTACGCGATTGTAGCCTCAGGGAACATCGGTAAACAAATTCGGATGAAACCATAGGTACCCATTTTCAGAAGTACGCCGACAAGGATTACCGAGCCTGCAGTTGGTGCCTGCACATGAGCATCGGGCAACCAAGTATGGAATGGGAATAGCGGTACTTTGATAGCAAAAGCTAAAGCAAAAGCACCAAACAACCAAAGTTGCTGAATATAAGTGAGAGAAAGTGTCGCGGTTAATTTTAATAGATCAAATGAGAATTCACCGGTCATTGCCTGATATTCAAAGAGAACATAGATAATGCCAACAAGCATAAGCAGTGAACCAAACATAGTGAACAGAACAAATTTAATAGCTGCGTATAATTTTCGAGGTCCGCCCCATACACCGATAATGAAATACATCGGTATCAGCATTACTTCCCAGAAGATATAGAAGAGGAAGAGATCCAAGGCACAAAATACACCAATCATTCCGACTTCTAAAAGAAGCATCGAAATAAAATAACCTTTGATACCGGTTTTTATAGATGTCCAAGATGCCAATATTGATAGAGTTGTTAAAAGAGTCGTAAGCACTATGAGTAAAAGCGAGATTCCGTCAATACCAAAATGATAGTTAATACCGAACGATGAAATCCATGGGATGTTTACATCGAATTGCATACCACTTGCGAGTGGGTCAAACATGTAATAGAGAGCAAACGAAATAAGCATTGTGATGACTGAAATTATGAGTGCAAGTCCTTTGATAGTTTCTGTTTTTTCTTTTGGAACAAACAGAAGAAGTAAAATCCCAACCAGTGGGAAAAATGTCAATAACGTAAGAATTGAACTATCCATATCTAACCAATCACCATATAAGCTAAAATAACAATTACCCCCAAGAGAAATATTGTCGCATAGGTACGAACTCTACCTGATTGAATCTTTCGGGCAAATTCTGAGAAGTCGGCATACCAAGATGCTGACCCATTTATGAAGCCGTCGATAATAACAACATCAACAACTTTCCATAAGAACAACGAGAAATAAACTACCGGACGAATAATGACTGCCCCGTACATTTCATCGACATAATATTTATTCAATAATAAGTTTTTCATACCTGACATTTTTTCAGCAAGCGATGTTGAGATTTCTGTTTTCTTTTTATAAAGCATATACGCCATGAAAATCGAGAAGAAAACTAAAGCAACAGAAGAAATCATCAGCGTCCATTCCATAGCAACATCTCCCCCGCCTGAAGCGAGTGCGTGTTGCGATGATGCTGCGTGTGTTGATTTGATAATTACAGGGTCAAGCCATTCTTCAAAATGGTTTGTGTCCGCAAATAGATGAGGCAAGCCAACCCAACCACCAACGACTGAAAGGACTGCGAGGATCATCAGCGGAACGGTCATTGTTTTGGGTGATTCGTGGATATGATCTTTGACTTCTTTTGTCATTCTTTCTTTACCATAGAATGTTAAGAATATCAAACGGAGCATATAGAAAGCTGTAAGTGCGGCAGTGACAACACCGATGACCCAAAATATTGGAGAACCGTATTGTGATGAGAAAGATTTCCAGAGGATTTCATCTTTTGAGAAGAACCCTGAGAAACCTGGAATACCTGAGATTGCGAAAGTTGCGATAAACATAGTCATAAATGTGACCGGCATATATTTTTTGAGTCCACCCATGTAACGCATATCCTGTTCGTCAGACATACCATGAATGACCGAACCGGCACCTAAGAATAAAAGAGCTTTGAAAAATGCGTGTGTCATAAGATGGAAAACACCTGCGGTATAGGCAGCGACACCACATGCTAAGAACATATATCCAAGTTGACTGACAGTTGAATACGCCAGTACTCGTTTAATATCATTTTGAGCAAGTCCAATAGTTGCGGCAAAGAACGCAGTGGCAGCACCAACACAGGCGACTACAAATAACGCATCGGGAGCCATTGAGAATAAGACGTTTGTACGGACAAGCATATAGACACCAGCAGTTACCATAGTAGCGGCATGGATTAAAGCAGAAACAGGCGTAGGGCCTTCCATCGCATCAGGAAGCCAAACATAGAGAGGCACCTGAGCCGATTTACCTGTTGCTCCAACAAATAGAAGCAAACATGCTGCTGTTACTAAAGAACCGCCATAGACAAAGACTTCCGGTGCTTTGGCAACAACATCAACAAAGTTCAAAGAACCTACCTGCCAAAATATAATAAACATTCCAAGTAAGAATCCAAAGTCACCAATACGGTTGACGATGAACGCTTTTTTACCGGCATCAGTTGCTGATTTTTTATGGAACCAAAATCCGATTAAGAGATATGAACAAAGACCAACGCCTTCCCATCCGACAAACATAAGCAAGAAATTGTCCGCGAGTACGAGTGTCAGCATTGAGAACATAAACAGATTTAAATATGTAAAGAACCGAGCGTAGCTAGGGTCATGATCCATATAGCCAACTGAATAAACATGAATTAAAAATCCAACACCAGTCACAACAAGAATCATAATCGCAGAAAGAGGATCAAGCATATAACCGAAACTGACTTCGAAATTATTACCTGATTTTATCCATGTAAATAAAGTTTGTTCTAAAATTCGTGAGGCAGGAGCAAGATTTGTTAATTCTAAGAATGAAAAGACAGAGATAACAAATGATGTCAGCACCGAACCACATGCTATAATAGTGACAACAGGTTTCGAAAGTTTTCCGAGTAGTAAACCATTGATAATAAAACCAAGCAACGGTAATAACGGAATAAGATATAGATAATCAGCCATAATGTATTAAACCTTCAGACCTACCACTTTAGTATTGAGAAGCGGTCAATATTAATAGTTTCCCTGTTTCGGTCAAGATTTATAACCATTCCTAAACCAACAGCAGCCTCAGC
This sequence comes from Candidatus Zixiibacteriota bacterium, assembly GCA_024278935.1. Lineage (GTDB taxonomy): Bacteria > Zixibacteria > MSB-5A5 > GN15 > FEB-12 > QQUK01. The sequence continues at coordinate 36,259 of JAJRSF010000023.1, forward strand.
GGCAGCAACAGTAAGGACTAGAAAGACAAACGCATGACCATCCATAAGGTTGAGCTTTAATGAAAAAGCAATCAGGACAAGATTGGCTGCGTTGAGCATAAGTTCTACAGACATAAACAGAATAATTATATTACGAGATGTAAGGACACCGATAGTTCCGATAGCAAACAGAACAAGTGCTACTATGATGTAAGCAGTAATTGTAAGTTCCATCAGCTTTGTTCCTCTTTTGTCTCGTTTGAAATTTCAGGTTCAATATCGCTGTCTCGTTTTGTCATCACAACTGCACCAACAATAGCGGCAAGCAGAAGAATCGATGTTAGTTCAAACGGATAGAGATATTTTGTAAACAATAATTTGGCAACTTCTTCAACAGAACCAAAGCCGTTGAGAGATTGCGTCATAACACCGACTTCAACATTACCTGCTAAGAAGCCGGTTCTAATAATGAAGATGGTTTCTACAAAGAGTACCAAACCAAATAGAAATTTTATTGATAGTTTTATAGGTGATGATTGTTCGCCTAAATCTTCATTGCCTCTTAAATTGAGAAGCATGATGACAAACAAAAACAGAACCATAATCGCACCAGAGTAGACAATAATTAATACAGCACCAACAAACAAAGCACCTAGTTGAATATACAGCACTGCTTGGGCGACCAATGAAACAATCATCGACATAACCGCCAATACAGGATTCTTCAAGGTTATCATCAGGGCTGCCCCTGATACCGCTAGTAATGCGGAAACTATAAATATGATAACATCTAGGTTCATCTATTTATCTACCGTTCCATACACTTTGCGTGCTTTTCGTAAAAGTTTTTTAAATGGGCTCTCATTGCGAGGATGAGCCACGAGCATTTTTTCTTTTGTCATGATAAATGAGTTCAAATCAGGTGATGAGAATTCATATTCGTGACCTAAGAAAATAGCTTCTTCAGGGCATGCTTCCTCACAGAATCCACAATATATACATCGAATTTGGTTTATTTCATATACCTTGGCGAACCGTTCGCCTTTTTCATTCTCTTCCGGTTCCATATAGATACAATCAGATGGACAAGCTGCGGCACATAGTCCACAACAAACACATCGTTCGGTGCCATCTTCATAACGTTCTAGATAATGACGACCTTTGTAACGAGGAGCCATCGGTTTTTTCTTTTTTGGATATTCTATTGTAACAGGCTTTTTAAAGAAATGTCTTAAAGTTACCCAAAACCCTAGTGGCATCTTTAAAAATACATTACCTATTGCTCTTAAAATTTCTTTCATTACATCAACCTACGTTATAGAATCACAAAAAAAGCTGTAATTAGTGTATTAAGCAGAGCGACCGGCAGAAGAACTTTCCAACCAAACGCCATTAACTGGTCATATCTAAACCGTGGGAACGTCGCCCGTAGCCAGATATAGAAGAACATAAACATAAATACTTTTAAGACAAAATAAACGACCGATAACATCGGCATAGAATCTAAAAACGGACCATGCCATCCGCCGAAGAACAATGTTGCTCCAACAGCTGAAACAGCAATCATATTAGCATATTCCGCTATGAAAAACATCGAGAATTTCATTGATGAATATTCGGTGTGATACCCGGCAACAAGTTCAGACTCTGCTTCCGCCATATCAAATGGAGCTCTGTTTGTTTCAGCAATAGCACATGTTAAGAAAAGTATAAATCCTAAAGGCTGACTGAATACAAACCAGTTTGGCAAAAACGTTATCGTTCCCCAAAGTGGTCCCATCTGTGCTTCTACTAATTCACGCAACGAAAGTGTGTTGGCAATTATAATAACACCGACAATTGAAAGTCCATAGCCAACTTCGTATGAAATCATTTGAGCTGCTGAACGTACCGCACCCATCATAGAATATTTTGAACCTGATGACCATCCTGCAAGCACGATACCATAGATACCGAGCGATGTCACCGCAAAGACAAAAAGTACACCGATATTTAAATCGGAAAGGACGAGAGTAAAATCTTGTCCGAAGAATGTATTATCTTTTCCGAATGGAATAACCGCAAAAGTTAAAATTGCCGGTACAAACGAAATCATCGGAGCAAGCATATAGGTAATCGGTTCGATATTGGCAGGTTTGATTTCTTCTTTGAAAATAAGTTTGAGCCCATCGGCGAGCGGAGTAAGAAGTCCAAAAGGACCTGCTGTGTTTGGACCGATACGATGCTGCATACGTCCTACAACTCTTCTTTCTAAAAGAGTCGAATAGGCACAGCCTGTTAAGACCGCTGCGACAACGACAAGAACTTTAATTGAGGCAAATAAAATCACTTCAAACATATTATTTATCCACCTTACTTATTTTTACTCTGTCTACTCGTTTTTTACGCATAAACAAAGAAGTGACCGGGGATGATTGGAAATTTCGAGGTACAAGCAAAACTTCTGATTCAAGAGTCTCAGATATTTTCACAGGTAAAATTAGTTTTGACATATCTGATTCGACTCGAATAGAATCACCGTTTTTCATATCGTTTTTATCAGCCAATTCTTCAGACATCATTACATATGCTTCGGCAGCAAAGTTATTTAGCGATGGTGCTTTTTCGGTTAAGTGACCGGAATGATGGGCATCGTCTATGATAAACACAGGCAATGTATTAGCGTCGCTAATTTCTTCAGTCTCTGGTTTAACGTCGATAAAATCAATAGGGAAAGCGATAGTCGTATCGACAGCCAAACATGCTACGATTTCTTTATCAAGCATTTCAGAATCGAAATTTTTGCTTTCAAGTTTTTCAGCGATCAAACGGATAATTTCATAGGCAGGTTTAGACTGACCATTCGGCTTGACTGCTTGTTTGGCAGATTGGCAGACACCTTCTAAATTGATATAGTCACCGTCATATTCAGCCCATCCTGCAAGAGGTAGGACAACATCGGCAGCTTCGGTAGTTTCTGTTTCAAACAAATCACTAGCAACTAAGAAATCTAGTTTTTCAATACTCTCTTTAATAAATTCTTTATCGGGGTACATCATCATTGGGTTTGAGCCAACAACAAAAAGACCTTTGATTTCTTCTTTACGAATATGTGCCATCATGTCATCAGTATTGCGAGGTTCAGATTCAGGATAATGATCAAAGTTCTTTTTCAAGACATCTTTAATCTGAGCAATCGGTTCAGGAAGCAGTCCAAGTTTTTCGGCACCTTTGGAATTAGCATAACGAGCCAAGATAGAAATCTGACCTTTGGAACTAATGCCAAATAGTTTATTCATATTAAGTAAAGCAGCAGCAATATTGTCACGAGCTTTTGAACGTGTTACAATTTCACCGACTAAGAAAGTTATATTTTTACCTTCTGCAAGTGAACGAGCTAAAACTTTTAAATTATTTTCTTCAAGTCCACAAAGGGTAACAGCATCTTTTAATGTGGATGGTACAACTTTTTGCAGATACTCTTTTGCCAAGTTTGCATCGACTAAGTTTTCTTCAATCGCAGCAAGACAAATTGCGTTTATAGCACATTCATCGGTGCCCGGATTATAGACATATTCGATATTGGCAACATCGGCAGATTTTACTTCGTATGGCATGATAGAATAAATTTTTGGATTGGTATAGTTGTATGCTTTACGGATACGTAAATATTCATTAGGATGTTCATGTATCAAGTCAGAACCAAAGCTGACGATTACATCGGCGTCATCAATAGCAGCAATAGAAAACGGTTGGGAACGCAGAACGCCAAATGGTGAGCTTGGATTATTCGGAAGCATACGATAGTCACCGCGGAAATCAATATTGTTTGATTTACAAACGGTGCGAATCATCTTTGAGAAACTATACAAAGATTTATTATCAAGTGATGGAGAAATCAGACCGCCGATACAAACACCACCAACCGAAGATTTAATTTCTGTATATTTTTTAGCAATATGAGCAATCGCTTCATCCCATGATGCTTTGGCCTGTTTCCCATCTTTTTTAATAAGCGGAGTTGTCAAACGGTCAGGAGAGTTTATAATCTGATAACCATAACGAGTAATGTCAGGGATCCATCCGTTGTCGATTGAATCATTTGTGCGAGATGTGACACGGAATATTTTATTTTGGTGATCTTCTTTATAAAAATCAATATTAGTACCAGACGATGTAAAGTTACAAACTGATGGTGTCGTTTTTGTCAACCATACTCTGATTTTATAACGCCAGTCAGAATTTGTTAAAGCTCCAACAGGGCAAATTTCTACTAAGTTTCCAGAGAACGGATTATTGACTTCCCCACCCGGGACACAATCAATCTGGGTAATGTTGCCACGTTCAAAAGCACCAAGATCATATTCACCAAAAGCTTCTTTATTGGAACGGACACATTTGTAACAGAGAATACATCTGTTTCTGTTGAGCATGATTTCAGGACCGATTTTTTTATCATCGTAAGTAGAGGTCATGCCTTCATCTTTAAAACGATATTTTTTGAAATCATAACGACTGTCATCAAAACCATGAGCAAAAGTTAAGTTCTGCAAATCACATTCGCCACCTTTGTCACAAGTAGGACAATCTAGCGGATGATTTATAAGGATAAATTCGATAACTGCTCTACGACCTTGACGAACCTGATCGGAATCAGTTAAGACAACCATGCCGTCCATTGCATCAAGCATACATGAGACCATCAGCTTTGGCATTTTTTCAACTTCGACATAACACATACGACATGCACCAACAGATTTTAACTGAGGATGCCAGCAGAATGTAGGAATATGAATTCCAATATCTTTTGCAGCTTGTAGCACGGTCGTACCTTTCGGCACCGTGACAGGCTGTCCGTCGATTGTAAAAGTTACTGTTGGTACAGCAACATTTGGTTGATCTTTTTTCACAGCTTCTGACATAATTTATTTTAACTCAAAGTTTGATTTAACCATACATTCTTTGTGGTCAATATGATATTGCCATTCATCACGATACAAACGTAAAGCAGATTGAATAGGCATCACGGCAGCATCGCCGAGCGGACAGATAGTACGTCCTAAAATATTTCCACAAACTTCTTCAATTTTTTCTAAATCACCCGGTTGTCCCTGTCCTGCTTCGATACGGTTAATCATCTGTTCAAGCCAGCCGGTACCTTCACGACAAGGAGTGCATTTTCCACAAGATTCATGGCGGAAGAAATGGATCAATTTTTTAATGACCCAAACAATACAGGTATCTTCGTTAAAAACTATAATAGCACCAGAGCCGAGCATAGAATCTTTTTCTTGGAGTGCTTCATAGTCGAGGGCAACATCAATCATATCAGGAAGTAAAAACGGAGTTGATGCACCACCCGGGATAACACCTTTTAATTTTTTGCCATCTAACATACCACCACCATAGGCAGGGTCGTAGATCATATCTTTTAAGTTAAAGCCTAAAGGAACTTCATAATTACCGGGACGATTGACATGACCAGAGAGAGAAAACAGTTTGGAACCTTTAGATTTTTCTGTACCAATAGAAGCGTACCATTCGGCACCACGATTTATAATATGTGGAACTGCGGCAAGCGACTCGACATTATTTACAATAGTTGGACAAGCATAAAGACCTTCGATAGCAGGAAATGGCGGACGCATCCGAGACTGCCCACGTTCACCTTCGATAGAATTAAGTAATGCGGTTTCTTCACCACAAATATAAGCACCACCACCGGTATGCACAATCATTTCTAAGTCGTAGCCAGAGCCATAAATATTTTTACCAAGATGCCCTTTTTCATAGGCTTCTTTCATGGCAGTTTCCATCTTTTCAATACAATGGGTAAACTCACCACGGATATAAATAAACATCAGATGACAGTCGATAGCATAGGAAGCAATCGCCATTCCTTCGATAATAGCATGGGGATCACGTTCCATGATAACTCTGTCTTTACATGTACCCGGTTCGGATTCATCGGCATTACAAACTAAGTACCGAGCTTTTGGAGAATCTTTCGGAACAAAGCTCCACTTAAGACCTGTAGGGAAACCTGCACCACCACGACCACGAAGTCCTGATTTTTTGACCGTTTCGATAACATCTTCTTTTGAGATACCGTCTAAAACAGCTTTCCATGCTTTGTATCCACCACGGGAAACGAACGTTTCAACTTCACACTGTTTAGGGTCTTCAACATACTGAAACAGGTGTAAATCTTTATCTTTAGCGGCGATTTCCGCATTTGTTATAACCGGAGAATAATGCATCAGTCTTTTTTCGCCTTTAGTTCATCAATTAATGAATCAACTTTTTTCTTATCCAAATTTTCATGGTAATCTAAATTTACCTGAATCATTGGAGCCGTGGAACATGAACCGAGACACTCAACACCAATAAGTGTGAACATATTGTCTTCGGTTGTTTCACCAAGTTTTATATCTAATTTATTTTCAAGATGAGCAATCATAGAATCGGAACCACGTAAGGCACAGGAGATATTATTGCAGACTTGTAGAAGATATTTGCCACGAGGTTTTTTTGGGAACATCGTATAGAAAGTAGCAGCCTCGGCAATTTCAAGAGTTGGCACATCTATAATTTTTGAAATCTCTTTATATATCACTTCGTCAACATGCCCGACCTGACGATAGGCAACCGTAAGAGCCGGAAGTATCGCAGATTTTTTTACAGGGTAATGCACTGCTTTTTCTTTTATTTCAGCAATTGACTTTTCAGTTAAGATCATCTGTCAACTTCTCCTAATACAATATCAATAGAACCAATAGCACAGACAACATCGGAAAACATATTGCCTTCGCACATTTTAGGCAGTGCTGCTAAATTTATAAATGATGGCGGACGTACTCGCACACGGTGCGGTTTATTGGTGCCATCACCGGAAATAAAGAAACCCATTTCACCTTTACCCGATTCGATGCCTTGATAGACAGAACCGACCGGTGCTTTGAATCCTTCAGTAATCAATTTAAAGTGGAAAATCATAGATTCCATTTTATATAAAACATCTTCTTTAGGAGGCATTACGATACCCGGTACATGCGCCCGATACGGACCTTCTGGCATACCATCTAAAGTTTGTTCCATAATCCGAATAGATTGGCGAATTTCTTCAACACGAATCAAGTAACGATCGTAAGCATCGCCGTTTTCGCCGACAGGAACTTCGAAATCAAATTTTTCGTAACTAGAATATGGATTCGCTTTACGCAAGTCATGTTTGATACCTGAACCACGAAGCATCGGACCGGAAAGAGATAGGTTGATTGCTTCATCAGCAGTCAGAACGCCAACACCTTTGGTTCTATTTATAAAAATTTCATTATTTGTAAGCAAAGTTTCGTAGTCATTAAGACCATTGTTTATCACTTTAATTACGTTACGAATATCTTTTTCAAAATCTTTTGGGATATCCATGGCAAGCCCGCCAATACGGATATAAGTCGTCATCATTCTCTGACCACCAACTGCTTCATACATATCCATAATAGATTCACGGTCACGGAAAGTATACAGAAGCATTGACATGGCACCTAAATCAAGAGCGTGGGTTCCAAGCCAAACAAGATGAGAATTGATACGGGTAAGTTCAGCTAAACAGACTCTGACCCATTGTACTTTATCAGGAATATCGATTTCCATCAGCTTTTCAACTGCTAAACAGAAACCTAGATTGTTAGACATCGGAGCGAGATAATCCATACGGTCGGTACATGGAAGCACTTTATAATACAGTTTGCTTTCCATTGTTTTTTCAATACCGGTATGCAGATAACCTAAAACCGGTTCAGCTTTTACAACTGTTTCGCCATCAAGTTCTAGTATAACCCGTAACACACCATGTGTTGACGGATGTTGAGGGCCCATATTGAGCGTGACTGTTTTGGAGGTATTGCTCATTTAATCACCTCAGGTGGATCATCTAAATTCCATGTGAACTTTGGCTGTTCCCATGTCAATGGGAAGTCTTTGCGAAGCGGATGACCGTCGAGTTCATCGGCAGTAAGAATCTTCGTTAGGTTTGGGTGACCTTCAAAGTTGATACCCATCATGTCGAAGACTTCGCGTTCCATCCAGTTGGCACTATCCCATAAATCGACTATTGATTTCACAGTTGGATTTTCACCATCTAGGCGAACTTTTAGGAAGAATCTATAAGTGCTACTAATTGAATAGAGATTATAGACAACTTCAAACCTGCCGTCTTTTTCTTCAACATGGTTTAACCAGTCAAGCGATGTAATGTCTGATAGAAATTTCACATCTAAAGAAGCATCTGCTTGAATTGCTTCACAGACATCATAAATAGATTCCGGTTTGAGATAGTAAGAAATATCCCCACGGAACTTATCTTCTTTGATAACCGCATCTTTAAAGTTATTATTAAAAAATTCTCTTAGTTTATCTTCCATCATACCTTGTACTAAATTTCACAAATTTATCGTTCACAAAAACAATTTATACTAATTTTCGACCCCATTCAGGGTGGTCATCTTTAATAGATTCTTTTTCAACTTGCTTAAACAGCGTTAAAATACCATCCAACAACTGTTCCGGTCTAGGCGGACAACCAGGGATATAAACATCAACCGGAATAATCCGATCAACACCCTGTACAATCGCATAGTTATTAAAAACACCTCCACAGGAAGCACATGCTCCCATAGAAATAACCCATTTTGGATTCGGCATTTGCTCGTACAGAGTTCTTACAACCGGTGCCATTTTATGAGAAACACGACCGGCGACAATCATAAGGTCAGCCTGTCTTGGGGATGGTCTCATGACCTCCATACCAAAACGGGCAACATCAAAATGCGGTCCAAATGTAGAAATCATCTCAATCGCACAGCAGGCAAGCCCAAATCCTAACGGCCACATAGAGCGTTTATGCGCCCAGTTGACCATTTTGTCAAGAGATGTCAGTATAATTGAATCTGGGATTTTTTCTTCTATTCCCACTTGAGAGCTCCTCTGCCGAGTACATAAAAATAACCGACTAATAAAATGGCTACAAAGACACAGATTTCAATTAAGCCAAACATGCCTAAATCGCGTGCTATAACTGCATATGGATATAAAAAGATTACTTCGATATCAAAAAGTATAAAGAGGATAGCGATGAGATAGAATTTGACCTGTACTTTATCTTTGGTTGTTCCGACTGGTTCAACACCACATTCGTAAGGGTCGGTCTTTTTCCCCATTTTTGTTTTTTTACCAATTTTGGCTGATAAAAACAAAAAGACAATTGACAGCACAAAGCCCATTACCATCAGTAAAAATATAGGAAAATATGTCTCAAACATATAGCTACACCTCTTAAAATATTTTCACAACTTTACCGAATAACCGATGCGATGTCAAGGGTTTTATCAATGAAAGATAATATAAATTGTGTGGGATCTTCAAAAATGCAAAAAAGATGTAAATTGGTGCTGTAACGATGGATATAAAAAATAGTGAAAATTAACTTTGTGAAAATTATAATTTACGTTAACGACGATTACTATCCAATTTTCAGACTAAAATCTTCAAAAACTGAATCGGTTGCAATAAACTCTTCAAAAACGGACTCATCAAAACGACCATAAGCTGTTGAACTTCCAATAGCGATAAGTGTCTTTTTAGAAAAATCAAATTGAAACCATCCGCCACCATTTATTTTTGTAGAACTGTCATGGATTTCAAAAATATCAGGTCGTTTTCGCCATGATGAATCCAGTTTGCGATCAACACAAAACTTTTCAACTAACATTGCATGAAAATTGTAAGTATGCAATGGTCCAAAAATAAGAAAATGCTCAGTTACGTTTTTAAGCAGGACAAATTTGCACTCGATTATTGCTTTCAGTTTTTGTGAGTCTTGTAAAATATTAGTATCTTTTAAGAGATCAATAGTTGTAAATTTCATAGTTGTCTACGAGACTCGGATATGATTTGAAAATATCCAGCCTCTTTTACCTTTCCATGCTTCAATACGGTATACACCGCTTTGTAAATCTGAGTATTCAAAATAATCTGTTTTCATTTCTAAGATATATTTTCCATTATGCACTAATTTAATAGTCGCTTTAGATGGCAACTTCACTATAAGCGATGCATTCTCTTTGTTCGTAAGGGTTCCACCTGTGATAATTTTTTCAGAGTCGTTTTTTGCGTAGAATTCAAAATTGTCGGCATTGCCCCACCTTGTATTCGAAATATAGACCCGACAGTCAAGCATCGCATCATATAATTGTTTCTTGGCAACTTCAAAATCATCCGACATTTTTTCAGGTAAAATAATATGAGTACGGAGACACCTGAAATGCACTTTATATGGAAATATTTCGATTGTTACCGGTCCAACTTTTACCGGAAAAGCATGGGCATCTACCCCTGCGATTCCAACCATCTTTGCTTGAATGTTGTAATCATCCCATCGCTTTAAGATTCGGTCGGTCGGTCCTATCATAGATTTTCTTGGTGAGAGCGACATTTGAAGTTTGTTAAACTTGGTCAGCTTCTCCATCCATTCCGACATCTGGTTCCACAGTTCTATCCCGTTAAAACCAACCGCATCCCAGTCACGCCAAGGGTATGGCGGGAATTCGGCAAGATGGCTTCGTATTTCATCAGGGTGAGCTAAAATGCCTAAAGCATTATCAGCAGCACCGGCGGCGACATATTCGGCAGCTTTCATTTCGTTTGGATATACTTTTGGAGAATCAAATAACAAATAATGATGCTCGTCAGGTTAATCGTTGTGTTCGTAACCGATGACGACTAACATTTTATCATACAAGCCTTCGTGACCATTCTCACGGTTGGAGAGAGTCATATGGTCGGCAAACATCATGAAGTCGAGCTTGACATCTAATCCGATAGCAATGACATCTTCGATAATTTTGGTACCATCCGATTCAGTCGTATGAATATGCACCGCCCCACTGTACTGATAGTGATCGCCAACTTTACGCATGACTATCCTGCAAGCTTTGTGCCGGTACTTTTCTGAATATATATAAACCAATTATCATCATACAAATTAGTGACAAAATTCCTACCTTATACGGCAATGTTTCTTATGAGCCGGCAATTAAATTAAAAAGCTCGGCAGTTTTAATACCAAGGAACCGTTCAGAGTTAAAAAGATAGACAACGGTTGTCCAAACTAATGGTCCGACTATAGCAGCGGCACGTCCCGAGAGTGAAAACAAGCCGAAGAACTTACCCAGTTCATTATGCGGAACTAGCTCACCAAGCATCGGACGACTGGTTGTCCACAACCCGCCCAGCAGAACACCAACGACCGAACCAAGTATCCATACGAATGAACGGTTGTCGGTCATCACTAAACAAAGCAGAGCTATAATCCAACCCAGTATAATATAATGTAGCATCTTTTTCAACGAGTAATATTGAGCTATTTTACCTAGTATAAAAGAACCTGCCACAGCAGAGATTGTCGAGATAATTAGAAACTGGGTTATCTCTGTTTCTTGAAGTCCGATAACAATAGAACAATAAATACCAATATTTAAAATGACAGTTGTAACGGCATCTTCGAAAAAATAATCAGCGATCAAAAAGCGTAGAACACCCGGATATTTCTTGGTCGACTTGACACCGTCCCATACATCTTTATACCCATCAATAAGTGTAACTTTCCGAGTTTCTTTTACCTCTTTCTCTTTTACCGAAAGAAAAAGTGGCACAGCAAAAAGTGCGAACAAAAATGCAGTAGGTAAAAACGATGCTGACTTTCCGCCACCTTCTAAGAATGGAATTTCAAGACCAAAGAGTGAGCCAGTGACAAACGGCAAAACTATAAGCATACCCAAGACCGAACCGATATAACCCATGGCGACTCCGATACCCGAGACAAAACGAGCATCTTTACCATCGGCAACTGAATATAAAAGTGAATTATAAAATGGCTGTCCTGCTTCGTAACTAAAATTTGAAATTATAAAAAGAACTATCAGCATTATAAACATCGACGATGGAACAAACGCCATCAGTCCGATTGAAATACAACAGGTCATAGTAAACAGAAAGAGGAAAAGCTTTTTCTTGGTAGAATGATCAGAGATTGCTCCTAAGGCAGGAAGCAGTAACGCCGCAAACAACATAGACAATGCGTAAGGGATATCAAAGTAACGGTCATCTTTGCCTAAGTCTTCGATGATATATCTTTTGAGATAGAGAGAAATTATGTTCATAGAAAAGATTGTATTGGCAAAGTCATACATCGACCATGCCAGAACATCTTTTCTAAAGAGAGATTTTTTTGCCATCGGCTACATACCAAGCTTGTCAGAAATTGTCAACATACCATCTCTGACCATCAGCAGAAACTGATCAAGCTCTAGCCCTAGATTGGAACAAGCTGCCATGTTTTCTCTGGTGGCACCTGCGGCGAACCTTTTTTCTTTAAACCGTTTTAGTATAAATTTGGAATCAAGCGATGCAAGTTTTTTATCAGGATGCATCAAAGCACAAGCAACTAAAAAACCGGTTGTCGGGTCAACGGCATACAACGCCCAGTCAAGTTTTGACTGACAAGGGATATGCCCGGGATGAGCATGTATCGCATGGAGCATTTCATTCGGAAGATTATATTCTTTGAGCCATTCGGCGGTGATATATGTGTGGCGGGGTTCATCGTTTTTTGTTTCGTTATAATCAAGGTCGTGAAGCAGACCTGTCATACCCCAATAGTCGACATCTTCATCAAAATGTTTTGCAACAATTCGCATACCTGCTTCAACAGCTAAAATATGTTTGAGAAGATTGTTAACGCCAATTTTCTCAAGCACTAATTGGTAGGCTGTTTCTCTATTGATTAAAATTTCTGACATGCTAAAACATAACTCATTTCATAGTTTGATGTCAAGCGTTCTGCCAATTGATTCTTAGTTTATAAAATACCAACTGATACCGTAATATGAAAACTGACCAAAACTATTATTTCCATCAAAATTGGTACGGTAGACAGACATTGAATTTTGGAAAATATAATAAAAACGGAATCTTTTCATTTGAAAAGCAAGCCCGGTATTGATCGTCACATTGTCGCCCAAAGGTTCATCAAAATAACCGCTGTATGGACCAGCATAAATTGCTTCACCGTAGGCATACAGGTCGACAATTTTTTGTTTCCAATAATAATGCAACTCTCCCCCAAAAAACATCTGGTATTCCGGTTGATATGGTTTGAAATCGGTGTAATCATTATCTATAAAATGATAGGCGCTACCCATTGAAAGATTAAGCCATTCACCCAAAGCAAGTTTTTGTTTCAATTGAAAATCTACAAATTTAATATCTACATTTTTTGGAATGAAAAGTTTGAGTGACTGTAAGTTTATAGTCGTATCGGTTTGATACCAGTTGATACCATCGTTTATCAAACCACCTGTAGCAGAGAACCGTAAATTATTTTTTTGTGAACCATACTCATACATAAAAGAACCGACCAACTGTTTCTCCGGCTTAAGCGTTTTATTCCCAACATCGGCGTAACCGAAAATTTGAGTTATAGTTGAATCGATACCTTCATATAATGAAGTTGTTTGGAGTGCAAGATTTTGGTCGTGCATCGATGGTGCTTTTTCTGAGTAGCCAACTGAAGTCATCAGAAAATGATTGTCCGCATAATTTTGGTAAACAAGGGTGGCAAACGGCAAGAATTTATATTCTTCATTGTAGATAGTTCCAAGCGTTGCTCCTATGGAACTGGAATCATCTTTTTGAAAAAGAGCCAGCGATGCTTCCCGGATTTTTCGGAGTCAACTTGTAAACCATCGGTCTGCTTGAGATAGGAATACGAAATTTCTGACTTAAACATCTTAGTGCCAATAAGCGATTCTCTCTTCAAAACAATTTCATCGCCGAAATAATTAAACCTTCCATTGTAAGCAATATCGATATTAGAATTTTGTTTGAGATAGCCGTAGCCAAGATGATACTTCACAGTCTGGTCATCATTAAATTTTTCTAAAGCAACCTGCCCGGTCCGATCGGTACGACTGCGAGTGATGTATGACGTTCCGCCTAGTAGCACAGATCTATATGAACCACGTCTGCGGTAAGAACTTCCTGATGCAGTCAGGTAATACGACGACTTAAGCGGTATGAGGGTTCTCCCTGCGAAATTTTTACCATTATCTTCGGTATTACTTCTAATACCAAATGTATTACGATAATCAACCGAGAGATCGATCTCTTTTCCATCGGTGAAAAGTTTTGTATAACCACCTCGAGTAAAGGCATAGTCAAAGGCACCCTTGTCAACTTCTAATTTGATTTCAGGTTCAAAATTTTCGGGTTGGTTTGGAACTGTCACAAGCGATGCTATCGATTGCGCTCCCCCAAACAATTGCCCAATACCACCGGGAAGAACGTAACTATTTTTCGTCAGACCGGTTGGGATATCATTAAAATCTACCAGACCATCAGGTTCGGGAATATGCTCAAAAGGCGACAAAACCAAGCCATTCGAAATTATGTTCATCCTATCACCGGAAAGCCCAAAAGGACTAACAGTTTTTCGCATTGGCGTCTGCTGATAGTCTCTGACAAAAAACGATGGGTCTGCTTTAAAAAAGTCGCCGGCATCTTTGGCAAATGATCTTTTCACTTCCGTTGTAGAACTTAAACGAGGATGCAAAAATGCAACAACAAGCGAATCATAAAATGAAAGATACGTTTTGACTTCTTTTATTTCTTCAATCTGATCTTTTTTTCGTCTTGCTTGCCGTCCTAAAAAAAGTTGATAGGAACGTTGCCCTTCGGTCAGTGTATCTTGGTCAATGCCCAAAGAGTCAAGATAGATGGAATCATTAAAAACTGTGTCCAACACAATAGGCACACTTGATGTATCAACGATACTTGTAGTATCAACTACATTTGTAGTATCAACTACATTTGTAGTATCAACTACTAATGATGTATCGACGGTCTCATCGGCAGAGACAATGCTTATTAAGAGAAGTAAGAAAAGAACAATAAATTTTAACACAATGCCTGCTGCTCCTTTTCGAAAAACGAAATCATCGACGGAAACAATAAAGTAAACAGTACGAGATTACTTCCTATAGAAATCAATGAGAATAAAGAACTCATATAAAGCCGTTCCCAAAATGGTTGGAACAGCCAAGCATCAACAACATTAACCGGGATAAAAAATGCAAGGGTACAGATTATTGAAAAAAGTGGAATTATCAGATATAGTTTCATTGAACTGATTTCATTTCCATACATTGAAAAGTAGATTGAGCCGAAAAGTCCCGACATCGATGCTCCCACAATTTGTGTTATCATAATCGGTAACGCCGCAGGTCCAAAGGGAGAAAAGAAAGTTGAAAGTCCCATGCCAAAAGCACCAACCAGCATCCCCGGCAATGCACCCCACATAAAACCTGCAACAAATACAATATAGAAAATCAAATTTACATTCGGAAGCATTGCAGTTGCCCATGACATAACATAAATAAGTGCCGCAAATAATCCAATTCTGGGAATCAGTCGCAACTCTTTTGGCGTCATCGTATGACCGCTAATTTCGTTCGCATCTCAACTAAAAGCTCTCCGTCGATATCACCATCGTAGATACGAGCATAGGCAAGATAGACACCCGATGCCACTTCTTCACCCGATTGGTTTTTCATATCCCATTCGGTTGTTATGTTACCTGTCAATCTTTCAGACTTTATACTGGATATTTTATCAAGCGTACGAATAAACTCACCGTTGAGATTAAAAAGATCTACAATCATATATGGTTCGCCTATCAAAACATCTGTCAGATTTACCGGGATACCAACTGAGTCGGTGGCATATTGAAATTTGAAATTAATAACTTTATCAGACATCTTATTCACAACAGCCGGGTTTGGATATGGGTAAAATATCGATGTTGGAGCATTTGGATTTAATGAATCAGGATCGAGTGTGTTCAAGATACCATAGGCAATAGAATAGACATTCGGAGGAGAATAAAATTGACGGTTGGTAGATGCCGGTGAAAAAATTAAAGTTATAGAACTATATTCAGATGGGTTTGTTAATTTCATACCAATTGCTGCACCCGCAGGATACAATAAAGTGTCTATAATAATCGAATCGAGTATATCTTTATCTCTATACAAAATAGATCCCGCCCATGGATTTGCAAAGCCAACATCTAAGGATAAGATAAAATCTAAAACAGTAGTTGAATCATGACATACGATTGTTGTATCAAATGTCGTATCTATTGCCACAACCACAGTATCGATTATAATCGTTGAATCAATACAGGCATATAATTCAGTTAGTTTATCCATATGTAAAAGTGTCAGATAAAAGGTACCGTTATGATCCGGGAGAAGTGGATTATCATTTGCAAAAGCAATTTTTGGATAATTAAATTCAACCTCAATAGTACCACCTTCAAGCTCTTCGGTGAATTCAGGGATATAATTATTCCGCTCTTCATAGCCTACTCCCTCAGGTGCAAGCCCTGCTCTGCTCCCGGTAAAATAATTCCAAAGAGCAAATTCTCCAAAAGCAGTTTCGTATGATTCAGCCCCCGATGTTGCCGAGTCAATCACTTCGCCAACGACTTGTAAAAAATGAGGACCGGGACCATACTCACCACATTTTGTCCAGATAGATTTTACAATATCACGATCAAATTTTTGTGACAAAAACATTGGGAATATTGCCGATGCGTACGGGTGTAAATCGCCGGGACCTTGAAATTGTTGAATTGAAGCAGTAGGATCATTAAAGAAAAACGGAAGATAAATATAGTAGTCATTTATATTGTCATAGATTTCTTCTTCCATCCAAACAGCCGACATTTCCATCCAAGCTTTCCCACCAACAGCATTAGAAACCATTTCCGATTCTGAGAAATCAATAGCAAACTGTACCATATGGAAAAACTCATGGGCAGCAGTCACACGGACAGCATCAAGCGGACGGTTGACATATTTCGAAAGTTTATCAAAATCATTTTCAAGTTCTAAAAAAGAAGTCGCCAAAGAATCACCATCAACTGTTTCAATCAATGAATCAGCATAAGCTAAACCATAATAAGGTCCGTCAAAATCAAGTAAATAAACATCATACTTTTCATCCCCACCGGTAGCATAGCTTGAATCATGCAAAGGTTCAGGATAACCGAGAGTGTTTACGATATGGTCATAGACATCATCAAAAATCTGAGCGACAGAATCAACATAGCCCGCAGATCCACCGGCCACATTGCTATATACTGCATGATCACCTGCAGTTGTATAATGAATCAAAAATTTACCAGATGGGCTGACAGTAGAATCGGTCAAGAAATCTGGACGATCAACTAATTGCACACCTGAAGTTTTTAAAATATGCGAATCAAACTTTGTAAAGTTTTTCTGAAAATCAGCAACTGCAGACATTCCACATTTGACCCCAATTTCTGAGACAAGGTTATCATCGGCATAGGCAGTTGATTGAGATCGGTTCATCTGTCCGGTCACATACATATAATTATTTATAATTTCGTATTGTTCTTCAATAGTCAACTCCGATGCGGAGACAAACGAACAACTCAGACAAAGGATAAAAGTTACAAGATATTTTTTCAATTCAGCCTCAATTCTTATCAGCTCTTTCAAGCAATAATTCAAAATATGTATAGGGGACTTTTTGAGATCCGACTGTACCATGACGATCACTTATACCATGATAATCGGAACCTCCGGTAACTAGCAAACGATACTGTTCAGCTAAGTTTTTGTATCGGTCTCTCTCTGCCATCTTATGACTTGAATGAAATGCTTCGATTCCATCTAGCCCAAGCCCGACCAGTTCTTCTAAGTATTTTTCTTTATTATTAATCCCAGGATGTGCCAGTACAATAAGTCCGCCGGCATTATGCACTAAGTCGATAGCATCTTTAGGTGTAAAATTATCTTTGGCGACAAAAGCAGGACCGTTGTCACTGATATATTTATGGAACGCTTCTTCATAGTAAGATGTCAATTTCGCTTTATGCAATGCCCGAGCAATATGAGGTCTCCCAACGACAGAACCTGCAGTAGCTTCTAACACATCATCATACGAAATTTCAATTCCTAGTTCGTTCAATTTCTGCACCATTTTTTTTCCACGTTCTTCACGAGTAACCTGGAACTCTTGTAAAGCTTTTTTAAATTCAGGATTTTCAGGGTCAAACAAATATGCCAACAGATGCATATCGCCATCTTCTAAAGAAACCGAAAGTTCTACCCCTGAAATCAGAGTAGGGTCACCTTCTTGCATCAATTCCTTCATCTGTAAATAACCGTCAATCGTGTCATGGTCAGTCACAGAAAAGGCACTAAGCTTTTTACTCCTGACTATAGCAAGAAGTTCCGAAGGAGTTTTGGCTCCATCAGAACAAATTGTATGCATATGTAAATCTATGTATTGTTTCATCTAATATGTAAACCGCGAAGAATGTATTAGAAACAACTTTCAACTCTGGTTTTAATTCTTTCTGCTATTGCTTTACCATTTGCGATAATCTCGTTTGCATCTTTTGAAAGTTTTGCAACAAACGCTTTATCTTGCAAAGATGTTAAATTTATTTTTACATTATAGCCGGCACCTTCAATAGCTGCCATCGCCATTAAACCAGCTACCCCTGCATCTGTAACAGAATTTTCGTTCCCTTTGTTCGCAACAATCTCAGCCATTTTTAAAACTTCCAGAGATTTCTGCATAACCGTAAATGGAACCATCGATGCATTCTTGGTCGCTTCTTCGACCTTGGCATCATCTTTTGTTTTAAAAGCAGCCATTACATCGTTGAACGCTTCCATATCGGTGACGATTAAAGTTTCGAGTTCATCTTTAAGCGGGTCGCACTTATCTCTGATTTCAGAAAGTTCATCTTTGACCGACGCATAATTTTTTTTGCCGACAGTCAAACGACAAACCATCGCTGTCAAAGCTGATGCCAAAGCACCTGCCGAGGCTGCCACAGAGCCACCACCCGGAGCTGGTGAAGATGATGCAACATCATCATAAAAAGAATCAACAGATCCACCACTTGCGGCACCTTTGAGTTGCTCTTCTAAAATTTGATCTTTCGAGAATCCTTCAAACTGCAGATAGAAATCAGCAACATCTACGATAGCATCGTTTGGTACTAAACCTATAATTTCAGACGATGTTACATTGACACCATAGCGAGCAGCTTCGGATTTTATAGTTTCAAAAACTCTGAATATCGGAGTCTTGGTATAATTGACAAGGTTCATAGAAATCTGTACTTGGTCACGTTCTTTAATTTCAAAACCGAGAGCTTTAACAAAACGATAACCACCTTTGATAGAACGAATCGCATCGGCAATATTGTCAGCAATCCATTTTTTATTTGTATCAAGGTAGACATTAAAAGCGACCAATGGAAAACGAACACCAATAGCAGTAGCACCGGCTTTGAGATTCATTTTAGATGGGCCGTAATCAGGCTTGCGAGTTTTATCGGTTTCAATAGAATCTCTGATACCTTCGTATTCACCTTTGCGAACTTTGGCAAGGTTCTTTCTTTTCGGAGTCGAAGCAGCATCTTCATAGAGATAAACAGGAATCTGAAGTTCATCGCCGACTTTTTTCCCAAGTTTATTTGCAAGTTCAACAGAGTCTTCAATCGTCATATCACCTAGAGGAATAAACGGACAAACATCGCAAGCACCCATACGAGGATGTTCCCCCTGGTGGGTTGTCATATCAATAAGTTCCGATGCTTTTTTGATTCCACGAAACGCAGCATCGACAACAAGTTTTGGGTCACAAACAAATGTCACAACAGCACGGTTGTGGTCTGGGCCCATCTCATGGGCTAAAAGAACAACGCCATCTTCTTCGGTGATAGCTTTACAAATTGCTTCGATAACTTCAGGACGGCGTCCTTCGGAAAAATTTGGTACACATTCGACAAGTTTTGCCATTTTTATTACTCCGTAATATTAGTACTCCGTACTAGAAGTACTCCGTTTGACTATGCAGTCAAAAACTTTTGTTTTAAACCCCACGCTAGGAGGGGTATCATTATTTCATGATGCCCGACAAAATTAAATCCTTTGCCGGCATTTTTTGTTGGTCTGTTAATTATATTTTCTGATGGTCGGTAGTGCGTTATCATATCAAAATTTGCTGTGGTGAGAGAGTTCTTTCCGCCAGAAAGATTTCGTGCAACAGTAAGTGCTTTTAAAAATACTTCAGGAAGTAAAACCGCCGAACCAACATTGGCAAGGACTCCGCCTCGGTTAATATCTTTACAAATAGCAGCCATGATTCTGAAATCGACATGCGATGCTTCGCCAAGTTTAGCAGCATTGTAATTTGCGTGCTGGGCGATTGTATCGGTGCCTATGCCAACATGAATGGTAGCAGGACAGTTGAGGGCATCCGCTTGAGCAAAGATAGAAAGTGAACGATATTTTGCTTTATTGGCGTTGATAAACTTCCCGCCTGCTTCGCCAAGTCCGATATTTTCCAATGATGCTTGTTTCACAATTTCTGAAAACATTTCGGCTGTTTCTTTGACCATGCCAAAGGAACCGTCGACAAGTCCTGCCTGAACATCTTCGGAAGTTCCCCCGTAAAAAGCAAGTTCGATATCATGTATCAACCCGGCACAGTTGAACGATACACCGGTTACGATATCATGTTCCATCAAATCAATTAGTATCGGTGTCAACCCAACTTTGATAGTATGAGCGCCGAGCAGAAGATGAAACGGTTTGTTTTTTTTGCGAGCTTTATAGGTCAGTTGTATGAATTGATTTAAATCGGATGCTTTGAGGAAGTTTGGAAGAGTTTCAAAAAACTTTTCAGGTGATTTTAGGTCAATCGGTTTTGCGAATGATTTTATTTTTGTTTTGGTAGCTCTTTTTTTTATCGAGTATGTTTTGACTTTTGATAAATCTACAGGTTTTATTTTCTTTTTCAGTTGAGCCATTTTTAAAATTCCTCGATCTCGCCAAGTTTAAACTTTGTCAACTCTGCTGAAATAGAACCAACGATAACTTTTGTTTTCATCAGCACCGGCATTTTTACTTTATCATCAGTCAGCCAAACTTTGACACTTCCTTTATGCTTAAAAACACCAACAGAACTCATAAGAGGTTCAACAAGAACACAATCAAAAGACCCTGCATCAACTGAAATTTTTTCACGTTTTAAAATATTCACTTTGGTAGAGAATTTCCGTCCATCAACAAATGTTTCAATAACAAATGATGTCCCCGGTTTGAGTTCCTGTGTCCGAATATAATAAAGCATCGAGAGTGCATCCTGCACATATTCTGCGACTTCAATAGTGTCACCTTTGTAGACAGTCAAATGATTTATTTGGTCAAAGTCATATTGTCTGTCAGAACGGTAACCACCCTCACGAAGATTTTTCTCAAACCTCCAACTACAAATACCTTCGGCATCGATAATTGTTTCAGCTTTATCATTAACGTTAAATACAGAACTGAAAAAACTATTAGACTTAGCTGTTGTAATTATTTGAAAACATGGACGTTCCTGATATTCGATAAGGTTGGTAACTTCCATAGTAGCAGTCCCGGCATTGATAAATCCATAGTTGATGTCAAACTCAAATTTTTCATTCACACCAAGAGAAATATTGTCGACATACCGCCCGATAGGATCGGACTTATCTCCGATATGTATATCGGAAGAATCCGTTGCAGCCTGTGCGACTCCGATTTCAATAGTAACAAAGTAAAAGATAGGAATCAGACCGATACAGACAATAGTCATAAGTAGAAATGAATGTAGTTTAGAACGTTTTGGCATTTTATTTTTTTTCTATCCTCTTAACTATTTCATCTAAATATTTACCCAAGTATTCACCAATCTCTAAAAACGTTTCGTTATACACAGACAGTTCCTGTCCGATTGGGTCAGATAATCCTTCACCCTGTCTGTTTTTATCAGGGAAATTTTTGAACAAGTATGTTTTGTCAGCTACATCTTTCCGTAATCGAAGAATCTCAGCAAGGTGGCTTGGTGTCATCGCAAAAATAAGGTCAGCCTTGTCAAGCAAGTCCGATGTTAACCCTTGCGACAAATGCCCCGACAAATCAGCATCCCAAATCTTGGCGGCGTCGATTCCATACAGCGTTGCTGGGAATCCGGTTGCTGCCGATGTCCCCGATGAGATTATTTTATATTCATTCTTGAGTTCTTTTTTTTTCAAGTAAAACTTTCATAGCACCTTCTGCCATTGGGGAACGACAGGTGTTGCCGGTACAGACAAACATAATTGTAAATACTTTACTCATAATTTAGATTTTTTAACTTTCAATTTTTAAAATTATTTGCTCTTTGGAGATCGCTCCAACACGATGAAAACATAATTCTTTTTCTGACACATCAACAACAGTCGATGCTGTGTTATTTAAATTACCATTGTCGATATACAGCGAAACACTTTCTTTGAATTCTTTTTGAATCTCTTCACCAGAGACACATTCGTTCTGCCCGGAGATATTTGCCGATGTTGCCGAGAGCGGAAAATCTATGCGTGCCAAAATATCAGCAATCAGTTTTGAACTTGCAAAACGTATACCTATTTTATTTTTATAGACAACGTGCTTTTCCATCTCTTTTTTTGCTTTTAGAATCAGCGTAAGCGGTCCGGGAAGATATGCGTTGGCAAGCAGCTCTGCTGACTTGGTGGAGTGACCATAGGTAAACATATCAGCTATCGAATTCACAAAAATCGCTGTCGGCATAAAACCGGGACGTTGCTTTGCCTGATATAATTTATCCAAAGCAGCAGAATCAGATGCATTGACTAAAAGCCTATACCTTGTTTCGGTAGGTGCCACAACAAGCTGACCATCTTGCAAAGCAGTTACCGCTTGCTCAATGATTGCTTCATAGGAATCTCTGTTGAGAACTTCTATTTTACTCACTGTCGCCTGGCTCATTTTCATTATCATCATCTGGTTCTATATAGAGTGAATCAATAAATTCAGGGATTATCAGGTCATCATACATTGGCGTTGTTTCTTTTACATCAACAATCACAACAACTACCCAGGCATTTTTATAGCCCGATGATTTCACTCGTTGCTGATAATCTTCGGCTTTATCTCGGTTCGGGAAATTACCTACCCGAATTTTATAGTATGGAACTTCATAATCCAAAAATACAGGACGGTCAAAAATTTCTTCGGCAACTAATTTCGCCTGTCTTGATTCTCCAAATTTTTTGCTTGAAAAAATCTGCACCCGATACGCTTGCGAATTAAGAGAGTCGATTTCATCAGGGATATTTTCTATAAGCGTATAAACAGAATCTTGCTCTTCCGGTTCAACATCAATAAGAACTGCCGATCCGACAATTTTGCCATGCTTCGGATGTTCAAGCGGAATCACTTTGCGGTCAGCCTGCAAATCAAGAAGATTCAGTTTGTCGCTATCTTCTTCCTGTTTGTTTTCCTGCTGAGATTGCTCTTGTGGCACACTCCCGCCTTTTGGCTGACAACCAACAAGCAGTAAACCACATAATGCGATAGAGAAAAGTTTAGAGATATTTTTTTGTGCTATCATCTTTCCCTAATTCAGCTAGAATTTCTTTTACTCGATCAACTTCCGTTTTGTGTGCGACCATTGTAATATTATCTGTCCGAACAATTACTAAATCCGAAACTCCCAAACAGGCAATAATACCGTCTTCTTCATTATACACTGTATTTTCATAAGAGTCGATTAATAAAGACTCCCCGACGACCACATTATTATCTCTGGTCAGCTTTTTATAACGCGGAAGAGCGTTCCATCCGCCAATGTCATCCCAAATAATATCAGCTTTCAGAGTCAGCACATTTTCGGCATATTCTAAAACAGCAAAATCAATAGATATCGAAGCAACTTTTTTGAACAGTTCTTCACGGGCAGAAATCACATTGTCAGTTCCGATATGCGCAGAATATTTTTCTAACTCTTCGGCAAGTTCAGGTTGGAATTTGGCAATAGCTTTCAAAATAGATTTTGCGGACCAAATAAACATACCACTGTTCCAAAGATACTGTTGTGAGTAATAATATTCATGAGCCACTGCTGCTTTAGGTTTTTCAGCAAAAGCAGCCACCTTGCAGGCGTGATACTTTCCATCATGTTCAAATTTATCACCAAGTTTAATATAGCCATAGCCGGTTTCAGGACGAGTCGGAATTATACCAAGCGTAATCAGACAGTCATTCTCTTTGGCAATATCGCAACTCTCTTGAATAATCTGTTGTAGTTTTTCTTCAGGACGAATAAGATGATCGGCAGAAAGCACAACCATAACCGCATCGGGGTCATCATGACGTAAATGCACCGCAGCTAGTCCGATAGCAACGCAAGTGTTTCTTCCAATCGGTTCTGAGATGACTTGAGATTTATCTAAAACATCAACATTGTTCAAAATAAAAGTTTCCATCGAACGACTTGTAATGATTCGGAAATTTTCAGTCGGTATTATCGGAAGCACCCTATCCATCGTTTCGACTAACATCATTTTATCCGATGTTAATTTCAGAAATTGTTTCGGACGTTCAGCTCTTGAGAGAGGCCAAAACCGCTCGCCTTTGCCACCTGCTAAAACTACACCATATATCAAAATTAACTCCTTACCAAATTAGTATTAATCTATTGATAATAATAGAGTTAATGGCAGTAGTCAAGAAAAAGAAATCCCGCTTTTTATTCTGTCAATTTTGAACTTTTAAAATTCTCAGTTTTAGTCAATTTGGGAAGTTTTTTCGCAAACCATCCCAAGCCGTGGGGCACCAGTGCCAATTAATAATAGTTTTTAAAATGAATGATATTCTTATAAATCAAACAGTAATAAAATAATCCTAATTAGCTCAAATAATTAGTTTAATTATTTTCATTCAATTTTTAAATATCACTGAATCAAGCAGGAAAACAGTATTAGCAATATACCCCTCTAAATCAAGATCTTGTGTTATATTTAAATTTCTACTACCATTGTGTTGAATAATTACATCAAAATAGCTAAAATCTATATCTATTAAGTACGGATCTTGAAATTTGGATATTTTAGTCTTTCCACCTTTAATTATAACTTTGCTATAAATTTTACCAAAACGGTCTTTAACAAAAAAACCTACTTCGTTTCCATTGAGTGTATACTCTTTCAAGTATCCATTCAATGGCGCAATGTTTTTTTCTACTATAAGAGATTGGAAAATTTCATCTTGGTAAATAGGAATTATTCCACCTAATCCTTGTCCCACAAATACAAATGAATCAAGTTCAATACTCTTTTTTTAACAGAAAAATCAAAGTTAATTGAATCCTCTGTATTCATATCGCTTAATTCGAATAAGCTTGTCATAACTACTGTATTTGAAATTACTTGAGAAAAATCAATTCCTATATAGGATTCATTAATTATTTTTTTTGAAGTTGAATCAAGAACTTTTTTAATTCCAACTCCAACATATTGATATAATGATGCCAAAGAATCAGGATGACATAATATTTCATCTCTTTTTGTTAATTTGATACCATTATTATATAATGAATTTTCAAACTTAATGTTTCTTTTTTTATATAAATAGTAACCATCTGCTTTAACAGCGACATCAAAATGTAATCCCTTTTCAAATTTGAATTCAAAATTACCGAATTCATCTGTCCTTATCTCTTCCCTATAAACGTTTAATTCATCTAACAAATAATGATGAGCATATTTCCAACACTGAATAAAAACTACAGCATTTTCAATGTTTTTGTTATCTAAATCCTTTACTGTACCTGTTATTGTAATATCTTGAAACTCTTTCGAGCAAGACAGACAAAACAAAAAAACTAATATTAAGCAACTCATAATCATCATAATTTTATTCATTTTCTCTTTCCTCTTCCATTTTCCGTAATTGTATCTCTGCTTTTATTTGAAAAAGTACAAGTTTTCGAGAATCTTCATCTAGACTACCATGGACGGGTAGCCCACCCCTTGGGGTGGGTTTCTATTCCACATAAGTCAGGACCACAGGGCTCCTGACCTACTAATTATTATGACTTTATTTTCAGTTTATACGATGGAACCCGGCTGAACTCTTTGAGCATATTGACCCGTTTTTCGATATCTTCTTTTTTGAGCGAAGCAGTCTTACGGCAACTGAAATTTTCAACACAATAGGAAGCCATCACCGTCCCGGTTACCAATGCTCGTCTGAAATTATCTTCGGACAAATCTTTGACATTTGACAAATACCCCATCGTACCGCCAGCAAATGAGTCGCCTGCCCCGGTTGGGGCTTTTACTTTCTCAAGTGGAATCGCTGGAAGTGAGAAAAAGCTCTTTTTCCCAAAGAGCTGGACGCCATGGGCACCTTTTTTAATGATAACATATTTTGCCCCAAGTTTGAGAAGTTCTTTGGCTGCCTTTGGAAGCGACGATGTGTTACAAAACTGCATTGCTTCACCGTCGTTAATACAAATTACATCAACTTTTCGGAATACTTTTTCAAGTAGTTTTGGTTCGATTGTAATCCAGAGATTCATTGAATCACACAAAATCAGTTTTGGCTTTTTGACCTGATCTAAAACTTGCAGTTGTAAAGCAGGATGAATATTACCCAAAAGCAGATATGGAGCATTTTTATAAGATTCTGGAAGTGCCGGGTTAAACGACTCAAAGACATTTAGTTGCGTGTCTCGAGTGACAGCCTGATTCATATCCCCTTCGTAGTAGCCTGACCAGAAAAATGTTTTCCCTGATTTGTCAATTTGGAGACCTTCTAAATCGACGCCACGTTTTTTGAGCATATTAATATGTTTTTTCTCAAAATCTTTTCCAACCACGCCAACAATTCCGGGTGTTGTAAAATATGATGATGCCACCGATGCGTAGGTTGCAGATCCACCCAAAGCTCGGTCGACATGCCCAAGCGGTGTGTCAATTGTATCTACCGCAACAGAACCGACTATAAGTAATTTCATTATTTTCTCCAAAAAGTTATCAAATTTTGTTTTTGATAAAGTATGAAACTACCGATTGAGATTCAAGTTTAATTATGAGAGATTACTATATAAAAAAAAGAGGTTCCACAATCGGAACCTCTTTAGTATGAAGATAATTTCTTACGCTTCAATGGCTGAAAGTTTGACTTCTCTTCCACGGTTGAAAGCTTGGATATTTATATCAACAAACCGTTCTTTGACTCTGTTTCTAATAACATCAAGCCAAAGTTCAGTTGGAAACGGCATATAGTTTGAAAGAATCCCGAGCAGAATTGTATTTACCAAACGAGGATTACCAAGTTCTGCGGCAATTTTATCAGCATCGGCAGCGATAACCCGATTAGCTTTTTCTCTCATTTTTTCAACCGGGTTTTCAGGATAATGTAGATCTTTTTGCGATGTAACAATCGCAGGGATCAGCTCTGTCTGTGATACAATCGCGACACCTTCTTTTTTCATCCAGTCTAAAGCCCGTAACCCTTCCGCTTTTTCAAACGAAATCAGAATATCAGCCTGCCCATAACGAATGGTCGGCGAATACACTTTTTCAGCCATTTTGATATGCGACGAAACAATCCCGCCCCGTTGAGACATACCATGAACTTCAGATTTTTTAACATCAAATCCGACCCGCATCGCAGTTTCAGAAATGATTTCGGATGCAAGCAAAACACCTTGTCCGCCAACACCAACTATTAAAATTGCATAATTATTTTCAGACATCTATAACCTACGCTTCCACAAATTGACTTTTTAACATTATTGCCTCCGGCGGACAAACTTGCGCACACAATGTACAACCGGTACAGATGGTGGCATCGATAATTGCTTTTGGACGGTCATGTTTATTGGTTTCATCAGAGGCAGAAATCGCCGGACATGAAATTTTAAAACAGGCTGAACAAGCAGTACATAATTCTAAATCAACCGTAAATGGCTCATCCATAATACGAGCCGGCATCAGAACACAAGGACGAGTCGTTAGAATTACTGATGGTTCCTTCGTAGCGACTTCCTCTTTAATAACAGACAGAACTTGGTCATAATCATAGGCGTCGACATTGATAACTCGTTTGACACCTAATGCACGGACAAGGTTTGCGATATCAACTTTGACAGTATCTTTACCCATCAGAGTTTTCCCGGTCGACGGGTGCTGTTGTCCGCCTGTCATAGCGGTAATTGAGTTATCCAAAATCATAACAGTGACATTACTATTATTATAGACAGCATCTAAAATTCCTGTGATACCAGAATGGAAAAATGTTGAATCACCAATCACAGCAACTGTACCTTTATCAGATGCTTGTACTTTTTCCATACCGATGGCATTACCAATCGAGGCGCCCATACATACACAGGTATCCATCGCATTCAAAGGTTCCATAACGCCTAAAGTGTAGCAACCAATGTCGCCTGCAACAGCAATGCCAGCTTTTTTGAGTGCCATGAAAGCACCACGATGTGGACAGCCCGGACAAAGTACCGGAGGACGTGGGAACATATCTTTTTCGACACCAATCTCAGCAATTTTGACAGCGTCGATTATACCCGCTTTGTGGAACCCTTCGGCAACACGATACGGAGAGAGTTCGCCTTGTTTACCAAAATATTTTTTACCTTCAACTTTGATTCCGGCAACTTTGATTTGGTCTTCAATAAATGGTTCGAGTTCTTCAACGACTAAAACAACATCATGGTTCTTGACGAACTCTTCAATTTTTTTAATTGGTAAAGGAAATGTAAAACCTAGTTTCATGTAATCAAAATTAGGTTCAACTTCTTTGGCATACTGATAAGAAACACCACTTGTAATAATACCGATTTTGGAACCGTTATCTTCTACAAAATTCAAAAGTGTTTCTTCGGAGAAATTTTGTAGTTTCTGAATCCGCTCTTCCACTACGATATGGCGTGCTCTGGCGTGAGATGGAATCATGACATATTTTGAAGAATCTTTTACATATTTTTTATTAGTGCCTTCAGTAGGTTCTTGCAATTCTACAATCCCTTTAGAATGAGAAATACGAGTTGTCATCCGAAACAAAACCGGAGTATCAAAAATTTCAGAAATCTCGTAGCCCATGACAACCATATCTTTTGATTCCTGCGAATCAGCTGGTTCCAGCATTGGGATATTTGCAAACTTGGCAAAAAAGCGATTGTCCTGCTCGTTTTGCGATGAATGCATTTCAGGGTCATCGGCAGAAACAATCAAGAAGCCACCATTGACACCGGTATAAGCATGTGTCATATATGGGTCAGCCGCAACATTGAGTCCTACATGTTTCATAGTTACTAAAGCACGCCCTCCGCCGACCGATGCTCCCACACCAACTTCGTAGGCTACTTTTTCATTTGGAGACCACTGGGCATACAACGACGGAAACTTGTCACCAATAGTTTCCATAATTTCTGTCGATGGTGTACCCGGATATGCCGAAGCTAATTTTACGTCGGCTTCAAAAGCCCCTCGTGCAACCGCTTCATTTCCAGACAATAATTCTTTCATAATTACTCACATATTTTATATTTATTATTAACATTTTTCAGCTCTTCTATCTGAGAGCAATATCACAGACAATCGCCTGTGAATCTTTTCACAAGAAATAGTATAACAGATATATTCTGGACTAGCAAGTGCTTTTTAGAGGATATAATCAGTTTTGTTTTCCTAATAATATTATTGACATTTTGCCCCACTTTAATATATTTCATCAGGGGTCATCTATATATAGATAGAATAAATAACCAAAGGGAACGAGAGAAAGAGGAGTTGTGAGAAAAACCAATTGTTGGGAACATACACTTTGTGGCAGGCAACTTGGGGGACATAAAGAAAAAGATTTTGGTGCGTGCCAGATTTCTTTGGAGACAAAATATAATAAAATAAACGGTGGGGTCAATGGTGGGCGGTATTGTTGGAATATTAACGACAATTTATGTAAGTCTAAAGATACTATCAGCATAAGCCAACAAGAAGAAAAGTGTAATGATTGTAGTTTTAAGAAGTTAGTTATACAAGAAGCAGGAGATAGTTTTATAGAATAATTATTTATTTGCCCGAAACTTTTTTTGTCAATTCTTCGATTTCAGTCGATTTTAAATACCGCCATTTTCCCGGTTTTAATCCACGAGTTGTGATTCCACCAAACTCGCTTCGAGACAAATTCAGCACTTTGTGTCCAACCGATTTACAAAGCTGCTTCACTTCCCTCTTCCGACCTTCTTTTAAAGTCATTCTTAATCGAGATGTATTTTTTGTATGACTCAGAATCTCGACCTTCCCTTTGCCGATTGCTCCATCTTCAAGTTTGATCCCTTTAGCTATCGCCTGCGATCCTGCGATAGTAAATTCGCCCATAACTTTGACATCGTAAATTTTTTCAATTTGATATTTAGGATGAGTCAGTTTATACGCCAAGTCGCCATCGTTTGTCAAAAGCAAAACACCATCGGTATCATAGTCTAGTCGACCGACCGGATAGACTCGCACCGGTAAATCTTTTAGAAAGTCTAAAACAGTTTTCCGTTTAAACGGATCATGCAGTGTAGTCATGACCTGCTTCGGTTTATTAAAGAGAACATATACTTTTGTTTCAACAAGCTCAACAACGGTACCATCAACTTTGACAATATCAACAGAAGTGTCGACAGTAGTCCCTAGTTTTTCTACTGTGATATCATTGATAGTAACTCGATTTTCTGTGATAAGCGTATCGGCACCTCGACGAGAAGTAACCCCGCATAACGAGAGATATTTATTGATACGAACCGAAGTTGTTTTCATAAGTTCTTACAATGTTTTGGGAAAAATCCTGTTAAGATTTATGTTTGATCAATATCAACTGTCAGAGAATCATCTTCTTGTTCAGCTACGACTTCTTCTGTTTCAATTTCATCAGTTAAAACAGTTTCCTCCGAAGTTTCTTTTTCAGTTGTATTCGCATCTTCTTCTAACGCAAGAGTACCATCATCGACATTTAATTTCAAAGAGTTAGAGTCTTCATCATCGCCTGAAAGCATAAGCTCGGTTTGATTACGTGCATCTGCCGATGCAACCAATTCTTCGATTTCAGACATTTTAGGTAAGTCTGCAATTTTGTTGAGACCAAAAAATTTCAAAAATTCATCGGTGGTTCCATACTGTAATGGTTTCCCGACAGTCTCGGCTCTGCCTTTTATTGTCAGCATTTTCTTTTCTAAAAGATTATGAATGACACCATCGGATGCAACTCCGCGGATAAGTTCGACTTCTGTTTTTGTCACCGGTTGTTTGTAGGCGACAATCGCTAAAGTTTCAAGCGCAGCTCTTGTAAGACGAAGTTTTCTGGTACGTGAGAACATCTCTTGGACAAATCCGGTATATTCCGGCATAATAAAAAATTGATAACCGCCTGCCAGTTCCCGAATACGGAATGAACAGTCAGCTTCGACATATCTATTATTTATTTCAGCAACAGCTTTAGCAACTTTGGAGCTATTAAAGTCATCAAGTAAGTCGGCGATTTTTTTCGCTTGTAAAGGTTCCGGCGATGCCAGAATCAATGACTCTACAACTGATATTTTAAATTTTTCATTCATAATCTATTCTTCCACTTTTGTTTCTTTAATAGCAGTCACATCAATTATATCAATATCCAAATTGTCGGCATCATACTGTTCACCTCGGTAGACCCGTAATTCAGAAAACGGTACCGATTGAAATATCGCAATTCGTTTTGAACGGGTAAGTTCAAGCAAGGCTATAAATGTCACTACGGCAACGATTTTTTTCGGCATATCTTTAAACAATTCCTGGAACGTCGCAAACTCTTTGACTTTTAATGCCGTCATAACATACATGATTCGTTCTTCGATAGAGATCTCTTCATTTTCTACATCATGGAAAGTCTCTTCTTTTTTGGCAGTCATAACTTCTTTGAAAGCACCTACTAAATCAAAAAGAGTCGTCACTTGCTGTAGCTCAACTTTGCCGTCGATTTTTGTCACAGGAGATGTCGGCACATATTTTTGTTCTTCAAAGAGGGCTTTATCTTTTAAAATATCGCCAGCTTCTTTGTACTTTTTATATTCAATCAAAGCCATGATAAGCTCTTCACGCGGATCGTGCTCATCTTCGCTCTCGGTATCACGCGATAAGAGAAGTCTGGTTTTGATGCGAATCAAAGTTGCCGCCATCAAAATAAACTCGCCGGCAATTTCTAAATCCAAATTAGTCATCATATCGACATATTTGAGATACTGCTTGGTGATTTTGGCGATAGGAATATCATATATGTCTACTTCTTCTTTTTTAATCAGATAAAGAAGCAGATCTAAAGGACCATGGAAAACTGCCAAGTCAACCTGGTAGTCGCCATTGTTAGTTTCGAAATATTTATCTAGAGAATCGAGTTCCATTATTTTTTCTTCCGATACGAAATTTTCATCGACGAACGAACTTTTTCCATCATATTTTCAGCTCTCTGTCTTGCCCGTTCACCACCGGTTGCTAAAACATCCCACACATAACTTTCATCTTTTAAAAGCTCGACCCGTTTGTCACGAATAGGTCTGAGAGCATCGTTTAAGTTTACATTCAATTTCATTTTACAATCAACACAACCCAAAGCACCGGTTTTACATTCAGGAGCAATTTCATTTTCAGGGTTGTCAGTATAGACTTTATGTAAAAGATAAATTGGACATTTTTCTGGATTGCCGGGGTCACCTTTGCGTTGTTTATTCGGATCAGTATAAAATGACCGCAACCGTTTTTCTGTCTGTTTTTCAGTAAAATCTAAAGGGATATGATTGTCTAAAGATTTTGACATCTTCCGATTATCAGAACCAAGTATCAGAGGAATCGTGGTAAAAAGAGCTTCCGGTTCTTTGAAAGTTTTTTTGTAGATTGTGTTAAACCGTTGAGCTAAATCTTTGGCAAGCCAGATATGTTTTTCCTGATCTTTTCCAACAGGAACTTTGTCAGCATTATACAAACAAATATCAGCAGCCTGCAAAACAGGATAACCGAGGAATCCATAAGAATCGAGCTTCTCTTTTTTCTCCTGATAAGTCGGCATGCGGGTCAGAGTAGGAACCGTGATAAGCATTGAAAACAGAAGATGCAGTTCGGCATGCTGGGGTACTTCCGATTGAATAAAGATGGCACACTTTTCAGGGTCTAGACCGGCTGAAAGAAAATCGACAGCCATTTGAAAAATCTTATCTTTCATCGGTTTTGTATTTTTAAAATCGGCAGTCAAAGCATGTAAATCGACAATACAGCAATACATCCAATAATCATTTTGTAAGTTAGTCCAGTTTCGCAAGGCACCTTCTAAGTTGCCGACATGAAGCGACCCGGTTGGCTGCATTCCTGAGAGGATTGTTTGTTTTTTAATGACTTCAGACATTCTTGTGAGTTCTTTCTCTTGTCAATTCCCGAATTTTATCAGACAAATAGTACACAGAAAGCAAAAAGAAATCAATTAAAAACTGATTTTAAATTTGGGCTGAATTCGGAGGGAACCAGCTTGCCTGTTCTGAAAATTCATATAATACTTTTGTTGCGTATGTTTTTATAATTGTAATTTCCCCTCTTTTAAGAGGGGATTAAGGGGCGTTTTTTAAAATAGAATTCGTGGTCTAAGTCGTGGCGGCGAACTGTTCGGAGTTGATAAACAGGTATGGTTTCCAGAGATCATCAACAGAATGGTTCCGCTGAATAAATGTGATAAAAGTAGGACGGACAGGTTTGCGAATTAAACTCATGCCGACTTTAACAGGCGGCAAATCCCCTTTTTTATTATTACACTTGACGCAACAACAAACCAGATTGAGCCAACTCTCTCGCCCTCCGCGAGCTTTTGGAATAATATGGTCAACTGTCATGGTTCCTTTTTGCGTGTTGCAATATTGACATCGTTTATGATCACGTATTAGAACATTTTTGCGACTGAGCATGATTCGTTTGAATGGGACATGTTTGTAGTTCCACAACCGAATAACTGCAGGGAGTGCATAGTCTTTGCTGACTGTACGAATAGGCGTATCATCTTTACTGGCAATAATTTCGACCTTGCCTTGATAAGAAAGTACAAAAGCACGACGAGCCGAACAGACTGTCAGTGGTTCGTAGTTTTGATTCAGCATTAAGACCGAACGATTTATAATTGAGTCGCTCATACACGACACTCCATATAAAAAAGTATGCCGGTTGGCAAAAGATGCTCGGCGAGATGTTTCCGGCAATAAACGAGAAGAACTCTTTGAGCCTTATCTGGCTCTGTAATTGTTAAACAACAAAATGACGAAAAAGTTTAGCATTGTCAATAAGAAAGATATGGGTGGTTTTTGCATTTAGCTAATCGCTTTTACTTCAGGAAGACCCACTCCAATTTAAGTGAATTCAAAAAAGAGTATATATACCTCGACCCTTCCTCATAAGAGGTCTTACCTTTGACGGTATTGATCCTGACAATAGATTTTTCACCATAACTATCTATTAAGAGTTTATTTAACAAATCTCGTTCTTCCCTTGTAAGCTTGAGATAGAATTCAGGCGGACCTACTTTATCTCTAACACCTACAACACTAGAACATACAGCGATAAAAATATCAATAAAATACATCGCCCCAAATCTATTCCCTTGAAGCAGAGCATTACAATTCTCGTTCAATCCAATAGAGTCCAATTTTTCATTTTTTAAAATTAGTAGCATTTTATTGTTGTTTTTTACAAACTTGGACAACTGATATTGTATATCTTTACTGGTTTTTTTAATTTTAGGATTTGAGGATTTTGAGCTTTTATCAAAAAAATTCATAGGAATAAGAATTTCACTATTAAATTTTGTGATTGCTTCTTCTGCTTTTGTAATGTTTATCGGATTTTCTAAAGCTGATTCGTATTCAATTGTTATTTTGTGTAAAGTACTAAATGCAGTAATGCAGTAATGTATAAAATTATAACCTTCTTGAGAAAGAACAGGTTGTGGTAACAACAAACAAATGACAATAAGTAAGGTTTTTATTCTAATAGACATCTTATTCCCCAATGATTATTATTTTTATTAAATTAGATATTACTTGTTAATATGTCAACAATTCATTAAAAAAAAGGCTGTCGTTGCCGACAGCCTTTTTCTCATACCTAGATAATCTCCCTATGCCCCCTCCGACATAGCCTTATCTATCTCATACTTTTTGATCTTGTCAAACAAAGTAGTATAGTCTATTTTTAAAATCTTTGATGCTTTCCGTTTATTGTTCCGCACATCTTTAAGCACTCGAATAATAGCAGCTTTCTCGGCTCTATGCTGGGCGTAACCGCCGATCTCTTTGAGTCCGGCACCTTCACGCAACTGCACTTCATCATCACGACGAAGACGAATAGCAAGATGATCAGGTGTAATTTTTTTACCTTCGGCTAATATAATTGCCCGTTCGATTGTGTTCTCAAGTTCACGGACATTCCCCGGCCAATGGTATTTCATCAGAAGCGACCCGGCATCTTTGGTAAGAGACTTCATCGGTTTTTTCATCTCCCGACAAAATTTCTCAATAAAGAATTCTGACAGTTCGTTGACATCATCGGCTCGTTCCCGAAGAGGTGGAATGACAACAGGGAATACAGAGAGACGATAAAACAGATCTTCACGGAATTTTTTCTGACGAATCAGTTCCGGCAGATCCATATTAGTAGCAGCAACAATCCGAACATCAACATCAACAGTTTTAGTACCGCCTAGTCGTTCGAAATTTTTCTGCTGTAAAACTCGTAATAATTTTGCTTGTAGAGAAATATCCATATCGCCGATTTCATCTAAGAAAATCGTACCGGTATGCGCAATTTCAAACTTACCCATTTTCCGAGCGATAGAACCTGTGAAAGCACCTTTTTCAGAACCGAATAATTCATTCTCCAAAAGCTGACCCGGGATAGCTGCACAGTTGAGAGCTATATATGGTTTATCTTTTCTGAATGACAATGTATGGATTGCTCGAGCAAACAGTTCTTTACCGGTTCCAGATTCACCTTGCAGGAGAACCGAGGCATCCGATACAGCAACTTTTTGAATCAGTTTACTTACTTCAATCATCTTATTATTTTGACCGATAATCTGACCAAAATTAGATGAGCCGAAAAGTTCCTGACGCAGTAGAGAGTTCT
This sequence comes from Candidatus Zixiibacteriota bacterium, assembly GCA_024278935.1. Classification (GTDB taxonomy): domain Bacteria; phylum Zixibacteria; class MSB-5A5; order GN15; family FEB-12; genus QQUK01. The sequence continues at coordinate 72,395 of JAJRSF010000023.1, forward strand.
CAGCAACTAAGCGTCTGTTTTCTAAAGCACGACCAACCAAAACACAAAGGTGATCGGTATCAAATGGTTTTGTGATAAAATCGTAGGCACCAAGTCTCATTGCTTCGACAGCATCTTCGATAGTCCCAAAAGCAGTCATGAGTATAACCGCAGTTTCATCATCTAAATCTTTGACATTTTCTAAAACTTTGAACCCATCAATGTCGGGCATTTTCAAATCAGTAAGAACTAAATCGTAAGATTTATTTTGAATTAAATCGAGAGCTTTTTTGCCGGATGATGCCGAGTCAACACGATACCCTTCTTCATGCAAGGTCTCAGTTAACATAGAACGCATCGAGTCTTTATCATCGACTACCAAGATATTGGGCATTTTTACTCCTAGAGAATCTTTTTTTACCATCCAAACCGAATCATCACTTCGGTAACTTACTATTTATATCGGTTGTAAATGGTTGAGGTAAAGCAGATAAGCTGTACTAATATTGGACATTCTCTATACTTTTGATAATCAACGAATCTCTTCGACAACAGAGAACCCACAGAAATCTACTTTCAAAAAGAAACGTTCGGCAGGTGGTTGCATGTATGAAATTTGGGTGCGATTTATAGTAACCTTATAGTGACAATGAGATAGCTCATCGGCAACTAAGACTGAAAGAAGGTCTCCAAAATTGTTCAACAGAAGTACCGAAGTGAAACATCTTGATTCCTTTATTTCAAAAGCTAAAGATGTCAGGTTATCTTTAAATTTAGGAGCAATTTTTTCTACATAAAAAGAATCTACCCGACTTGCTTTGATAATTGTTATGAGAGAATCGGTATACCGAATCTGGGGATCGACCCATGCTTTTTCATAGTAGCCTATCTCTTGCGAAATACTTGGTTGATCAAAGACAAGCGTTTGTCTCTTCCCGCAGGAAATCATACAAGCTATAAGAAGTATTGATAAGAGAAATAGAATTATTTGGTTTCTAGAAGTTATCATTTGTTATACTTAAATGGGATATAATGTTCAAAATCATTTACCTTGAGTTTATAAAAATAATTCCCGGTCGGTTTCAACTTATCAGGTATCCAATGCAGAGTACAACTTTCACCTACTACCAAACTATCAGTAAAAAGAGAATCAACTTTAATAAGTCTTCTATTCATAATATCTAATGAAAGGTGCAGAGAGTCTTGCAATAATCTGATATCCAATGAAAGGTTTTTAAGGTCTTCGCCAACAGATGTTAATATAGCGTTTTCACCATTCCGATATTTAACTTTTATAGGTTCTAGTCTTTTATAATCACAAGAGACAGTTGCGACCTGGTAATTTCCTTCCGCAACAAAATTACCGGAATCATCTTTTTCATCCCAATAGATATTATAATAACCGTTTTTAATCTTCCTATTTTCCAAAAAACTTCTAACCAGTTTCATCTTTGAATCAAAAACCCGTAGTCGGACTTTGCAATGAGCAGCCCGTACTGGAAACCAAATTTTCATTTCAAATGCATTGGTAGTATCAAACGGAATAACTTGTAGCTCTTTAAAAGTCTGAGCAGATGATGTTTGCAGAATAAAGAAAGTAGCTATTATTATTATAAATTTTTTCATATTTCTTATACACTTTTATCATTTAAGAGTTTGTTTTGTGAAAATACATAAGAATTTATAAAATCACAATAGATAAAAAACTTAATCGTCAGGAAAGGGTTCCCGACGACGCAACAAAGTAGTTAAAATGATACAAAACAGAGTTCACGGTTTGCAGTTACGGCAAGGGGATAATCCGGTTTTGAACCCATCAAGACGATTATCAAACTGTCGATATTTCCCGGGAATCAGTTTTTGGGCTGAGTTACATCCAGGACGGTGCAGTCTGAAAGAACCATTTTTATTTATATAATAATCTTCAGGAGAATATTAAATCGACCAGATACCTATTTCAGCTTTGATTGCTTTTTGTTGTGCTTCAAGAAGTTCTTTTGTTCGTTCCATTTTAGATTCGGTGTCTCTAAAAAGATACAAATAGCCTAACCCGTTTCCCAGTATCAACTTATTGATAAAAATAGAATCTACATATACGTACGCTAATAGCCGACCATATTTGTCCCGTCGTTTTTCGGCGTATTGTAATTCTACCAATTTACCAAGGGTATACTGCTTGACCAAATCGGTTGCCTCTTTATAGTATGGCTCCCCTTTTTCAGGAGTATCAATAGAAAGCAGGCGTACTTTATCGCCACCTTGTAGTTCAACGGTATCACCGTCGACTACTTTTGAAATACGAAACCGATCTCTAACAGGAACATCTTTATCGATATCTTCAACAAATCGAATTATCAGAAGAACTACTATAAGAAGTATAATTGTGGTAAGAGAAAGTCTTTTCCTTTTACGAGCCATTTACCGTCACCTCGGAATGTCCAAATTCGGTTTGTTTTACTTCGATAATCTGTTCGACGCCATCTTTGATATCTTCGATATGGGTAATCAGAATTATCTGTGGAAACCGATTTTTCAAATTTGCCAAAGATGACAAAATAAGCTCTTTCCGTTCATTATCCTGTGACCCGAAGACTTCATCTAAGATTATAAATGACCTGCTCAACCCTGCCGACTCGGTCAGAGCTAATGAAATTGCGAGGCGTAAGCATAAATTGGCGAGGTCTTTTTCACCGCCTGAAAAACGGTCGACCCCATAAAACTGCCCACCATCCATAACCCGAAGCTCGTACTTTTCATCAAGTTCGACCAAATTATATTTATTGGCAGTCATTTCGTTAAACATCCGTGATGAAAAGTCCGCGAGAATTGGTCTGATCGAGGCTATTAAGTCGTGCCTATATTGTGTAAAGAGAGAACCGAGTTTTTCACCATAATAATGAGAAGTTTTGTTTTCTTCAAATTCGGCCTCTGATTTCTTAAAGATTGCCTGCTGTTGCTGTTTCTCTTGGAGAGATAAGGTTGTCAGTTCTTTTGCTTTTTGAATTTCAAACAGACTGTTTTTCGACTCTTCAAGCAGTTCTTGAGCTTTATTAAACTGTTCAGTAACTTTCACAAATTCTTCTTCATTGTATCCGATAGATTTTATGTTATCAATCGTAGTTTCAATCAGTTGACTGGTCGAAAGAATCTTGCTGTTACTTTTTTCAATATCAATAGCCAGAATCGGCAGTCTTGCAAGTTGTCCTTTGTATCTGCTTATTTCTGAGAGGTTCTTTTCAAACTGTTGGTTCTGTTTAAGTAAACTCTCTAAAATGGATGGGTCAAAGCTGACATCACCAATTTCAAGAAGTTTCTTGGCGATATTTTCTTTTTGGTTGAGAGCATCTTTCTCTAATTTTTCAAACTGATTGTTTTCTTTTTTGAGAGATTCTAAGGCAGGAATTAAAAGTAACCGCTCTTTATGTTGCTGCTCTAAAAAATCAGAAGATTTTTTTAACTCTTCCCCATCCTTTTTTAACATCTCCAGAGATTTTGATTTTGTCAGAAGTTGTTCTTGCAGAGCTTTTATTTCATCTTCGATATGTATTTTAAAGGCTTCAAAATCATCACCCAAGGGACGGTGGCATTTTTCGCAGACAGATTCTGACTTTAATGATGAGATATTATTGAGCTGACTCTCAAGTTTTGAGATATCGAGTTTGAGTCGATCAAGTTCTGTTTTTGAGCTACTATATTGTGACCGTTTGTCATCTAAAGACAATTTTTGATTTTTTAGATTATCTTCTAAATTTTCAGGAAACTTAACAAGTTGTGTTTCAAATTGTCTGATTTTTATTTTCAGCTGACTTATACTTTGTTTGCCCTGCTCAATTTGTTGCTTGAGTATCTGCTCTTGAGACTTGAGGTCATCGGCGTATTTTTTGTTACTTTTGAGTAGTTTGCACTTCTCAAGCTTCGACGGCACCTCTTTTAAATCATCCTGTTTTAATGACAACTCTTTTAAAAGAGTCTCGATTTGAGCAAGTTCTGATTTTTCTTTTACTAGATTCTGTACCTGCTCCTGCAGTAATTCTAAAGTAGTTTGCTCTGCTTTAAGAGATGATTCCGCTTTTAAGAACTGAATTTTATTCTCGGAACATTTATCGTAACTTGTTTTGGCATTTTCAAATGATACTTTTGCTTTTTTAAATAAGCTACTTTGCGGAACTAATTGCGACTCTATTGTAACGAGCTTTGCCTGTAATTCTTCTACAAACCGATCTATTGTATCTTTTTCAGATAACGACCGTTCCAATAAAGCTACTTTCTCTTTATATAGTTTGGTGTCTTGTTTGAGAGCAATCATTGCTTTGTCTAGTCTTTCGATACCCAACATACCGGCGATATGATCTTTTCTTTTGGATGGCACCAGGTCAGAAAGAGCGTTCAGCTCGGATTGTCGAGCCAAAAATGAGCTTAAAAAACCGCGCCAGTCAAGCCCTAATAGATTGCCGACATGCGATTTTGTTTCATTGACACCAACAGACTCAGATTTTTCACCCCGAAAAAGCTCAACTTCGGCTCGGTTTGAACGACCGACTAACCGCCTTATAACTGTATATTGTTCTTCATTGACGTAGAATACCACCTTGACTTCGCAGTTCTCTTTCTCGGTGGCAAAGGTCGATTTGATTTCATCTTTGCCCGATCTTGCCGCCTGGTTGCCATATAATGCCCAGGAAATTGCTTCTATTATAGATGATTTCCCGGCACCATTTTTCCCGACTATTGCAATGACTTTATCGGGAAAATCAATCTTGGCAGATTTAAGTACTCGAAAGTTCGTTATTTCTAGTGATATAAGTCTCATAATTAGGACGCAAACTACAGCAATTATAAAATGAGTCAAGAGATTCTCGTAAAATGACATTAATAGACATAAATATGTGATACTGATTTTTTATAAAGATGAAATTTTATAGCAGTTTGTTATATCATAAAGAGAGAAAACAGAAAAACTTACCTCTTTATTGGCTTGTAGTTACAGGTTTATTAAAACAGGAAATATTTTCCATTATCTTCTTGACAAATTTCGATAAACCATTATACTTGGTGCAAGCGTGTGAAGTTATACTCATAAATCCGAGAGCCAAATCAGATTTTCAGGTATAACGACTAACCAACCTTTTTTAAACAATTATATTACTTGCTAATGATTTGAAGCCGGACAGCTCCGGTCACAACGTAACGTGCTTTAGTTAGCCGACAGCTCGGCCGTATCAATTGCACTGACTGTTTAAATCTGTATGCTTGTAGCATATTAAATCCAACCTAACTACTATCTCGTTGTTATTATTTTCAATTTATATTGATAATTAATACGACACCCAACTGAAAATTAGAGGTTTTCAGAAGCAATTTTTCTCACATTTTTGCAACTAAGGATTATGCCCTGAACTGGTATATTCCAACTCCGATAATAGGCATTAAACAATTCGTTTATTAAAGATTTTTCCCTGCCCTAGACATTCAGGGACCCGGTATTCCGCCTCATGACTTTTTGGTCCGGTGGTGTACATCCTTTAAGTGAAAACGAATTAAACCTATTTTTCCTTTTTTTAAGGAGTAAATAAATGTTAAAAAGACTGTTAATTGCAGTACTCGCGTTAAGCTTTATCATGGCTTTTACCGGTACAGCTTTTTCAGATGTAAATCCATACGATCTTGAAATTGGTACACCTTTAACTGTATTTAATGCTACTAAAACAGCAATGGATATTCCTAAGGTTCAACCAGCATCAAGACCAATTGGAGCAAATATTCGTGCATTTCCAGAAGGCTTTACTATTGCTTCCCCACCATTAGATGGTTTTTGTTTAGACCTACAATATGGTGCAGGTAATTTTTATTTTGATGTCGCCTGTACTGGAAATACAACTGAAGATTTATTCAATGTAAGATATACAGCTGATGAAAATTTTAATTGTACTCTCAAAATAAACTGGCAGTATGTGGAGATCACAAGTGGTACTCCTGACTTAATGGTTTATTTATGGGATGATGACGGTTTAGGTAATCCTGGAACCGCATTAGATTCTATTTTCTACCCTTCAGGAACATTCGGTGGCGGATGGCTTCCTGTTGATTTTGGTGCTTCCCCAAATGCTCCGGCCGGTGGTGGGGTTTTCTCTGATGGAGAAGACTATCACTATGGTGTTCGTGGTATTGGTACAGCTTTTGATACTCTTGCTTTAGTCATCGATGATGGCGCAGCAGGATTAAACAGAACAACTCTCTGGGACACATTTTCTGGTCCTGGTGCCTGGGGGACTTTTTTAGGTATCTACAACACAGACCGGATGATGTTCCAATCATCTCAGTACTGTGCTGGTGAAATACCATTTACCGATTGCTATTCACAAGATTACTTTACTTCTTTTACATCTCTATTTCCAATTCCAGATCCTACTTATACCAACACTGATTATTCTATGCGATATGACGTAGGTGGTCCAGAAACTTTAATTTCTGTTGACTTCTACTTATATGACGCTGGTGATTTTGGTAATGATGATGTTATCATGACAGTTTATGGTGATAACCTTGGACTTCCTGATGATGGAAACGTTTTATATACACAAACTTTACTAGCCGGTACATATATAGCCGGTTGGTAAACTTTGCCTGTTGGCGTAATTGTTGATACTAAATTCCACATTGGATTTACTTCTTCAGCTACTCCAGGTGCAGGATTTGAATTTCTTGTTGTCGATGACGGATCTGTTGTTGAAGCTCGTGCGTCTACCAGAGATGGTGGCGTATGGATGACAATGAATGCTTCCGGATGGGCTGATAAGAACTTCTGGATTACAGCAAATCTTTGCCGTGACCAATTCTCTGATTGTGAAACTCAGAGTTATCATCAAGGTATTGCTTCATTCTGGGAACTTGGTGGTTTGTTTAGACAAGCTGCTGGTGTTAGAATGACTGCTGATGGTCAAAATTGTCAAATCAATGAAGTTGGATTTAATTTCTACGATCCAGGTCTTGATACAACTGTTGATCTTCAATATACTCATGATACAAAAATCTCTGTGTATACAGATATAGCTGGACTTCCAGGTGTAGAACTTGCATCAATAATGATTCCTGGTGGATTCGGTAATTATGACATGTATCCTGCAACTCATACTGTTGACTTTAATCCACTAGATGTTTATGTATCTGGTGATTACTGGGTTGTCGCTGAATCTCAATTCACTTACGATACATTAGTAGGCTCATCAGAAGGTGTTTTCATCCTTACTGATAATGGGTCTGTTCCTAATGAAGCTCGTTCTGCAATTATTTATGGTGACCAACATCCTTCCGGTCCTGTTTGGAGAACTTATCTAGACCGTTATGGTGATGATTATGGTATATTTGCACAATCTTCACATTGTTGCGTACCTCATGATACTAAACCTAGACTTTGTTTCCCTGGTTCAGATAATGGTTGGGCAACATTCCAAGGTGACCAAGGCCGTACAGGTGCTTCTGATCTTCCTGTTGGCGATGCTTGGTGTAACTTGAACTTAAACTGGAGCTATGATGGTCCAGACTTAGTACTCTTTACAGCTCCTGTCATTTATGGTGACAAAGCTGTATGTGCTTTCTCTACCCAATATGTAGTTATTGATATTATTTCCGGTACTCCTGCTTATGCGCCAATTGACGCTGCGTCGGGTGACGGTTTCTTAATCGGTACTGCTATTAGCTCTGCTCCAACTATTGCTAATATTGGTGGCGTTGATATGATGTTTATCGCTGGTGGTTCTAGACTTTCTACCGCTGGTATTGATTTCAACACAGGTACTGTCATTTGGCAGAACACACTATTTAGTGGTGCTGGAATCTGGGGAAAAACATCCTTTACTTCATTTACAGTATTAGACGTTGCCGGTACTGACGTAGTATTCCATACTACTGATGCTGGTCATGTTCTAGCTCTTGACGCTGCTACCGGTGCTTTATTTGCTGGTTGGGCAACTAACCCTATTAACTTAGGTACTTTCCCATATGCTTCTGGTGCAACTGATGGAACTAACCTTTACTTTGCCACGCAAGATGCTGGTACTGAAGGTGACATTTTCTCAATTGAAGCAGCAACTGGTCTTCTCAATTGGCAGCTTTCTGCCGCTGGTGGATTAGAAGCTCCTAATCAAGCTGGATATGTTTATCCTGAAGGATTCCGTTCCGGTGTTGCCTATAGTCAAGGTACTGTTTATGCTATTTCTTGGGCAAACGATCTTGGTACATCTGATCATCCTTTAGATGGTTATTTCTATCAAATTAATGCTGGTACAGGTAATCATGAAGTACCTCCAACAGCAACAAATAGATCTATCTATGCTTCACCTATCATAGACGGTGACTTTGTATATTCTCCATCAATTTCACAGTGGGCAACACCTACTGGTGGTGGTGGAAACTTAGTTGCTTTCCAAAAATCTACAGGTAGTATAGTTTGGAGTGCTCAAACTCCTGATGATGCTCGTTACTATAATTCAGGTATCTTATCTTGTGAACCTGATGCATTAGGTTTACCTGCACCAGATCTAATCTTCGTATTTAACCAATTTGGTTTCTTTGAATGTTACAACTCAATAACCGGCGAACAGATATTTAGTCGTCGTGTTGACCACGGTGGTACTACACTACAACGTGGTATGGGTGGTGCAATGGCTATGACTGCAACTGATGGTCTTCATATGTTATTCGCTGATCAATCTGGCGAACTTTATGATTTCAAATTAGGTGCTGACAGACCTCGTTTAGAGCTCCAAACTTTCACAATTAAGACTGCTGTCGATTTTGGAACTAATCCTGCTTTACCTTTAGCTCTTGGTCCAATCATTGTTAACACTGGTTGTGCTGATCTAAATATTTCTTTAGTTTCTGTTGATGAAAATCCTATTAGTGGTTCATCTTTCCCTCTTTTCTCTTCAAACAATCTTGTCTCTGAAGAAATTATGGATCGTGCTAATGCTATTAGTGACTTTATGCAACGCGAAGCATTCTTATCTAAATTTACAATGATTGCTGATGCTCATGTAACTTCTACATTCGATGTTAATTCATCTGATCGTGAACTTAAATCATCTAGCTTCTCTGCTGGTATCCCTGCTTGGTTTGTCTCTTTAGATAGTCCTGGTTCTGGTGATGTCATCTTCGCTGGTGATACAACTAGCTTACAAATCACTGTAAATCAACCAATGATTAGCCGTGGAAAACAATCAGTTTATATCGCATTTACTTCTGATGATCCTGATTATTTCTTAAACGCTGATGCTATTGCTGGTGGTTTCCTTCCTGAAGTTAAATTAACAATCGTTGGTGGTTGTTTAGTTGATACTACTACATTAAACTTCGGTATGGCTGGTGCTAACATTCAGCTAGTTACTAACTCCGGTCGTTTAGGTACTGGTGACTGGGATCCACATGGTTTTGATATTGACACTGATGCTAGTTCTTACTACCAAGGTTCTTATATCTATGGTATTGAACAATTCCGCATTGCTGTTAACACTCAAGATTGGCTCTCCGGTGGTGATCTTGATGGTGAAGACGGTGGTTGGTTTGGCTTACAAGCTGATCCTAACTATTGTGATAATACATGTAAACCTGCTTTGACAGCTTCTGTTGCCGTTGGTGCGATCTCTATTGATGGTCTCACTTACGATCCAATCGCTGCTGACATGGTATGTAAAACATATATTGATTCAGTCACATCTGCAGGTCGTGTAATTGATACTACTGAAGTTGGTAGTTTCGGTTGGTCTGACTTTGAAAACCTTAACTTCGATGATACTCTTTCAATGGGTCTTATGGTTAACTCACGTACTATCGGTGTTACCGATCTTCCTGAATTAGCTAACATGACTCTTGAAATCATGGAAATCAACGAACGTAATGGTGTTGACTCTGTAACTGGTTGGTATTTCGGCCAAATCACTGATTATGATGTTGGTGGTGACGCTGCTGCTATGGATCGCACAATTTCTACTGCTTGGGCATATAACCCAGGTGGAAGCAATGCGTGGGGTTCTATCAAGATTCCATTCGGTTGTGGTACTTTAGGTGCCTTACAAGACGTTGATTATGAACCTCTTCGTTCAATCAAAGATCTTGGTGGTGCTATGGCTTTATTCTGGCAAGATGGTGCTGCTGGAACCCAAGGTGGTGCTTATTTTGATTCAGCTTACCCATGGTTAAGCTTACCTGCCGGAACTATTGCTCCTGCACAAGCTACTTCTGATTTTGAAATGCATACAACTTATGCAGGTCATGATTTTGGACCTAGCGGTACATACTCTTTAGCTGTTGCTAACTTTGCCTTATTTGGCTTAGCTGACAATACTACTGCAGGTACTGAAATGGCTGATTTAGCTCATATGGTTAACAAATGGGCTGGTTTTGGTCGTGGTGACGTAAACAATGACGGCGGTGTTAACTTAGCTGACATTATTTATCTTGCTGGTAATGTTAACAATGCTGGTCCTGGCGCGATTCCTTTTGCTCACCTTGGTGACGTAAATGCTGATGGTGCTATCGACGGTGCTGACATTGCTTACTTAGTTGATTACTACTTCAATTGTGGCCCTTGCCCAATGGGAGACTGGATGTTCTAAACACCAGTTTTATAGTAATTTACTTTTGTAATATATTTATGGAAGCGAGGAGTTTACTCCTCGCTTCTTTTTTTTATATTACTTTTATGAACAGCAACCTTTATTTTAATCTATGAATCAAAAAGAAACTGATAAGTACAATCAAGCTGTCTACAAATTAGTTGGGGATCTCTTTAGTATCACTGCTTTATATAATTCTGATAACGAAACTGTCGTTACACTCATACCAAGATACAACAAGAACCTTTCTCTGAAACTTCTCAAGGACCGACTCCAAATTGCAGGTTACACATACGTCATTGAAGATGAGGAAGAACAAATCAGCTTACGAGTACATTCGAAACCGACATTTAAAATCCCACCATTAAATATATTTCTCTTTTTTGTGACTCTGTTTTCTATCTATGTCGTGCCTGTTTTTTTTCAACAGAATTTCATGACAGCCGAAGTGTTTTCTTTCAAAGAGATGATACACCGTACCTACTTGGCATTGCTGCAAGGCGACGGTATTATCTTTACGATTGCTATGATTTCAATTTTGTTTGTGCATGAGATGGGACATTACATAGCCAGTCGAAGACGAAACATAATTACATCGTGGCCATATTTTATTCCGGCACCAAATATCATCGGTACTTGCGGAGCAATTATAAAATCGAAGTCACCATTTTGGAATCGACGCGACTTAATCGAAGTTGGTGCTTGGGGTCCTATCGCGGGATGGATCGTTGCTTTGGCATGGACGACCTATGGAATCTTGACTGCTACAATCGAGCCTCTTACATCGACACTTGAAACCGGAATCCTAGGCGAACCTCTTATTTTTAAATTACTCACCTATATTTGTATTACACCTAGCTCTGAAGACTTTGCTATAATACTTAATGATGCAATATTTGCCGGATGGGTCGGAATGCTTGTCACCGCAATTAATATGTTGCCGATTGGGCAACTCGATGGTGGGCATGTTGTCTATGGACTTTTTAAAAAGAAACAACATCTGATTGGATATTTTGCGATGGGAGTTTTATTTATTCTCGGCTTTGATTCACCACTTTGGTGGATGTTTGCTGCGATGGGAATTATATTTGGTGTGAAGCACCCTCCCACATTAAATGATGCACAAATACTTTCGAGAACTGCAATCATACTGGCGGTAAGTTCTCTACTGATATTAGTTTTATCTTTTACGCCGGTGCCTTCTCCGTAACGAATGATTCTTCTAATTGCACAAGGTCTTCTTCTCTTCCGTACATCTGTACAAAATCAATTTTCCCCTGTTGCATAATCCAAATAAATGTATCAACAATCAATGGGTCAAATTGAGTCCCTCTATATTTTCGCAATTCAGCAACCGCTATAGATAAACTGCGACCTTCACGATATGGACGGTCAGATAAAATGGCATCAAAAGTATCTGCCACCGCAAGGAGCCGTCCCTCTATAGGAATCTCATTTTCGACAAGTTGATTTGGGTAGCCGGAACCGTCATATTTTTCATGATGAGAAATCACATACGGAATAGCCGGTTTAAACAATTCAATGCCTTCGATGATTTTCAAACCCATACTAGGATGACTGTTCATTTTCTGTAATTCTTCATCTGTTAATTTACTCTGTTTATTTAAGATAGAATCCGGTACGCCAATTTTACCAATATCATGTAAGGTACAACCGATTTGTAAATGACGTAACTGCTGGTCGTTCCATCCTAATTCCAAAGCAATCAATTCTGCCAACTGACAAACTCGTGTTGTATGCCCGGCAGTATAGGCATCTCTTGCTTCAATAGCGTTTGCTAAAGCAGAGAACGCCTGCAAATACGAATGTTCTAAGTCACGATATAATTTAAAATTCATAAATGTCGATGCTGCCGAATTACTCAACAACTGCAGTATATCAAGTTGACCGGAAGTAAGTCTATCAAAACGGTTGATAGTAATAATATTGATAATACCCATTAATTTTTTACGGCTACAGATTGGCTGAGTTATAAAAGTCTTTACATATTCTTGTCCGTCAAGTTCAACTGTTTCTTTTAAAATTAAAGGTTGATGAGACTTCGTATTCAAAACTTTGTGAATCAAAGAAGCATCACAAATAGTTTCAACATAAGAGTCATCATCTGACTCATAAATAGTTTCATACACAGCTTTTGACTGAGGGTCTATAGAAATCAAAGAAACCGCTGTCGCCGACAATTCATTTTTACAAGAGGTAGCCACAAGTTTCATAAACTCTTCAATATTGTCTTCAGCGGCAGATGCATTTATCACTTTTAAGAAATCGACTTGTTCTTTTAAAGAAACGTTGTCTCGAATGACCTGTTGATGAATCAGCCCTCGTGAAATTGTAGCTCGCAGAAGATCAAGTTTGAATGGTTTAATTAAAAAATCGTAGGCACCATTTTTTAAGACATCGATTGCAATTTCTACAGTCGGATGAGCTGTCATAAGAATAACGACAGCATCATGGTGACTTTTTTGAGTAGCATCAATAACATCAACACCGGAAAACTCACCCATGACTAAATCCGTCAAAACAAGGTCGACCTTATTATTTTTTATAAACTCGATGCCTTCTTTGACATCTGAAAAAATATGGACATTATAGTTAAATGACCCTAAAGCTTCTTTTATAATATTGCAAATATGTTTTTCATCATCTACTACAACAATTTGTGGTACAAAGATGTTAGACATCACAGTCCTTTCCTTCTTAATAATACTTTCTACGTTTTGTATCGGAGGGATTTTGTCTAAGATAAGAGCAGGAATGCAATCTGTATAAAGCTGGAGCTTGCTTATGAAATTATATCTGGTCTGCCCTATACGACGACCGGACAAGAGGGACTGAAACGACTTTTGAGATACCGGATTCTTCAGCCAATTGTTTCAATTTGAGAAACTCATCAGGATGATAATACTTTTTGACCTCTAAATGTTTTGCAGAAGGTGCAAGATATTGACCAATGGTTAAGATTGAAACATTATGAGCAGAAAGGTCATCAAAAAGAACTTTCAACTGCTCGACAGTCTCACCAACCCCAACCATGATACCTGATTTTGTAGTTATAGCTGAATTTTCAGAAACAAATTTTAAAAGATTCAAAGAAAATTTATAATTTGCCTGCGGTCTTACTATCGAATACAATGATTCAACAGTTTCAAGATTATGATTAAAAATGTTTGGTTTGCAATCTATAATAATTTGTATCCCACTTGGAGCATGTAAAAAGTCAGGAGTCAATAATTCTATGACTGCCTTTGGAAGCAGTTTTTTAATTTCAGCGACAACTTGTGCAAATTGAGAAGCACCACCATCGGTGAGATCATCACGGGTAACCGAGGTTATAACAATATGTTTTAATTTTAGTTTTCGAGAAATTCCTGCAATTCGAATCGGTTCTGTTTTGTCAACTATTTGAGGAAGTCCCGGTTCAATATCACAGAAGCTGCAATTTCTGGTGCATTTTGATCCTAAGATCAAAAATGTTGCGGTGCCTCTGTCAAAACATTCTGACCTGTTGGGACAATTTGCCGCATGACAAACAGTCTCGACACCATAGCTCTTAATCAGTTGATTGACCTCTTTAAACTTATGTCCACCAACAGCTTTTATTTTCAGCCAGTCTGGTTTTCTTTGCTTTTGTAGTGACATACTTATTTTTTTCTAACTTCTAAACTCTTTTTGATAATTCTTTTAAAACATTTTACTCAATTTTAATCAAGTATAATGGAAATTGCTCGATAATCAAGAAAAAGGATAAACATTTGAGAATTAAGGATATACAATGAAAGTTCGGAAAAACTTCATTTTCTTCACTCTTTTAATATTACTTATTGCCGGATCAGTATTAGCTATTGATAAAAATAATATTACGGTTACGAACTTAGAAAATAATCAGATTACAGATATTCGTATACGACCTAATTTGTCTGCGGCTGATACTTGTGAAGTACGTCATGATCTCGGAATGTTCTGGCAGATCGGAAATTGGGTAGTCGGTAACGAACTGTATAAAAGTTATCTCGACCCATCGCTGACTTGTGCCAATCCTTATCCTTATTCTGTTACCGAAATAACTATGCTTATGGAATTTGATTCTGCGACTTCTATTACCGTTTCGGTTGATGTTGAAAAAGTTGATTACTCAAACCCGGACTGTCCGTTCCCCGATACAATAATGCTTGGGATATCATCAACTTGGAGTTACACGATTCCCGAAGCAGGGCTATATAATATCATAGTTCCTTTTGATGCTCCAATTGTTGTACACGAACCATTTTTTGCTGGTTTCTTTATCGGTGACATTGATACAAATCATGTTCCGTTTCTTTTTACAGATAGTAATACACAATCAATTTGTGTGTCGTATAATGTTTGGGATGATTCAATTGGTTTTGTCGATCTCATGGGTTTTGACTTCCCCGGGCAATTAGTACTTTATGCAACTGGTGTTCCCGGAGGCGGACCATCGGACCCCGAACCTGCTGTCAGAATTGTATCGCCGTACAACAATGATACAAAATATAAAAGTACAGAAATCTGGGCGGATGAAATTTCAGGTTCCCCAATAATTGATTACGTTTCTTTTGCCTACTTTACAAATGCAGATACAACCGAGATAGGAAGAGTTTATGATGGTACTAAAACATTTCGTGATGGAATAAACCAAAGCAGTAATGCCAGAGGATATAGTATGGACTGGGATTTCAGTTCACTTCCTGAAGGTACCTACAATATTTTAGTAACTGCCGTCGACAGTCTGGGTCGGTATTCCTCTTAACAGATTGCACTATTTTTGGAACCATCTCCACCTATCGCAGAAATAACATCACCATCGAAAGGGGCAAATTTTTGTCCGCAATTTGATATTTTAATGTCTTCAAATGATAACAATCTGACGAATGTGAAATTGTCATACCAAAAGTCTGAGCCGAATTTTCCTATCAATGCTAAAACTTTACTCATGTCAGATTTTGGGGATCACTTCTCATCAGCAATATCTGCCTCACTTGCAATCCAGGCATTGGATGACCGAGGTATCTATTATTTAATGCGTAAGAATAGTGCTGTTGTTGATGCTACTCAAATGACAAATTTACTGGCTACTTATTTTTCTATTATCGCAAACAATGGTGTGTATGATGAAAATGTTTTTGAAGGACTCCAACTGTTTAACGCCTCGATACAAAATGTCTTAGATATTGGATATATAAGATCTCCGAATTATTTAAATTTAAGAACCGAAATAGAACTGAATCACAAAGTTGCAATCGCCGGTATCGGTGGAACAAGTAATAATTGGATTTTAATTGATGGATTTTCAGGGACGAAAAATTTAGATGGTACCTACAATATCACAATAAGCAATCCGATAACTGCCTTAATAGAAACTGTGCAATTACGGAATCAAGGTTTGGGAGTTGAAATATTTTATAATGGTGGATGGCAACCGATTGAAATAATTTTCCATATCGGAACTGATGGTTGGAACAGCACTCAGACTCCTTTTGGTGAAGATCTAAATAGAGCAGATGGTTGGTCGTTTAATTGGACTCCTCCAAATCTTTGGCATGGATATGATTATTTTATCCAGTCAGAAGGAACCGACCTGACCGAACTGAAAGGGTATGACGTAACAATGTATTCATACGACTGCACCCAATTTTATCTCGCCGGAGATTTTAACAACGACGGTTATGCAGATATTACTGACCTAAATTACCTCATATCTTATTTTATCAACCAAGGAGCTCCTCCTATCGGCGGTGATGGACGAGCCGATACCAACTGTGACGGTTACTTAAACATAACCGACATCGTGTACTATGCGAATTTCATATTCGGACAAGCTCCCACTCCGTGTTACTAAAAAGTTAAAGCCCGCATATGCGGGCTTTTTTTTTACTTCCTACTGATTGCTGCTGAAATTGCTCGACGAGCAACTTGTGGTGAGATATCGCAGATTGAAATTAAAGTATCAACTGCTGTATCGAGATATTTTAGCCAATCCTTTTGTGGATATTTGTTTTTTAAATCATCGGTTATTTCATCAGCAATAGTTGCAACATATTCAGCATACTGCTTTCTCTTTCCGACTTTCAAAAATGGAAGGATATATTTGTTTGTTACATGTCCAAACAAAAGCATACCGATTGAACTTAACATACCTATCCATGATGTAGGTTGTGAAAATAATGAATCCATAGAACCATCCTTTTGTTACCAGCTTATTTGCCAGCTTGTGATTGTTGGTATTGAAATACGTTGACGCATGATTGTACCATCTTTTTTAGCTATCGTAATTTCATACAGTTGCCCCGATGGTGTTAATGTTTCTGACGGAATCAAATCGAGATAAAAATAGCCAAGTGAATCCGAAGTTGTGCTTACCTTAAACGGCGAGACTATCAACTACCCCGAACGTGCAACTCCCCCGGGTAGCGAGGCAGTAATCGTTGCATTTGGTTCCGGGGTGCCGTTGACATCATAGATATATGCATAGGCTCGACATAAATTTGGCAAGGCAGGTTGTCCCGGATCAAAAGCATAGCCATAGAGAGAATCTTCGCCTGCACCAGTAACAATAATTGTGTCAAAGACATTAAAGATATAACCCGGAGCATTCGCTATGATGAGATAGCTTCCGATATCGAGATTAAACAAAAGTTCTCCGCTGCTGTTGGCACGACCCGACGCGATAAGAACTGTCTGATCGAGATTACGCAAATATGCCGAGACGTCATTGACCGGATTACTGTTTGATGAGTCTACCACTGTTACTTTATAGGCAAACATACCTGCCCCGGAACTGCTTAAAGAATCTATGATGACATTTACAGAATCTTGCAGTTCAGCTATTGCTGCCGAATTATCTACGCTGGCATTGAGATTATTTACAGAGTCGATTAAAACATTAATAGAATCCTGCATAACAGCAATGGCGGATGAATTATCTACACCGGGTCCATAGCTGTTTGTGGAATCTATCAGGACATTAACAGAGTCTTGCAAGTCTGCTATTGCTACAGAATTATCGACGCCAGATTCATAACTGTTTACAGTATCAGTAGACACATTAAAATTTGAACGACTCGTAATCAAGGCATCGAGATTATCAAGCTGTGAATTATAATCGGCACCTGTATACAACTGAAATGTTCCGGTATGCATTGTCGTAAGCCCAAGCGAAATATCCTTGACGGACAACATCCAAGTATAGACACCCTCCGATGGAGAGGCACCGTCGATGTCAGCAATAGCGATACCATATGAATAACATGTACCGATATTTGTTTGTGACTGCGAAACAATATTACTGTTGTTTCCCAACACAACCGTGTTATACGCAACGGCACCCTCGGGGTAAAAAGTGACGACACCTATTGAATCGGTTGTGGCTACATCGGTAAGACTTCCAAGAGAGTCTAACAGATAAAACTGAAAGGTCAGACTATCGGCTCCACTGCTTCCTGAATTATTGACAACATCGGCAGAGACATTACTTATAAAGAGTAGGCATATAAGCAAACAAATCTTTTTTTCATGAATTCCTCCTAATATGTTTTGTAGTTTTCTTCTTCTCTTAAAAATCGGGCTGGCACCTCCACCCCCTGTGGTGTAAAAAATATAAATTGAATATTCGTTATTATTATTAACCGTGGCACCATTTGCAAATGGATCATCTGTCGGAGAACCATCAGTGGCTCGATAGCCTGTTATTGTGTTGGCATCGTAATGTACACGAACAGTTGCGGAGGCGACTGTTTTATTTCTGACAAACAGCCAGTAGTCAGTTGCCGATGCTATCGTCCCTGAAATAGATGCTGACCACCATTGATACGAACTGGCATCAATAACAATCTCGGCACTCTCGGCTATTAAAGTGTGCGGGTACCCTCCGGTGTCATCATAGATAAGAATCACAACCGTGTCGGTTCCATTCCAGTTATTATGTCCATTGATATATGCACTTGTCAAAGTACCGCCATTTACCGACGTGTATTTTGAACCATAGAGATTCGTGACACCTTCGTTACCGATAGTATTTGAAGTTATGCCGGCAGTTGTATAGCCTATGTCATCTGCAAACAGTGATGAGTTGAGACATAGCATCAGCAATGAGATAAGAAATAATTGTAAAATTATTTTATTGTTCATCGTTTTTCTCGGTTTTTTGAACATGATTTGTTTCTTCTTTGTTTTGTAAATTATCTTTCCTGATTTTATTCAGCATTTTCCAGAATTTTTTCTGCTCTGAATTTTCAGGTGATAATTTTCTTCTGAGTTCTATCATTTTTAAAAAATCTCCTAACTTAACTTTTTCATCCCCATTTTTTTCAAGTTGTTTGTAATAGTTTTGTATAAGGTCATCTAGTAGATCGAGTTCTGATTTGATCTCTTTTTCGGAAATATCCAAAACTTATCAGTCTCCCATTTCAACAATATATAGATCTACTTGTACTGTCTTTGTTGACTGCTCTGACCGTACGATTTTGAAACCGAAATTGGATTCATCGCCGACAATAAATGCGGTGCTATCTGATTTCTGTTTTATAATGACTCGAGGATTGGTAAGAGTGTCCGGCAATTTGTTTCCCTTATGGTCAATAAGATCACGAAACGAAATTTGCTGTGAGTTATCTCCTATTGAAACCGAATCAAACAAAACAGAAACAACAGAGTTTACATTTTCTGCCAGAAGGTATTCAAACTCACCCCATCCGATAGTTCCATAGACATGCAAGTTTGGGATATACCAACTTCGTTTTGTATTTGCTAAAGCGTAACCTGTCATATTTCTCTCCAATTAACTATGTGTTGGCAGTTGCATTTGTCTACTTGGCGATTTAAAAGTGATTATTAAATCTACAGACCTGCTGAGATAAAGTTCAGCAAGTTTTATCCATGCGTTTGCGTTATCTTTTTTTGGTTGGCTAATGAGTTCTCGCATAGCCGATGAACGACAGAGAATCTCCAAGGCTCTATAAGTTGCGGCAGTTTGTAAAACTAGGTCTGCACCAAACTGTTTGTTGGGGTCAACCTGTTTTTCAATAATTGCGTTTGCTTCGGTTACCGCGTTTTGTAAAATTTCATCGGTATAATTATTGTACATCGGTTGGTAATCAATATAGAGTGTTTCGCCAAGTTGAATATCCCCGGAAGTAACTCTTTGGATTTCGCCTGAGTTGAAGTCAATCCGATAATCAGAATTTTCTGTGTAGACTTTAAAAGGGATATAGAAAAAAGTCAACGACATGCCAATTGATAATGCACCGCCTGCGATGAGTGTGCATGTTCCTTTTGCATAATCAATCAAATAATCGATATTTTCTTTATACAAGGTTCCCAGCGATGAGTCAGAAGCACAAACAATTGTTCCTCGGACTATGGGGCTTGCATGTATTGTAAAAAAGTTTTCTGTAATTACTATAGTTTTCTTTGTAGGTAATAAATCTGACATTGCTTTTACAACAGCAGAATTTTCTATGATTGAACCAGAGAAAAAGTTGATATAAGAATCTGTATCACATAACACTATCTGGTCATAGACAGAATCTGAAACCGGTTGAACATATTCAATATGATTTCTTATAAGATCGACATTTGTATAAGACACCTTACCTCCTCACTGAAATTGATTTAAGGTTTGAAATAGATGTAACTTGAGAACCTATCGGTGCTGTTGAGAAACTGGCTGTCGCTTCGATCTTGATCCAAAACCGTGAGACTCCGTTGACAGAATTTTTCTGCCAGTCTAATGGTGCAGAATCAAAATCATCCCAGAGTAGAAGTTCTTTATCAGAGCTATCTAAATTAAATGCTCCACCTGATGGCGTGAATGATTTCCAGTTGGCACCATCAAAATATGAATAGGTAACTGTTCCACCAACACCAACGGTGGATAAGAGCATTCGCATAAATCGGAATTTCAAATCTGAACCGCAATAAATTTTATCACTCTCGACTGACAGGAGCGATGTTGAAATAGAGTGGTATAAATCTCCGGCTATAGCGTTGGATGCTTCCGTAGTTTTATCTTCGTATGATGAAGAACTCTGACTATAGAGAGTCAGAGAATCAAAAGCAGCCGCTCTGTTTTCCATAACTACAGGTGACGAAAACGATCCGGTCTGTCTGTTCGTTTGCATGAGTTGAAATTCGCCCGTAGCAAATTCTGACAAATAGAGTACAACCGGTACATTGTTAATAATTGTAATCTGCGGGAAAAAACCTTCACTTGAATCAAGAATAGTAATTGGACTCCAGTTGCTCCCGTCAAATTCGCGATAGCTTAATTGACTATCATCGTACACAACACCGATAAATCCACCAGGTAATACGGTCGCATCAAAATTCGTATCAATATTTGAACTTGAGATAATTGTATATTCAGTCGTCCATGTGGTTTCGCTTAGTGTCCGCGACCTTTCTTTGATTGAATTCCAATCAGCAATATAGACGACGAATAAATCGTTATCAGATGTCATTATTTTTGGGATTGTCATTGTGAGAGATGTAGCGATTATCTCACCTACATCAGTCGGAGAAATGCCCCAAGTGAGAGCATCGTCCGTTGATGTTTTCACATGCAGATCAAAGAGTGCGCCATTCATAAGTGAAAAACTAACATGTAGATTTTCAGATGAGTCAATAGCTATCGACGGAGCGTTAGTTATGCCATCATTATACACATATACTTTTGAACCTATATCCCAGCCGGCATCTGTTATGGTAAGTTTTATAGAGACCAAATAATTATTTGTTTCACTATAGACTAAATAAACATCCCCATTTTCATTCATAACAGCATCAACAATAGGTGACACCGAATCACTTGCGATTGTTGTCAATGAATTCCAAGTTTCATATGGAGAGTTTGAAAAGCAATATTTTATTTCAGTTGATGACGTTTTATATATTGCAATCATTCTTCCTGCGTATGTGCCCGATTTAACTTTTAAAAGTTTATTACCGGCAGGAGAACCGAATTCTCCTACTGCAGTTATTTCTGATATTTTAGTTTGCATATATCTCCAAAAAATAACTCAGGTTCTAAATTAAGAACCTGAGTCGATTAGCTTTAGTAGTTGGTATCCAGCACGATTGCAGCTTCTTTTAAAATTTTTGCATACGTGACAGATTCTGAAATGACCGCTTCTTCAAATCGTTGGTCGATGATTTTATCATACTCAATCATGAGTGGTTGCGTGATGACTTCTTCAACAGCAAATCTGTTATCCAAACCAATGACTAAGTCGTTCGGAACTTCATCGGAGCGAACTAAACCTGCTCCCAATGGTGAGAACAATTCACCGGAGTTTTGGAAACGATAGCCTGCCATAGGGTCTTTGAATTCGCTTAAAGTTAAAATAGATTTCAACTGGTTGACATGACAAATGATTGTGTTCATTTCAAATGGTGAGAAGTTTGACCAGAGTGTAATCAGATCATCATAAGTAAGGGTCCCTGTCAAAGCAGTGTTCACACTTGTTGCGGCGTTGTTGTTACCATCGCCATTGATAATACAATCAACTAAGAGTCCGATCTTATCGGTTTGAATTTTGAAACCGATATACCAGAGAAGAACTCTAAACTGCGAAGTTGTCCGATAACGAAGAGCTTTGTAACTTGTCTTGAGTGCTAAACCGTAATCAACAACATTGACGGCATGGTTCTGTTCGGTCACCATCAGTTGTGGAACTTCGGAACCATCACCTATTGGACGCATAGAAAACTTTGAAGTGTCTTCGGTGTTGATGAAAAACGGAGTATACGAATTGCTTGCGATAGTTGTTGTGTTTGCAATTAGTTTATTTAACTCGGGACGCATCGACATACCTTTTTTAACTTCACGAAGCATAAACTCAGGAAGCAGTGCCGGTGCTTGTTGATAAAATTGTTCAACCGTTGTTGGAGATTTTCCTGCGAGTTTCACACCAGCTAAAACTAGTTGGCGTTCAAATGCGTCTAGCGGAGAACCGATACCCGATGGGTCGTATTCATCTGACTCGAGTAATTCGGTAAGTGTTAAACCTTTTGTGTCTGCTTCAACATAAAGTTCTTTTGAAATATCAAACGATGCTGCTTTGCTTAAATCTAAACTGCCGGCTATTTGAAATAGGTCATTGTTTTGCAACTGGTTTAACACAAATGGTGCATTATAAAATTGATTAAAATCCATTAGATACCCTTTCTTAGTTTAATAAAATGATACAATCAGTTGTACCGTTAACATCAAGCACGGTGCCTCGTGCAACATTGCCACCGGCTGGGTCCGATGCGACCGTTGGTGCTTGTTTGACAGAACCGGAACCGCCACCAACAACTTTGTTTCCGATTGTTGGATAGGTTGTTGAAGTTGCGATACGGCAGACACCACCGATTTGTACGGTTGCAACTCTTTCGCCGTCATCGTTGTCGGTCAATGTGAGAGCGATAAGTTTTCCAAGAAGCTGCCCATCGGCTGCTAATGGTCCTGCTTCGCTACTGTTACTTAATGCGACAGCTTCGCCGATATTACTGTCTTTTAAATCATCAACGCTCAAAGTTTGAGAAACTTTAAATGTTGCCAAAACTGGGGCGACTGTGTCTAGATTATGATTTCTTACTGACATTATTTTTCCTTTTTAACATTATATTTTTTTCTTAGGGAGAACTCCCGCATGGAAGGGATAAAAATCCCGCACTTATGTATATGACTTATAGTTTTTTGTCTGTACTGTATCTTTGGGTTGAATTTTAAATGTTGATGGAAAGGCTGAGTGAAATTTTGATTCTGTTTTGTCATGTATCTTAAGTATTTCTTGTGAACTTAGTGTAGACAATTCTTCCA
>JAJRSF010000024.1 GCA_024278935.1 Candidatus Zixiibacteriota bacterium
ACAACAAAAACACCACCAACGATAACCAAGAGTAATTCCTGTTTTAATAAAATTGAGATAGAACCTAAAGCTCCACCCAATGCCAGTGACCCGGTGTCACCCATGAAGACTTCTGCAGGATTAGCATTAAACCATAAGAACCCTAAAGCAGAACCAACCGCAGCACCGCAATAAATTGTCAACTCCCCCGCTCCCGGCATGTAGTCGAGTTGTAAGTATGAAGAGTAATCAAGTCGTCCGGTTACATAAGCTATCCCACCAAAGGCGATAAAACAAAGTGCCGATAGACCTATAGCGAGCCCATCAAGCCCATCGGTAAGGTTGACCGCATTTGATGCCCCCGTTATGACAATAATTATAAACGGGATATATAGAATGCCTAAATTGAGAACATAGTTTTTGAAAAATGGGATATTGGTCATACCATCATAGCCCGGTTGGATGTAAGTAAGTCCAAAGCCAAAGACAAGCCCTAAAGCAATCTGACCTATCAGTTTCTTTTTGCCGACTAAACCTTTAGGCTCTTTTTTTATAGCCTTTAAATAATCATCCATGAACCCGAGCATGCCCAACCAAAGAGTTACAACCAAAACTGATTGCACATAATAATTGGAAAGGTCGCCCCACAGAAGCGTCGGAATAATTATACCACTCAAAATTATAAGTCCACCCATGGTAGGTGTCCCGGCTTTTTTCTGATGCGACTTAGGACCTTCGGCACGGATAGATTCTTTGACCTGCAATTTCTGCAGAAGTCTGATAAAAAACGGACCAAGAATAAGACAGATAAACAGAGCGGTAATAGTTGCACCTGCCGCACGGAATGTTATATAGCGAAAGAGATTAAAGCCACTGATAGAATCAGCGAGCGGTGATAAGAAATGATAAAACATCAGGTTTCCTCCCCGGATGTTTGCAAGGTTCGTAGAACTTCTTCAAGTGCTACACCACGTGACCCTTTGATATAAACTAGATCATCATCTTGTAAATGTGATTTAATTTTATCAGCTAAGTCAGAGCTGTTTTTATATTCTACTTTTGTAGGTGCTTCTGCGATGCAACTTTTATTTATTTCTTTTGCGAGCTCACCAACGGTCAGAAGCAAATCAAATTTCTTATCTGTTAAAAATTCACCGATTTCTCTATGATACTTTTCGGCATCGTTTCCTAGTTCAAGCATATCGCCCAAGATTAACACTCTGCGATTTTCTGTTTTCATTTCAAAGAACGCTTTCAGCCCTACTCTCATAGAATCAGGATTAGCATTGTAACAGTCAGAGATAATTTTCATATTGCCGATTTTAACAATCTGACCACGCATTGGAGCAGTATCAAACTTGATTTGCATCGTATTGACATTGTCAAAAGAGTAGCCTAAAGTTTTCACGGCAGCATAAGCAGCGACAAGATTTGCAACCTGATGATTGCCTATAAGCGGAAGATAAAAATCATGCGATTCAATAGTTACAATATTTCCACCCTCAGCATGTGGAACAATTTTTTCAACTTTGAAATCAGCATCTTTATCAATAGAGAAAGTTATAAAATCAGTTCGTACTTTTTTCGCTTCTTCGACAAGGACGGCATCATCGGCATTAATAATAAGTGGCACATCTGACAATGCATTTTTTATCAACTCTAGTTTTGCCTGGGCAACATCCTGTACCGTTGAAAGAAACTCTAAATGTGAGATCCCTACATTGGTAATCAAGACTACATCAGGTTGTGCAATTTCAGCAAGTTTTGGCATTTCATTTTCAGTGGAGATACCAAGTTCCAAAACTGCTACTTGACACTTTTTGTCTATAGCAAAAAGTGTTAATGGAACCCCAAAAAGATTATTCAAGTTTCCCTGAGTTTTGAATACATTTTTTTCAACCGTTTGTAAGAGTGAATAAATCAGTTCCTTGGTTGTTGTTTTTCCGTTAGAGCCAGTAACAGTTATAAATTTTGCGTCAAGAGAATCCCGATATTCTTTTGCTAATGCCAACATAGCCTCATGAGAATTTTCAACTGTCACAACAGGAACAGAACCAGTAACGCTTGAAAGTTTTGTGTACGAATTTTCAGCTAAGATACCTCCGGCACCTTTATTGATTGCCTGGTCGATATATTGATGACCATCCTGTAACTCTCCATTGATTGCAATAAACAACTCTTGCTCATTGAGAGTTCTGCTGTCAATAGAGACCCCATAAAACAGATCAGCATTATGTGAACTGTTTGATAGTGTACCTTGACAATATTTAGCTAATTGGTCAAAACGCAATTGTATCAATTCTCCTGCTTATCCTCAGACTTTGTAAAGCCAAGTTCATGTAATTTATTCAGGGCGACATCCTTGTCGCTAAATGGAGATTTCACTCCTTTGATTTCCTGATAATTTTCATCACCTTTGCCGGCTAACAGAACAACATCGCCTTTTTTAGCGAGTCCGATAATTTTTTTGATAACTTCTTCACGATCCGTACAAATTTCATAATTATTTCCTACTAAACCCGGTTTAATATCTTCAATGATTGCATCAGCTTCTTCTGAACGAGGATTGTCTGATGTGACAATAGCATAGTCAGAATTAAGAGTCGCTGCTTGTCCCATGAGTGAACGTTTCCCTTTGTCTCTATCGCCACCGCATCCGAACAATGTAAAGACACGTCCATCAGAAATTTCGCGTGCTGACATAATTAATCTTTCGAGAGCATCGGGAGTGTGAGCGTAATCGACATATACTGCAAACGGTTGACCCGAGTCTATAGAATTAAACCTACCCGGAATTGGTTCTGCAGATTCAAGTCCTTTGACAACAGAATCAATATCAATTCCACATGCCATACCACCACCAATAGCAGCGATAGCGTTCATCAGATTAAATTTACCTGGGAGCTTATAATGAATCGTTCGATTTCCCATTGGGGTCACTATATCAAAAATAGTTTCATTTGGTTGTATGTCAAAATTAGGGCTATAGATATCGGCATCAGAATTTTCTAAAGAGTAAGAAATATAAGACGATGCAAAGTCGCCGAACAGTTCTCTAAACTCAGGAACGTCGAGGTTGATAACCGCGTAGCTGAGAGGTCCTTCAAGTTTTTTGATAAGAAGTTTTTTCGCAGCAAGATATTCTTCCATAGTTTTATGAAAGTCCAAATGATCTCTGGTAAGATTAGTATAGACAGCAACTCTAAAATTGATATTGTCAACACGATGTAAAGCTAAAGCATGTGACGACACTTCGATAATTGCATTAACACAGTAATTCTTTTTCATCAGAAAAAGTAGTCGCTGCAAATCAAGTGATTCAGGAGTCGTACGTTCTGCTTCAAAAGTTTCTTCCCCGGTGTCGTAGACTTGCGATGTAATCAGTCCAACTTTTTTGCTTCGTGCTTCTAAGATATTTTTAAGAAGGAAACAAGTTGTTGTCTTACCATTTGTACCTGTCACACCGCATGCTTTGATTTTTAAACCAGGATGACCATAGAACATCCCGGCAATCTCAGGCATTGCTTTGCGAATATCTTGAACCTGCACATAGTTAGGAGCGTCCGCACAGGTTTCTTTTTCACCAATGACTGCAACAGCACCATTGGCAACAGCACTTTTCACATAATCATATCCATCCGTTTGATAACCGGAGACAGCAATAAATAAGCCGTTCGGTTTTATCAAACGAGAATCGTATTCTATATTGTCAATTTCGGTATCAGGGTTTCCGATAATATCCATATGTTCCAACCCTGCGATCACATCCTTGAGTTTAATAACGTACTCCTAAATCGGTTTGCATTCTAACTTGCATAAACTTTCTTCTAAAACTATTTCTCCCGGCTTCATAGACTGACGATAGACTTTTCCATTGCCTACGACCGAATATTTTAAACCTAAGTGATGCATATATGCCGAGACTTCTCTTACTGATAATCCGGTAAGGTCTGTCATCTTTTGTTTTTGTTCAGTATCAGATTTCACAACAACAAGAATTTCATCATCTTCAAACATCAAGCGGTCCGCAGGAGGATACTGCCATACGACAAACCCACTATCAGATGACGCCCGTACATGAAGCATTTTATTCTCTGCTGTTTGCTGAGCGTTGACAAGAAGTTGACCGGTAAGGTTTGGTACAACTTGTGTCCGTTTTATTTTATCAGAATTTTCAGCAATCATTCGTGATGGAACCGTGAACAAATCAGGATGAATGATTGTATATCGTTCTGCAATTTTTTTAAATGTCACACCCGATGTATGCCCGCCGTAATGCACGGGCTGAGGATTTTTCATAACTACGATACCGGTCACTATTGGATTTTATGCCGGGAAGAAACCGGCAAAACTTGCCATGTATCTTCTATAGGAATAACGTCCTGTCTCTGGGTTATATATCTGGGCTGTTCCTGTTTTGCCACCTATTGTTACAATTTGCGAATTAACAACCTCGGCAGTGCCACGCTCTACCACGCCACGCAAAAACGACCGAAGAGTATCAGATGTTTTTTCAGACATCAACTCTCTGATTACCGTAGCAGAAGTTTCATTGAATGGGTTTCCTTTTTCATCAACATCACAAAGAACTAATCGAGGTTGATAAAGCGTCCCACCGTTTGCAACAGCTGCCATAGCGTTTGCCATCTGCAATGTATTGACCGCAACGGCATGACCAATAGAAAGCGATGCAACGTTAAAGTCTGACCATTTTTTTGGTTTGGAAATATACCCTGATTGTTCACCCGGCCACTCCGAGAGTGTTTTGGTTCCGATACCAAATTTACGAGACAACTGATAAAGCTCTTCACCGCCGAATTCAACAGCATATTTTCCAATACCAATATTACTTGAAAGTTCTATGATAGATCTAAAGTTGAGATACTCATGTTTTTTATCATCACGAAGTCGATTGCGACCCATTCTCCACAAACCATCTTCACAATAAATCGTGTCGTTGATATTCATAGTGGAATCTTCAAGTAGCCCGGCAGCAGCAATAATTTTATAGACAGAACCCGGTTCGTATAAGTCGGTAAGCACCCGAAGTTTTTGCGGTTTGTTAGGGTTCTTTTCATCCGGGTCATAATGTGCCATGGCGATGATCTCACCATTGCGATTATTTAAAAACAGAGCCATGCCTAGTTCGGCATTATGTTTTATGACACCTGCTTTGAGTTCTTCTTCTAAAATTTCCTGTAACTGCCAATCGATAGTCAGAACTTTTGATTGCCCCGGAAGTGGTTGTCTGATTGCTTGCTCTTTTATGCGGAAACGATTTCGGTTACCATCACGACGATAAGCTGCAACACCGGACTTCCCCGCTAGGTCGGTGTTATACCAAAGTTCAAAACCTGCCTGACCTTTGCTATCTATATTTGTAAAACCTGTTATCTGTTTGCCAACTTCTCCAAAGGGATAGGCTCGTTCTATTTCATCTTGCAGATGAAGTCCAACCGGATTCAGGCTGGCTATTTCTGCCGCGGAAGCATCGGACATTTTTCTTTTTATCCATGAAAATTTTAACGGAGCCAGTTTATATCTTTTTATTGCGGTACCTTTTGGAAGGTCAAAGAAGTTTTCCAAAAACGATGCTATTTTCTTTACTTCACTTTTATTTTTTGGCCACGCCGAAAGCGATTGACGTTCGATATTATTCGCAACGATCATTCCATTGCGGTCGTAAATTAAACCTCTATCGGCAGGAATTTCCTGTTGTCCCGATGATTGCCGTTCTACCTGTTTGCTATATTCAGGAGATAAAAATACTTGCAGATGCACAAGCCGCCCAAGTACAACAGCAAACACGAAACATGCCAAAAAGAAAACCCATCCGAGTCTGATATTTTTAATTTTCTTCAGCTTCATTTTCTACCCCAGCCATTGATAGATGAATCTACTACAATATTTTCAACAGCTCCTGCCTTTGCTCTGGTTTCTTCTATGACAGGTAGATACTTTGCTATTCGTTTCACGGCGGTAAGCATCTGTTGGAGTTCATCAGGATGCGACACGACGACATCTTTTGGAACCAAAGTCAGCATCTTGTCAGCATCGACCAAACATAAGCCAAGAGAATCAACGGCGTAGCGTTCGATTCGTGATGATGTAGAAAGCGATGCGATACGGGAGTACAATTTCTTTTTACTGTCGAGGAGTACATCGTTCTCTTTTTGCAGATGAGAAATATCTTTCACTAAAGAGACGACCGTGACTTGCTGCCAGAGATGAATACAAGCGACAACCAGACAAGAAAAGCAAAGTAGAGAAATCGAAAAATATTTATGAGACTTCAGCTTGTTAATAGTTGAAGAATTTATCTCTACTGTTTCTTTAAATTTTCTGACCGCTTGTCTCATTTTTTAAATTTTCTCTGCTACTCTCAATTTTGCTGACCGTGATCTTGGGTTGACGGCTATTTCTTCACTTGATGGAGTTAATGCTTTTTTGGTGATAATTTTAAATGATGGCTCGATACCGCAAACACAAACGGCA
This sequence comes from Candidatus Zixiibacteriota bacterium, assembly GCA_024278935.1. GTDB lineage: Bacteria > Zixibacteria > MSB-5A5 > GN15 > FEB-12 > QQUK01. The sequence goes on from JAJRSF010000024.1 coordinate 6,475, forward strand.
AATTCCGGCGGACAGATACATCCTTTTTTCATCTGCTGAAAGAACCGCTTCACGATTCTATCTTCTAGCGAATGATAACTGAGTACGGCAATACGACCGGCTTGGCTCAAAAGCGGAACTAGTTTCGGAAGAACTGCTTTGAGTTCTTCAAGTTCACCGTTAAGCGAGATGCGTATGGATTGGAAAATACGAGCTAATGATTTGTTTTGATACGGAGGGAAAATGACAGAGTTTACAATTTCTTTTAGTTGTGTTGTAGTTTCCATTACACTCTTCTGTCTTTCCATGACAATTGCTTTTGCGATTTTTCTTGCTTGCCTTTCCTCACCATAGGTGAAGAAAATATCGGCTAATTCTTTTTCACTACTTTCGTTTAACAAATCTGCTGCTGTGCGCCCGGACAGTTGCGGATCAAACCGCATATCAAGAGGTCCGTCATCTTTAAATGAAAAGCCTCTTGACCTATCGTCGATTTGAAGCGACGATAAACCTAAATCAAGAAGGACTCCATCGAATGAGCTTACAGAAAATTGTGGCAGGATTTTATCTATGGTCGAATAAGGTGCTTCAGCAATCTGAACCTGCTGTGGACAATCTGCTAATTTATCTTGTGCTTTTTTAATAGCTGCACTATCACGGTCGGTACCAAACAGTTTTGCGTCTTTTGAAAGTTCTTTTGAAAACGCACTAAGATGACCGCCTAAACCTGCTGTTAAATCTATGTATGAACCATCTTTTTTCTGAAGTAGAAAAGATATAATCTCGTTAACCATTACCGGGAGATGGTTATAATCATTCATCCTGATTTCCGTCACCAGTGAAAAGTCGTTCGGCAACTTCTTCATAACTGCCCGCGTACTGCTCAAGGTAATACTGATAACGAATCGGGTCCCAAATCTCTATCCAATTATTCACACCAATAACCAAGAGATCTTTTTGTAACTTCCCTTCAGTTATCAAATGTGATGGAATAACTATGCGACCGTTTTTGTCTGGATTAACAACACCTGCCGACGCATAAAACCGTCGACTAAATAACCTGGAATCTTTTTTTGTGAAATTTAATGATGAGAGGCGACTCTTAATTTGTTCCCATTCAACATTTGGATACAACGAAAGACAGCCTTCCAGCCCTTTCGTAATAACTAAATCACCTTCAAGAAGCGATTTTTTGTCAGCACCTACAACTGAACGCAATTTAGACGGAAGTGCAAACCGCCCTTTATTGTCCATTGTTGTTTGATATTGACCTAAAAACCCTCTCATTCAGAAATCCCACTTTCAACCACTGTCTTCCGTTTACAGCCTTAAGTATCACTTTTATCCCGCAAAAGTCAAGGAAAAACTACGAGAAAAATGAGAAAAAATAAAAAGTCTTTTGTGCTTAAATATTTATTAGACAAAGACTAATGAAGATAAATTTATTGATATTTTTGTAAGTCGTTTGAGTGAAACCAAAAACGAGGGAATAATTTTCTCTTGACTCTACACTCAACAGTTTCAAAAGCCTATAATATATAGGTTTAGCCCTATTGTTTTTATTAATCTCAAAGCAGAAACAACAATTTCCAAAAACAGATATTTTTCATTTCCCCCTGCCTTACAACAACTTATAGCCATCTGAAAGTCTCGGTTTTCAAAGAGGACGCCTGTTTGCTCTATAATTGATATGTTCAAGATGAAACAGGAGAACAAGGTGAAAACAAGAATATTTTTAACATTTCTACTCATATTTAGTTATGAATCTATCATTGCCGGCAGTAATATCAGCAACTTAGATCGACAGCAATTAACTGTCACGGGCGATACAATCCGGTACAGCAATTACGATAACATCATATTATCCAATGGCTTATCTCTCCCCTACCAGACGATTTATATCCCGACAGAACAGTCTGAACCAATTTCAGCCATTTAGACCCAAATTATAGAATCTGAGCAAGTTGCTGTCTATCAAGATGTTAATTCTCACGATATAGCGACATCATCGGATAAAAACCTCTACGCCGATGTTGTCTCATCGGAATCATTTGACAAACTAGGCTTTAATCAAATTCAGGTTATGGATAAAGTAACAGTCGACAATGTAGAATATTTGAAATGCATGCTCTTCCCGGTTACTCTTGATGTAAACGGCAGAGCTATTTTCCACAACTCAACCGAATTTAATTTTGGCGATAGAATAATTGATGACAACCAACTACTCACCCAATCTCAAATCAACGAATTGCAACTGAATAAAAAAGAGTCATTCAATCGATCATTATCTGTGTCAGTGCAATATCTGATTGTCACAAATCAATATTTAGAAGAATCATTTGCACAACTGGCATCATATAAAAACGAGACAGGAATTACGACTGCGATTAAACTGATAGGTGAAATCCTTACTCAACAAACAGGTCGTGATGACGCCGAAAAACTTCGTGAGTATCTCAAAGAGTTTTATGCAGAAGGTGGTCAATATGTTTTGCTTGGTGGCGATGAAACAGTGCTACCGATAAGATACACGTACCCAAATATAGCAACCACGGAAATTGATTTAGAAAACCAACAGGTCTGTGACCTCTACTTTGCTGACCTAACTGGAGATTGGAATTTTGACAACGATGCTGTCTGGGGTGAAAAATACACCGACTCGGTAGACCTCACCCCGGAACTTTTTGTCGGACGATTACCATTTGATGAGCCAATTGAAGTGACTCAATATATAGAAAAACTTATACAGTACGAAACAAACAGAAACCAAGTTGACTTATCATATTTAGAAAAATCATTTTTCTTCTGCTCTGACCAGATGAGAGACTATGGTTCTCTCGGACAACATGGCTTAATCGCCGAAGCTCTCCCTGATTATTTTATCATAGATACAATCAACGGTATCGAACAATCAAGAGGCGATGATCCCAACCCGACCAATCAATCATCAAAAAGTTTAGAGACTGTCCTCTCAGAAGGTTTCGGCATCGTAAACATAATCGCCCATGGTAGCAGTATGACTTTTGAAGTACGCACATCCAATTATAATGAATTCCCGAAATCATTTTTCACAACTGATACAACAATGATAACAAATGGTATCGTAAGTAATCTAGAAAGTAACAACCGAGTTTCGTTATATGTTTCACTCGGATGTGACAACGGTGCTTTTGATAAAGACCAGCCTCCATTCAATCATCTGAATCCGAGTATCGTTGAGACATTACTCTCGCAAAAAAATAGCGGAGCAGTTGGCTTTGTGGCAAACACGAGATGGGGATGGGTAGGTTCTTCACATCTTTTACAAAAACGGTTTTTAGAATACCTTGTCACAAATGTAAATCAGCCGGCTATCGTTTCGTTGTATCAAATGAAAGAAGATTATTATTACTACCGTGACTTAATTTATGGTATCAATTATTTTGGTGACCCGACCATGGTTGTCTATACAAAAAAGCCTGAACCACTCGCCCTTGATATGCAATATAATCAGAATGAAATTTTACTGTCTACTGTTTCTAACAACAAACTTCTAGATAATACAACAATTTTCTTAAGTGCCGATGGGAACTTAATTGCTGAATACAGAACCGATGAAAATGGTCAGCTTACAATAGATTATCAATTTGAATTAGGAACCGACTACAAAATATCAGCGACAAAAGATGGTTATACTATAGATCAAAAAAATTACGCACCATCAATAGCTACTGACATAGACGATGAAACCAATCTGACCCTCCCGACTTCATATGCCTTAGAACAGAACTACCCCAACCCATTTAACCCGAACACACAAATCCAACTTGCACTTCCTCAAAAGACAGAACTAATATTGACACTGTATAACGTCTTAGGACAAGAAGTCAGAATTATCGCAAGTGGCATTTACTCAGCAGGGATTCATACATTTAACTGGGATGGGAAAGATAATTCCGGCAACAACTCAGCTACCGGAATTTATTTATATCGACTAGAAACTTTAGAATTTGTAGAACAAAAGAAAATGGTTCTTCTGCGTTGATTATTTTTTTAAAGCTATAGTTGTTTCGACAAGATTTTTGCAAATGGATCGCACCGCTTTTTGATTCTTTTCATCTGCGAGAGAACCATCATCGTTGAATGCAGACGAGGCGTTGCCAAGACCAAACTGTTCCGGGATAACTGACATCTGCAAATTACTCAGCAGATGACGCACATGCGGAAGAACCCGAATACCGCCCAATCCCCCCGGCGATGCTGCCAATAGACCGACAGTTTTATGCTTAAAACATTCAAGCGGAGGGTAGCCCTCGACCATACGAGAAAGCCAATCAATTGTGTTTTTAAATAAGCCTGAGAAAAAACCATTGTATTCAGGTGATGCAATTAAAAACCCATCAGCACCTATAAAAATATCTTTTAATGTTCGTACATGCTTTGGAAGACCTTCAGACGCTTCATTATCTTCGTCAAAAACAGGCAACGGATAATTTTTTAAATCAAGAAAGACAACTTCTGCTCCAGCATCTTCAAGATATGGGATTGATGCTTTAATAAGTTTTTTATTATAAGAACCTTCACGGCTACTTCCTGCAAATACAACGATTTTTATTTTACCTGACACTTATGACCTCTTATTGTTTGAAATAACTTTTTTAATTAAAACTGAAAATTTCTCAGCCATCATATTTGAACTATACGGCAGAAGCTCTTGAGGTATTGGATTTATTTTTTGATTTTCTATATCTGAAATTTTTGCATTGACAAACTCAGTAGCTTTGGAAATAGTTTCATTTGTATAGCAAATCGAATTAGGTACGTTGTGAATCAATCGTGCAATTTCAGAGTTCTCAGAAACCGACGCAAGAATTGAACGTCCCGATGCTATCATATCAAAAATCCGTGTAGTGACAATGCCATCCTCGAAATCTTTATTGAGCCCAATATAAAGCATTGATGTTTTTTGTAAAAGTTGGATTGTCTCAACTCTGTTTTTTTGATTTCGGATTTCAAACAGTTGTGTCAACTTATACTTCTCCAAAGTGTCATAAAATAACGGGTCGTTGATATTGCCAACTTGCACAACTTTAATTTTTTGAAACTGGTCTCGGTGCATCTCTCTGATTTTCTCCAGCAGTTTACATAGAGGTTCTATCGGACAGAGCTTATCAAGAGTGCCTAATACTCCAATATAGAACTTCGATTTGTCAGGCGAATCATTCCAAAGCTTAGCACGGGTTTCATCGTATGAGTTATAAATAACTTCGCCCGATGTAAGATATTCTTGAATTGGTTCACTCACCGATGTAACTGCATCAGCGGATTCGGAAATCTCTTCAAGAAGTTTTTTCGCTTTCTCAATATCTTTTTCATCTTCAAACCAATTTTCAGGTTTATACGATGTCCAATAGTCACGAAAATCTGCGATGTATGGAATAGAGAATTCTTTGCTTAATTTTTCCCCAACAAGATGTGTAGAAATCGGAGGTGAAGTTGACAGTATCAAATCATATTTTTTATTTTCAGCAAGTATCCGCCCGAGTTTCACAGCTTGCTTAACCCAACCAATTTTGGAATCAGGGAAAAAATTATCAATAAGAGAACGTCCTTTGCTGATAGTCTTCTCTTTTATTTTTCGCATCCCCAGTAGATACATAATCCTTTGTGGGTCAAATGAACCTGAACGATATATACGATTCTTGTCTAGCCCCTCTAGCAATTCCGGCTCGTAGGTACGGTACGAAATATTTTTAACAGTGAGAACTTCAACATCGATTCCATACTTTGGGAGTTTTCTGAACAGAGCAAGCGGTCTTGAGACCCCTGCCCCACCAAGTGGTGGGAAATAATATGCGATGAGTAAAATTTTTAACCTGCTCATGATGTACTCTCTACTAATGACTTAAAAATTGTTAACTGTTCAGCTATATTTTTCTCAAAGAGAGCTGACTCTAGCACTCTCTTTTTATTACTCTCTCGCATATCAGAAAAATCAGTTGATGTATTGAATATTTTTTCTAGAGTGTTACAGATTGAATCTTTATTATTATCAAACATAAACCCATTAGCACCAGAGACCCATTCTTTGACACCTTCAATTTGCATAACCATCGGCACTAAGCCGAGCGCCATCGCTTCGATAAGCGACACTGGCGATGAGTCCGAATGTGATGCTGACAAATAGACCTCATGTTCAGAAGCAAGTTTCAAAAAATCTTGTCGTTTTGCTTTCTTATAAAATTTTATTTTATCACCCACTATTTTTTCACATTCATCTTTGAATGATGCAAACAGAGAACCAAACGATGGAAAAGTAAGTTGGACTTTTTCTTCAATAATATATTTTTTTAACGACTGTACAATAAACAAATTATTATAAACTGCTTCATGTGACCGTGGAATAATAATCTTCAACGGTTCAGAAAGTTTTTTCTCAGTCTTATATAAATCAAAAATAGAATGTTCAACACCCCATGAAATGACAGTACTCTTGTCAAAATTATATATTTCTTTTGCGGAATCTATTAAATATTGTGAGTCTGCAAAAACATGCTGGGCGTTTTTGAGAGCAAACTTTGTTTTTCGTCTATGAAAAAATGATTTTTTAGGGACTATCAATATATCAGAACCCCATAAATTTAGTGCAAGAGGAATCTTTGAATTTCGCAATGCCAGTGCGGCGATATGTCCATAGCCGGAAGCAAAATGGGCAGAGACAATATCAGGCTGAAATGTTTGAATGAGAGACCGAATCTGCGTAACCGCCAAACGATAATGAAACTGTTTGACAAAACTAACTTTGTGTAATTTTACTGCTTCAGGGATCCCTTCTTCAATTGACGCTAAGAGAACCTCGCAGTTTTGGTTTTGCAATTCTTCATAGAACCGTTCAGTATGAAACGAAGCAGCATCGGAAAGGAGTAATATTTTCAGCTTGTCGTTCTTCAAAACAGTTTCCCCAACAGAGACCTTTTCTTATAACAGATATACTCTTTGGTTCTACCGCCCCATTTGTTTTTATATTCAACAAGAGTTGTTGTTTCAATAGGGCTGGCACCTAAATTAAGATACTGTATATTATTGTCACGAGCGGTTTGAGCAAGGTCAGAGAGCATTTTTTGATTTGCTTTTAGAGATGAAAACTGTTTATCAAAATAAACCTGCCAATTCAGAATTTGATTCTGTTCTATAAAATTGATATGCGAACTGACAGCTTTGCCCTCATGCTCACACCAATTCCAGATTATCCGTTTGTCATCCTCAGAAAGTTCTGCGAGTGCCATAAAAAAAGAATCCGAATATTTTGGCTTTCGGTCATGTCTTGCCTCGGTTTCTTTCATTAGCTTAATAAATTTTGAAAAATGCTTACTCGCATTAAATTTAACAACCCGCACATTTTCTCGTTCAGCTTTTCGAATTTCAGATTGTAGTTTTTTATCAGGAGGCTGCCAATCGGACGACGATACATCAATCAGTGTCGTTTGGCATTCTAGTTTTTCATAACCAACAGCATTTGAAATGCTATCATAAAAATCCGTTATATCTATTTTTTGATAACCGTACGATTGTATAACCTTAAGCAATTCACTTTTATATTCTTTAATGCTTTTACTCCCTTTAACAAAAACAGAGCTATAACAACCGTCAGGAAGTGCCTGCAGACGTTTTAGCTTTGCTATTCCAAACTCTACTGCAGGAAGAACTGCAACAACGTTATCGTCATCCTCGACAATCCAATAAACAGGTCTGCCATCCATATGCTCCCATAGCTTGAGAAAGTTTTGTGAGGCAAAAAAAGATTCGCCAACAAGTTTGTCTATGGCAGATTGTTGAGTGGGAGATATTTTGTCAAATGTCAAACGGGATGTTTGCATTAGTTTCGTACCAATAAAATTTTGCCTTTACCCAGATTTCCATTTGCATCTTTCACAATAAAGAGATAAACACCCGAAGCTACATTGGTACCTTTATCATTTTTGCCATCCCAAGATAGGTTGGCAGACATCGAAATTATATGTTCACCAACAGCAGAAAAAATTGCCACCTCTGCTTCAAGACCAAAGTTGAATTTCAATACATCCGATGCAGAATTTATTACATAAGGATTCGGAAACGCGACAACATTTTCAACTTCAAAAACAGGCTTACCCTGAAGCGATGAAATCACCGAGAAACCTTTATCTGTTGCAACATAGATATTACCGGTAAAATTATCAAAGGTTATATTTTTTATAAAGTCAGAGGCTAAGCCTGAGTTAAAAGTCGTGAAGACTTCCACCGAGTCATCGTCTGGGTTTCTCAGCGCTAAACCATTTTGTGTACCTATCCATAAATTGCCACGGCTGTCAAATTCTAAAGAAGTTATATCTGAGCTGAGTTCATCAGGTAAAATAACATCTCTGAAAACAAAAATTTCCCTTTCAAAATCTGAGACCCCTAAATCAAAGCGGGAAAGCCCAAAATTTGTTCCGACCCATAGTTCTCCATCGGGTGAGTAAGCAATATCACCCACAGAATTTGAAAGTAATCGCGAGTTCTCACGAGTAAGATGCCAACATATTTTTTCATCGACAAATGGATTCACGCCAACAGAACATACATAGATCCCATCTGACTCGGTACTTACAGCAACTTTTCCGTTATCATAATCAAGTGATGTTAAGAAAGTATTTGATAAGCCGTGTGAAACTCCGATTGAATCCCATCCAGTCGGAGAATTTAAATTTTCAATATCAGCAATCGCAATTGGATATTTATTTTCAGCACGATAAGAAGTCAAATATACATAGCGTCCATCAGTATCCATACCCGTAATGTAGACCCACCTGAGTCCATTCGGAGCATCATCGTCATTACCCAGAAGGGTTGAATTTTGTTCATCATAATTGACAACCGAATCACCGTTGTACATCCAGACCCCATTCCCCCAGGTTCCCATCCAAATTTGGTCAAGCGAATCAACCATTGTTACCGTCGCATCTTGCCCAAGGGTAAAATTAAAATCTGTCCAATAAGAACCATTTGAATAAGCAAACGAGACAACATCAAAACCGCCGTAAACTATTCCTTTGCTATCAACAGCAATATCAGAAACATTATTATGAGGCAAGCCACCCAGTTCAAAATCTGTTACTACAGTGTCTTCTAAAGTAACGACACCATCGGCATTTGTTCCAATCCAATGCTTGTTGTCAAAGATCAAATCTGTTGTTGGAATCATAGAGCCGAGTGCTGTTACAAAGATGAAAGAATCATCAAGAACGTAGTACAATAATCCGGTACGAAAATTCTCACCCATAACGATAAGAGTATCACCATGAATTGTGACACTTTCAAGCGATGCCGTTGTCAAAAACAAAACTTCGGTCAGGGTCACATCACCAAAGTTATCAACCGAGATATTATAAAGTCCGTTCTTGTTTAGACCATAGAGCGATGTGCCAAATTGTACAATTTTTTGAAATTCATTATTGTCAAGAACAGCAAAATTGCGATTGCTGATTGTTGTCCAATTAGATGGAGACTTGAGTAGTGACGGATTACTGTAATTGGCAAATGCGACACCATCGGATGTTGCTATCCAGATTGTATCATTACGAAGCAAAATATCATTAACCGATGAGTTCGGATTTAAGTCCCCAAAGAGTGTGTAGCTATCTTCAATCTGACCACCATCGTTCACTTTTGAAAAGAGTACAAGCCCGAGCGACGAACCTATCCAAATAATGTTATTATCATCTTTAAGAGTGTGCAATTGGAAAAGTTCATTGTTAATATTATCAAAAAAGAGAAACTGTTCAAAAGAATTATCTGACCATTTAATAAGTCTACCAAATCCTGAAATCCATTTATCACCATCAGCATCTTTTATAATATCTGAAATATTACTTGTGCCTAAGCCATCAAGTTTTTGCAAAGCTTTTGGTTCAGCATCATTGGCAGAGACAACAATCAAACCACCCGCTGTTGCAATATATAAGGTATCGTCGATAGTCCGAAGGTTGCGTACTTCTGCAAACGATGTATAATTTTCCCATTCTAGCGCTGATATTGATTGCGTGCAGAACAAAGAAAAGACAGAGAGTGCCAGCAGAATTATTTTATAATTTTTCGATAGAGCCATTGTAGCAGGAATATACAACATAACAGTAGAGTAATCAACCAAGAGATGTACCCTATGATATCTCCATATTTGGTGAATATTGTTTTTTCGTATAGTAAGTTAACTTTACTTTGTAGTGCGGCGACCTCAAAAAGTTCTAAATCATCCCGAATCCGCCCATAGCCATCTACAACATAACTCAAACCTGAGTTTGCAACCCGTACTCCCCATGAACGATTTTCTATTGCCCGAGTGAGGAAAATCCGTGAATGCATATGAATACCGACCGATGGACCGAACCAGGTATCATTGGTAATACCCACTAATAAGTTGGCACCTTTTTGTATTGCTTCACGAGAGAATTCCGGGAAAGTTGATTCAAAGCAGATTAAAACGGCGTAACTATATTCAGGTAGTTCAAAAAGTTTAATTGAATCACCGGGATAAAAGTCCGACCACCATTGTACGTTATACGTTTTAATAAACGTAAGATATTTTTCTACAAAATCTTTTTGCAAGAATGGAAAATAATCCTGATACGGCACATGCTCGGAATATGGCACCAGTTTTACTTTATCATATCGCTGTTCTAAATTTCCATCTGGATTAAACTGATAGACTGAATTAAAATAGCGTTGCTTCTCAGCTTTATAGCCTGCCCCCAAAGCACCAACCAGATGATAGCCACCTGTTCGTTGAGCGATCTGCCCAATAAATTTTCTGTATTCCGCATTGTGTGATAAATATGTCGGCGCCGATGTTTCCGGCCAGACAAACAATTTTGGAATCGTATCCGAAGCAGTCTGTGCCAGAGAATCATACAACTTAAAAGAATGCCATTCATTTCCTTTTGCCCATTTGACTTCAAGAGGTACCGAACCTTGCAGCAGGACAACATCGACTTTTCCCGGTATAGGATATTTCGGAATAACAATCCATCCATAGGAAACCAAACCACCGATAATTGCTACCGAGACTAAAAACGATGTAAACTTTTTTTCAAACGTTAATTCTTTGCGAAGCAATTGCCAGAGCAGAACGTTTACAATTATTATGAGCAATGAAAGACCATGCACCGATGTTACCGATACGATCTGCATAACTTTTAAATAATATGATTGGGTATACCCAATGTCTGACCATGGAAAAGAAAACTCTGTTAAGGTTCGAAAATATTCAAGCCCAACCCATAAAAACGGAAACATGATAAACCCATAGAGCGGTTTGACCGAATATACTTTATTAAATAGCCAGAAAAGCACAGCAACATAAGAAGCCAAAAGCATGACCGCCCCAAACAATCCCGGAACAGTAACCATAACAATCCAGTAAATCAGAAATAGGTTGAGAAAGAAACCATAGAACAGACCGGTCTTAAATGCTTCTTTAGAAGTCAGTTTAGAAAAAATAATAAGAGGTCTCACAAGCGAGAACCATGCAAGAAATCCAAAATGTTCTGGGTAATAAGAAAGTGACAGCAAAAAAGCCCAGAAAATAAGTTCAAAACGTTGATTCCGAAGAACCTTATCTTGGGGAATAAAGAAAAAAAGTTTTTGCAGTAAGTTTTTCAGGTTAGTTTCCTCTCTTGATGAGAGTTTTCCCTGTCATTTCGGTCGGTTGTGATAATTTAAGAATTTCAAGAATTGTCGGGGCAACATCAGCTAAGATACCACCATCACGTAGAGAAATCTCGCCAAGCATCGCCGATGAATCGTACAACACAAATGGAACCAAGTTAGTCGTATGAGCAGTCCATGGTCCGCCGGTCTCCGGGTTTATCATCATCTCGGCATTGCCATGATCAGCCGTGACCATTGCGACACCTTTTTGATTTTTGATAGCTCTGAGTATTTCACCAAGACCTTTCTCAACTGCCTCGACCGCTTTTTTGGTAGCCTCAAAATCTCCGGTATGTCCAACCATATCACAGTTGGCAAAATTTATAAGTATAAAATCAAATTCACCGGAGTTAATTCTTTTCACAACTTTCGATGTTACTTCGGGAGCAGACATTTCCGGTTGCAAATCATAGGTCGCCACTTTTGGCGAGGCAACCATGTCACGCACTTCTCCCTCAAACGGTTTTTCAACTCCGCCATTAAAGAAGAAAGTCACGTGGGCATATTTTTCAGTCTCGGCAGTCCGAATCTGTTTCATGTTTGCTGACTCAAGTACGGCACCTAAAATATTTTCATGTTTCATCTTACCATAAGCAACAGTCGCTTCGGTCAACGAAATATCATAATTTGTCATCGTCACTAAATTTATTTTCGGATGTTTCCGCCGATCATAGCCCTCGACTTCGTGACCGGTCAGCATATATGACAACTGTCTTGCTCGATCAGCCCGAAAGTTAAACATGATAACCAGATCGTCCTCTTTGACAAGTCCGTCCGCATCAATTATAACAGGATCGATAAATTCATCGGTGACATTTTTATCATACGAATCTTGAATAACTTTTATAGGGTCATCAGCTTTTTCGCCTTTGCCATTGACAAACGAATCGAATGCTTTGTCCATCCGTTCCCATCGTTTGTCACGGTCCATACCATAATAACGCCCACCCAGCGAGGCAACTTTTCCAAGTCCGATTTCGGCAAACTCATCAAGAGTCGCTTGCATATATTTAAGACCATTGGTCGGAGGCGTATCGCGTCCATCCATAAATGCGTGCAGATATAATTTTGTAACAGATTTTTGTTTGGCAAGTTTTACTAAAGCATAGAGATGGTCAAGCGATGAATGCACTTTGCCGTCGGAGAGCAATCCAAAAAGATGCACCGCACTACCAGACTTGGCAGCTTTTTCCATCGAAAGTGTGAACGCTTCGTTTTCAAAAAAGTCACCATCGGAAATTGATTTATCTATCCGTGAAATATCTTGGTAAACAACCCGACCGGCACCCAAATTAAGATGCCCAACTTCTGAGTTCCCCATCTGTCCATCTGGCAATCCAACCGACAAACCGGAACCATCTATAAGTGTATGCGGACATGTCGCTAGAAGTCTGTCAAAGTTCGGCGTATGGGCAGCGGCAACAGCATTATCAGGAGTAGCCTCACGGTAACCAAAACCATCTAAAATACAAAGAAGTACCATGCCTACTAAACTAACTTTACAGTTTTATCACCCTTGGTGATAGTTCCGATAGTGAACACTTCTTCACCAACAGCTTTTATATCGGATGTTATCGCATCGGCGTCATCTTTATCAACAACTAAGATATACCCAATACCCATATTAAATGCGGAGTAAATATCAACCGGGTCAATATTGCCAATCTCTTTTAAGAAATTGAAAAGTGGGTTTATCTCGCCCCAACTATTTTTTTCAATAACAGCAGTCAGATTATCAGGAAGGACTCTTTTCAAATTCCCTGGAATACCACCACCTGTTATATGTGCCATACCATGAATGTCATGTTTTTCTAGAAGCGGATGTATGAGAGAACTGTAACATTTGTGTACCGATAAAAGTGCATCGCCGATTGTCATACCGAGTTGGTCAACATGGTCGGATGGTTTCAATCCCCCAATATCAAAAGCTGCTTTGCGAGCAAGTGTGTATCCGTTGGTGTGCAGACCTGTTGATGGAAGCCCGAGACAAATATCGCCTTCTTTGATAGCTGAGCCGTCGACAATTTTATCTTTGTCAACCATGCCGACCACAAATCCGACTAAGTCGTATTCGCCTTCTTGGTAGAATTCAGGCAACTCCGCCATCTCTCCACCGATTAAAGCAGTCTGATTTTGTTTACAAGCTAAAGCGAGCCCTTCAAGGATTTCCGCTACCGTGTTTTGGTTTAATTTTCCAACACCGATATAGTCCAAAAAGAACATCGGTTTGGCAGCATGCACTAAAATATCATTGATACAATGATTTACTAAACACTGCCCAATCGTGTCATGCTTGTCAGTCATAAATGCGACTTTGAGTTTTGTGCCTACCGAATCAGTAGATGAAAGCAGGACAGGATTTTTAATGTTTGAAATATTGGGTTGAAAAAACCCGCCAAATGCCCCTAAACCCTGAAGTACCTGTGGGTTAAATGTTGAGGCGGCCAGTTCTTTGATGCGGTTAACCGCTTCTTCGCCGGCTTTTACGTCTACGCCTGAATCAGCGTACGTTATCTTAGAATTTGATTTATTTTGTGTCATTGTCATATATACGATTACAGACAAAAAATGTCAATAATTGAGTGAAACTATATTGGGATGATGTTGAAAAGCTTAATAATTTGAACATACTTCGACTCCGCTCAGCATGACAGATTTGCAAGTATCAGATGTCATCCGACTACGTCTGATAGCATCAGACACAACAGAAATATGATTTGTTTCGTCAGTTCCTGATTCCGCTTCAGCGGGATTGTGAACTAACGACTTAAATCTCAATCAGCTTACATTTTTCCCATTCATCGCCCAAAATGATTTTTGCTTCATTATCTACATCGGACAAAGATTTGACATCTACAAAAAGAGAATATCCACCACCAATCGGTCTATACGACGACATACCTAATTGACCGGTAATACCAAAATAACCTGTTTCCGAATGGATAACTGCGGCAATATCTTTGGCATGCAAAACCTCAAGAACCATATCCGCCATCTGCTGTGAATTCAATCTGGCAACATGCACCCATTCGATATCTTTTGAATATTCAACTGAACCTTCAAATAAGCCAATATTTTGTAATTCGTCAAGAAGTGGCGATGCCCCGACTTTTTTTTCATCTTCAACGACGATTTTCAACTCTGCTTCGGTTACTAATCTTTCGTTGCAATCTCCACAGGTGGAAACTTCAGGCATATATTCATATTTACATTTTGGACAAAACATACTTTTCTCCCTTAAATTATTCTATTATTCAGTAACACAATTTTTGTAAGCAATTGGCCATCTGCCATCGACAATAGATGGAACAATCTCAGTCAGAGGTGTATCACCAACAATACATCCGAAAAATGTTTGAACCGAACTATGGCTATTTTGATAATCGACGATTACATCGTCAAAATGTTCTTTATCGGTAAGATACAATCCGCACAATCCATAGAGCTGACCGGCAAGAGTCGCATCTTTTTGTAAGTCAGAAAAAAGTGTTGTGGCATGTTCAGATTTGAGTAGCTCCTGAAAAGCTGGTGCCTGCATAGGAGCAGAGCCAGCAAATACGACTGCGGTACTGGCAAAAACAGATGTTGTCAATAAAAGTTGATAAGCATCCTGTTCAGCGACGGTCAATTCAGGCGTTGTCTCTACTTGCGAGTTTGTTGTTTTATTAGCAGAGTCGATTCCGCAACTCATGAGAGTCAGACAAAGTATGAATGGTATGAATATCTTTTTCATAATAACCTCATATAATTTTTATATTCAGAAAAGATACAATCAGCTTACACAATTCTTCCAATAAAACTACTGCTTAAGCACCTTAGGTGCTAAGCACCTTCATTATTCAGAATATTTATAATTCTGTTATAATCATCAGGAAGTTTCGCCTCAAGTTCAATCTTCTCTCCTGTTATTGGATGCGTAAAGGCAAGCCTTGTTGCATGAAGAGCCTGACGTTTCATTATACCGAGTAGTCTTTTCGCTAAAGGACGTTCAGGACTAAAGATACCTTTGTTCCATTTATCCCGTCCGCCGTATTCGTTATCGCCGAAAATAGGATGTGCTAGATGTGAGAAATGCACCCGAATCTGATGTGTCCGTCCGGTCTGCAGGTTCACTTCTAAAAGAGAGGATGTTCGGTATCTCAAAAGTAGTTTATATTCGGTAATCGCTTCACGACTTCCAACATTGGTCACCGTCATTTTTTTGCGGTCATTTATAGAACGACCGATTGGCAAATTTATCTCGCCACTATCTTCTTTCATATGTCCACAGATCAGAGCCAAATAGGTTCGTTTGACCTCACGAGATTGAATTGCTTCCTGCAGTTTCAAATGTACTTTGTCATTTTTAGCAATCAGCAGAAGCCCCGATGTATCTTTGTCAAGTCGATGCACAATTCCGGGACGGTCGGCATCGGTTACCTGTGATAAATGTTTAAAATGATAAAGCAGAGCGTTCACCAAAGTACCGCTTTTATTACCGGTTCCAGGATGAGTAACCAAGCCCGGCTGTTTATTAACAACTGCCAGATATTCGTCATCATAGACAATATCAAGTGGAATATTTTCAGCTTCTAATTTGATTTCTTCGGCTGGCTCTATAGTTATAACAATAGTATCATGCGGTTTGATTTTAGTTTTTTTATTCGCTTCAATACCATTAAAGATAATTGCCTGAGCAGCGATTAGGTTTTGGATTTTACTGCGAGTAAGTTCTAAATCAGGATGAGAGGCGAGGTATGAATCCAAGCGTTCAGGTTCACAGCCTTCATCTACAATAATTTCAATTTTTATAGTTTCTTTCATATCGGTAACAAACGATTTTTGAATGATAAAGTCAAGTTTTACCACAAAAAGTCAAGTTGTTCTCAATGACCGTCCTCCTCCCCAATGTCATTCCAGCGAAGGCTGGAATCCAGCCTTTTTTAATTGACAATGAATTCAATATAATCGTTTATAGAAAATGAAACAAAGGTTAATCTAAGGTGATGATGAAGAAAAGGGTCAAACATCTGGTGAATAGTGTGATAACAAGAAATTTAGTTTATGACTGAAAATTTAATAAAAATAATTCTATCAATAGCTATAATTCTAATAGGAATACCATTGTTGAAAGGTGGTATTAGAAGTTATAAAAATAAAGAAAAAATGATAGGTACTTACAGCCCATCAGGGAATGCAATATATGGTATAATATTAATAGTAGGTGGATTCAGCATACTTTTTAAAATTCTATATATTATGATCACAGGATAGGAATAATCGCTACTTAGCATTTGGTGATGATGACGGTTCTTCTACAACTTTCGCTCTCGGGGCTCCCCCATATGTCAGGAGTACAGGGCTCCAGACCTACAACTTCCCTACACAACCAACGCAATTTCACACTCTCCCCTGTTTAATATGAAACTTAATATTTTATCTGAAAACTTCGTAGGGCGGAAATCTTTAGCATTTCCGCCAACAATGGCAGAACCACTAAAGGGTTCTTCCCTACAAGACTAAATATTCAAATGAATTTGTTTTAAATAAAACAGGCATAGCCTGTCGAAAAACGAACCCATTTTGCTGTAAACCAAAAGAGTCTATAAGATTACAACGAAAAAGTTGTTTTTGATTGTGGATAACTTCCGTAATTACTGGCTCATGTGTTACCTGTAGGTACAATCAAGCACGGGATGGTTTGACGATGAATTCTTTTGTAGGGAACTGGCCTGCCTGTTCCGTCTATGACAGGGTAATACCCTGTCGGTACTACAATGTTCTGTCGGTTCCTGATTCATTAAAAGTGAATTGTGAACTGACAGAAATAGAATACTGGGTTCCAGCCTTCGCTG
The DNA here is from genome assembly GCA_024278935.1 of Candidatus Zixiibacteriota bacterium. GTDB lineage: Bacteria > Zixibacteria > MSB-5A5 > GN15 > FEB-12 > QQUK01. The sequence goes on from JAJRSF010000024.1 coordinate 23,991, forward strand.
GAATGACATTGCGGAAGACTATTTCAGCAGTCCCTGCATGTCGTCGATTGCTTGTTTTAATCCAAGAAGCAAAGCCCGTGCAACTATCGCATCGCCGATCAAAAATGACTGGAACGACTGCAACTCAACAAGCGGTTTTATGTTTTTATAATGCAACCCTCTCGCACCATACAGCGAAAGATTATGTTTCACCGCCGACTGGGCAGCTTTGTCAATTCGATCAAGTTCCGCTTGGGCTTCCTCGACTGATCGAGCTTCGGTGTAACCGGCACAGTTTAAAACGACCACCGATGCACCCGCTTTGGCAGCACCTTTGATTTCATCAGGGGCAGGCTCGACAAAATAACCAACTTCGATTCCGACAGCTTGCAACTGGTCGGTGATAGAACGATAATCAACAGGTGCTGAGTTAAAATCTATCGGCGACAAAGGAGAATCAGAATCAGCGTGGTCGGCAGCTAAAATTACCGTATGCGGTTTAAGTTCTATAACTTTACCAAGTGCATCTTCGTTTGGAGGCATTTCGATTATCAGTTTTGTTTTGACAATTCCTTTGAGCAGATACAGATCACGCTCACGAATATATTTGCGATCTCTTCGAAACTGCACCGAGATAGCATCGGCACCATATAATTCACCAAGCATTGCAAGTTGTGATGGATCCGGTTCGTTTTGTCTGGAAGCAAAGCGAAGCAGAGCAGCCATATCTACATTAAAAGTCAATAATGACATAATATATTCCTTTATCCTATTGCACTCTCTCATAGAGATTGAATCTCAATGAGACATTATCTTAGAGAGATTAATTTTTTATATTATTTCTTATACGGAAGAATATTACGAATGACGAATAAATTAGTCAATTTTAAAAAACTTTCTATCGAAATTTGTTCCGCCCGAATTTTTTCATCAAGATTGCATTCTTTTAAAATTAATTTATTCTCATCCGATTTCAGAATGAGTGACAAAGTAAGATTGTTCAAAAGAGTCTTGCGTCTTTGGGAAAAAGCAGCACGGACGACTTGTTCAAACAGTTCGGCATTTTCAATCTGCACATTTTGTTTAGGTATGAGTTTCACAATCGATGATTCCACTTTTGGTGGTGGAGAAAAATGTTTGGCAGAAATATGAAAAAGCAGTTCAATGTCAAAATAAAGTTGTGTGAATATCGCGAGTGGTGACCAGTCTTTTGAGTGAGGTTCCGCTGACAATCGAAGAGCAACTTCTTTTTGCGTCATAAAAAAAGCAGAGTGAATATCATTGCGGCGTTCACATGCCCACTCAATCACCGGAGTTGTGATATTATATGGAAGGTTGCCGACTAAAATATAATTTTTAAAATCAGGTTCGTATTTTAAAAAGTCAGTATGAATGATTTCAACATTTTGGAATTTAGAAAGAAGTTTTGTAAGATAGCCGATTAAATCATTGTCGAATTCAATAGCAGTAATAGTTGCTTCGGTTTCAGCAAGCGGAAGTGTTATCGCTCCCCGACCTGCTCCGATTTCGATAACATGAGAATCTGGTTGCGGATTTACCGCATCGATAATTTTTTGGATTACTTCGGGAGATTTTAAAAAATTTTGCCCAAATCTTTTTTTGGCTCGATAACCAGCCATAGATTATTCTCCGAATGTTTCAACAAGTTTGAAAAGTTTCTGTACAGTACGGTCGACAGTTTTTTCAACTTCGGCAATGTCGATTTGTTTTAAATCAGCAAGATGTTGATAAACATGTTTGACCAAAGCAGGACGATTTGTTTTACCTCTATATGGAACCGGTGTCAAAAAGGGTGCATCGGTTTCTAGAATAATTTTCTCAAGAGGAACCGCACGGGCAACATCAGCCATAGTTGCATTTTTATAGGTGATAATACCACCAACAGAAATGACAAAACCTAAATCAAAAACTTTCTGTGCCTGTTCAACTGTACCGGGGAAACAATGAAAGACTCCGCTTGGAATATCAAAAGCATATTCTTTGACAATCTCGTATGTGTCATCGAATGCTTCACGTGTGTGAATAACAATCGGAAGTTTTAGCTCAACAGCCATCTCAAGTTGTTGTTTGAAAACTTTTCGCTGGACATCACGAGGTGAGTGGTCACGATAATAGTCGAGCCCAATTTCGCCAACAGCGACGACTTTTTTCTCGGTCGTAAGCTGTTTAATTTTTGCGAGAACTTGATCGTTTGAATGTTTGGCGTCGCTTGGATGAATCCCGACTGCGGCATAGACAGAATCAAATTGATTGGCGTATGCGACCGATATTTCCGAAGATTTTAAGTCGGTGCCAATATTTATAATTGTATGCACACCGTTGTCAGTAGCGTTGGTGACTAAATCAGCAACGGCACCAGATTTTTCGATATAGTTCAGATGGCAATGTGAATCTATCATCAGCTAACTTTGGCACCTGCGGGAAGGTCATCCGATGGAGATAAAAGAGTAAGTTTTTTACCTTTTTTGGCAGCCAATAACATCCCATTTGATTCGATTCCCCGAATGACTGCAGGTTTTAAATTAGCAACGAGAATAACTTTCATCCCTTTGATTTTTTCAGGTGGATAATGTTCAGCTACACCTGCAACAACCTGACGGTTCTCTGAACCAATATTTACTTGAAGTTTTAATAAACGATCTGCACCATCTACTTTTTCCGCTTCGAAAACTTCGGCAACAATAAGTTTTACTTTTGCAAAATCTGCGATATCAATTAAGTTGTCTTCTTGTTTGGCTGACTCTTGTCTTCTCTTCTCAAGAGCTTTAGTATCGATGCGAGGGAAGACAGAATCTTTAATTTGCACAGCGGCATCCGGTTTGAGATCAAAAAATGTATTAGCATTCTCAAGCGTAAGTGTAGAATCATCAAGAGAAAACACTTCTCTAATTTCCCGCATCTTGTTAGGCATAATCGGAAACAGTACAATAGAAACAATCCGTATAACTTCGGCACAGGCATACAGAACCCCACCGGCTTCATCAAGCTTTCCTTCTTTGACAAGTTTCCATGGAGCTTTGTCATTAAAATATTTATTCGTAAACCGAATCAATTCGATAGCTTCATCGATAGCTTTTGAAAGTCTGAAATGTTTTATATGAGCATAAGCAGAATTTGGTAACGGTTCTGTTTTTACCATAAGATCTGTTACTTCTTTTGGCTCTCTGTTCGGACTAGGGACCTTGCTGTCAAAATTGGCAATAATCATCTTTGATACTCTAGAGACCAGATTACCTAAATCATTGGCTAAGTCGGAATTGTATTTTGTGGCAAACATATTAGCCTTTACATCGCCATCAACTCCAAATGGAAATTGGGTCAACAGTAAATATCTGGCACCATCGATTCCATACTGGTCAACAAGTGCATTCGGATCAATAGTATTGCCTAAAGTCTTAGACATCTTTTCACCGTTCACCGTGAAGAAGCCATGGAGATACATTGTATTTGGAAGTTTTTCACCTGCCGCCAAAAGCATTGCCGGCCAGATTAGGGTATGGAATTTTAAGATATCTTTTGCCATCACATGAACTACTTCACTATCGTTCCACCATTTGTTAAATTTATCAGTGTCGTCACCATACCCGATAGCAGAAATATAATTTGAAAGAGCATCGACCCATACATAGGCAACCTGATCTTTATCAAATGGAATTGGCACTCCCCACTTAACTCTTTCGCGAGAGAGTGAGAAATCAGGAAGATCCTGATTGATAAGTCCGAGAACTTCTCGTTTTCTTTCTTCAGGAAGAATCTGTAACTCATCGGATTCAATCAGTTGTTTTATCTTTGGTAAAAAGGCGGAGAGTCTGAAAAAATAATTTTTTTCTTTTAATGCCTCCGGTTTCACTTTATGGTCAGGACAGAGTCCATCTACTAAATCTTTTTCAGTGATAAATTTTTCACATCCAGTGCAATAAAGTCCTTCGTAGTCGGCGGTGTAGACAACATCCTGTCCGTCATCGGTTTTTGCTTTACGTATAGCATCCAAAATTTTCCATACTGCTTTTTTGTGACGGTCGGAAGTTGTTCTTATAAAATCATTATTTTCAATATCTAGTTTTTTTAAAACATCCTGAAACGAAACAACAATTTTGTTGCAAAAATCAATTTCAGTCATACCGGCTTTTGCGGCAGCTTCGGCAACTTTGTTTCCGTGTTCATCGGTTCCTGTAAGAAAAAAAACTTCACGTCCGGCAATTTTATGAAACCTTGATATCATGTCTACAGCAATCGAAGTATATGCATGACCTATATGAGGTACATCGTTTATATAGTAAATCGGGGTAGTTATATAAAATGGTTTTGGCACAATTATCTCCAGTTCATAAAAATGCTAATTTTTGGAATCATCAAGTTTTTTAATATCTGCTTTATTAATCTCACCGTCATCGATTTCATCAAGACGTGTTTTTCCTGAAGGTGCTTTGCTCTTATTCTTTTTATCAATATGTAAAATATCTTCTGCCGATGAGCGGATAAAGACACCCTCGGCATCACGGATAACAGCTTCTTCATTGAAAATGTCAATGCGTGTAATAATACCATCGCCGTTTTTGGTTTTGACACGAGTGCCAGGATATGGGAACATTCCTTTAACGGCATAGTATGTTTCGGTTTCAAATTTCAAACAACAAAGTAAGCGACCACAGTTACCTGAAATTTTCGATGGGTTCAGCGGTAGGTCCTGGTCTCTTGCTTGCTGGGTAGAAATCGGTTGGAAGTCGGAGATAAAAGTATTGCAGCACTGACGCAGTCCGCAAATTCCAATACCGTCAATGCGACGGGCTTCATCACGTACACCGATTTGCCTGAGTTCAATCCGAGCTTTAAACCGTGAGGCGAGTTCTTTGACCAGTTCTCTAAAATCAACACGATGGTCGGCGGTGAAAAAGACAGTCATTTTATTACCATCAAATTGCCATTCGATATCAACAATTTTCATTTTGAGATGGTGTCTTTTTATCATCTCAACAATTTCGGATTTATTCTCGATTTCCTTTTTTTGTACTGTATCGAAATTTGTTATATCAGATTCCGATGCAGGTCGTAAAATAGAGCGAGGTTTTTGACTCTCTTGAAACTCCATCTCGACATCAACTTTTTTGGAAAGCGAGCCGATATCTTCACCCCGTTCGGCTTGAATAATGACAAGTTCCGACAGGTTTAAAGAATGGTAATATGTATTGTAAAAGTACTCTTTTCGTGAGCCTTTAAATTCTACTAAGTAAAGTTCAGCCAATTATAACTCCTTGGGAGAAACTATGTTTATATTAATGTTGCGTTGCATGTATATGGCTTTTTAATTTCAGCCCTAACGCCATCAATGCCCCTTGAATATGCACATTCCGATGTAAATCGGCAAGGGTAATTTTTATTGTACCTGCCATACGTATGGCGAGTTCTGAAGATTTGAAATATTTTGATAACTCGGTTATTTCAGAAGCAAAATCTATATTGGCAATCTCATTTTCATCATTTGAGACAGCAAAATGAGCAATATCACGAATGAGCAGTTGCCACAGTTTTAGCATTGCCATAGTTTCGGAGCGATCTCTGAGTGAGAGAGAGCTATTCATTTGCTCTAAAATATCAGCACCATTGTCGAGAAATAGAGATTTGAAAATTTGGAAAAATATCTCTCGCTGACCTGAATCTTCTTCCCCGGCTGAATCTAACTGCAATATAGCCTGCCCAATTGAGCCATCGGAGATTTTTGAAAGAAGCGTCGCCTGATTATCAGAGGTACTATATTGAGCTATCAAATAATCTTTGATATGTTCCGGTTGCAATTTAGGAATCAGAATTTTCTGTGACCGAGATTGAATTGTCGGAAGAAGCGAGTCCGGTTTGTCGGCAATTAAAATTATGACTGTATTGGCAGGAGGTTCTTCAATCATTTTCAGGAGTGCATCGGCAGAGTCTTTCCTCATTTTTTCCATTTGATAAAACAGCACGACCCGAATTTGACCTTTTTCATGCCTGAGTGCGAGTTTCTTTTTTATCTCTCGGGCTAACGAAATTGGGATATTAGTTGTCTTTGGTGAGGTAAGGAGTGCAAACGGTTCATCTTTTTTAATCTGAATTGCTTCGAGAGTGAAATCTATTGCTTTATCAAGTTTGTTTTCATGGGGAGGAATCGGGACAGCGATTTTGAGAGCATCAAAATTAAGGTTAAAAATGTTCATGCAGTTTCTACATGAACCGCATGGTTTAAAAACAGTATTATCTTCAATAACTGATTCACAATTTAACAAAGCGGTAAATGCAATTGCATGAAGCCATCGCCCTGACCCTTCTTTGCCATAGAGCAAATATGTCGATGAGTTTTTCTTTTGCTTAAACGCTTTCGAAAGAATCTTCCACGCTTTTGAAGTGTAAATTAAATTATCTAAATGATTCAATCTGTATCCATTCAACCGGGTCAACCGGTGTACGTTTATCTCTAATTTCAAACCGAAGGATGCCATCGGCACCTGCTGATGCTATTTTTTTGCCTGCTAAGATATAGCTATTTTTTTGAACAACAATATCACCAAGTCCGGCATAAGTGGTGAAAAAACGATCATCATGATTTATGATAATAAAATTACCGTAGCCACGCAACTCTCCAACATAGGCAATAGTTCCCGAGGCTACTGCGTTGACATTTCCACCGGCTCTTCCTTTGATAGAAATACTTGGGTTGTTCGTACGGATATTTCGTTTGTCAACTTTGTCACCAAACGACTCTATGACCTTGCCTTTATATGGTGAAAGCAACTGCCCTTTTAAAGAGGCAAAGAATGAAGTCCTTTGCGATTTGTTGTCCTGTGCTTTTCGGATAGCTTCTTCTTGCAAATGGGCAATGATTTGTTCCATCTCTTCGGCTGCCTGTCTGAGCATGATCATTCTATCGGTCTCTAATAATTTATTATTCCGAACTTTTTTAAGATCTTTTTCCTGTTTCTTTTTTATGCTTTGAGCGAGAGACAATGAAGTTGTCTTTTTATTTTTCACTCTTTTAACTCGTTTATTTTCAGATAATAAATCATCTTTTATGACGACTGATTCAGAGAGTAAATCTTCGGCTAGCTCAACATTTTCAGATTCTAACCCTGCCAATAATGATAGGTATTTAATCTGTCTGCTGAGACGCATTTCTTCGTTTGGGTCTTCTGAAAAAACATCGGTATCTCTGCTATGGGCAGTGAAATAAAATTGCCGAATATTTCCGAGATAGCGACGTTTGCTCTGCTCTAAAGTCAGGGTTCTATTTTCCAGTTGCGATTGGGCATCATCGATCTGATTTTTGATTTGATTCAACTCTTTGTTGAGTCCTGAAATGACTTTTTTGTCAGCATTAATTTTTTGTTTAGAGTCGGCGAGTCTCTTTTGAACTTTGTTTTCGTTTTTGCGAAGTTTCTCTAAGTTCTTATCTGAATTTTCTATCTCTTTATTTAAATCTTTGAGAGCGTTCTGTTGTTTTTTGAAATCATCTTTAGAATCAGCAAATGTAACTGCTGTACATAGTAATATAGAAAATATAATGTGAATATAGTATTTCAATTTATAACCTCAATGCTCTTCTGATACCAACATAGCCCGAGATAAGTCCAAGGATTCCCGCCGCTAAACAATAGAAACCGATTTCTTCAAGAGTTGGAAAAACAATCTCGAAACTGGTGAACTGAATTTTTTCTTTCCAATAGAAAATGATTCCCCATCCTATTCCCGCCGATAAGGCTCCCATGAAAACACCTTCGATAATAAAAGGCATCGCAAGCAGAAGTTTCCCTGCTCCGAGCAGACGCATTTGGGAGAAGCCGATTGCTCTGGTTTTGGCAGTCAACCGCATATTATTTGCTGATGAAACTAAAACAGTAAGCAGAATTAAGATTCCTAAAAAGAGTCCAATATCGGCAATTATATTTTTTGTCGACTCTGCTTTTGCCAGCCAATTTTTGCTATAGTACACATTTGAAACACCTTTTTGGGAAAGGATTCTGTTTTCTATCTCTGTGAGATCAGTTGAATTAATAAAATCATTTTGAAAAGTCAAAATAAATGACTGCGGCAGTGGGTTACTGCTGTCATAACCAACGAGTAAATCTATTCCGACTAAGTCAGTAAGTTCGTTCCTAGCAGATTCTTTTGAGATAAAAACAAGAGAACTGATAGCATCGATTTTTTTTATCTCATCTTTTATAATCGTAATCGACGAATCAGGGTAATCTTCTGAGATAAAAATTTCCATTTGTAAATCGGAAAGATAGTCTTCATAAAATTTATCAGATGTATCGGCTGCTATCCAGAAAATATCAAAAAGTAATAATAGCAGAGTCATAGATAAAACAGCGGATAGTGATGTCCCCGGGTTCCTATATAAATTACGGAAGATTTCTTTGCATACATGCCCTATTCTGTTCATGCGAGACTCCCGTTTATAAGATGATAACTTGATGTATTCGGGAGTTTATTTTTCAGTTCTTCAGATGAAACTATCACAAGCGACAAACCAGAAACAGCCAACTTGGACATATATTCATAAATTCGATCGTAGGTTTTTAAATCAAGCCCTGCCAGTGGTTCGTCGATAAGAATCAACGGCTGATGGGCGACATTTGCCCGAGCAAACTGCACCAGAGTATTTTCAACGCGTGTAAGTTTATCAGGATAGACTGATGCCTGTTTTAAAAGTGAAAATTCGGTCAGCATTTTCATCAGTCGTTCTTTTTGTACTTTTTTACGTTCACCAGAAAGTACAAGCGGAAGAGTTATGTTTTCAGAAACTGTATAACTAGGCACCAACGTAAAAAGTCCGCCGATACCACCGGTTTTACGCCTGACAGATTTAATTATCCGTTTTTTATTTTTTTGCATTAATGACCCAAATAGCTCAACTGAACCTGCATCGGCAAACCGTCTACCTACTAAAAGCTCAATAAGGGTGCTTTTTCCTGAACCGGCAGCTCCATAAATTATCGCAGATTCACCGGATAATAGCTTGAGGTTTAAGTCTTTGAATACCTCATGCCCTCTATCTGTCTTTAAATAGACATTTGAGAGTTCAATTATTGTCTTATCTGACATAAAAACCAATCTTTATATAAAAAAGTTCTTCAATTATAAATAATATTAGTTATTTTAAAACTTATACCGATAGTAAGTGTAAAAAGTTAAAACGAAAAAGACAATTTTAAAATTATAAAGAATGTAAAGAAAATGAGAAATAAACTAATTTTATTAAGCTGTTTCATAATTTTAGCAGCATGCTCCGTGCAAGCTCAAGGCTGGAATGCAGTCCAGTTTCCATCAACTGAAAATATCAATGGGGTCTCTTTTGTAAATGAAGATACTGCTTTCTTTGTGACAAATAAGGGTACGCTTATTCGTACTTTTGACGGGCTAAAAAGTTTTGATGGTTTTAATCCTACTCCCGAGATCTCTTTGGAAGATGTTCTGTTTCTAAATTCAGAAGTCGGCTATATTTGTGGAGCCAATGGAACCTTTATGAAAACGACCGATGGTGGGTACACATTTAAACAGATTCCAGTTAACAATATGAACAGTTGGTTCTTTGATATTGAAATGTTTGATGAATCTCATGGGCTTATAATCGGAATGGTTCGCGACTCTGCCACTCCATATGGCGGAATTACTTATCGCACTAGCGATGGTGGCAAAAATTGGACAGAAATAAAACCATACGGGATTGGATTAAGTGAAATTGGATATCAGAATGGCAAAGTGTATGTGCAGTCATTTGGTCGGATGAACAGTTCTACCGATTTTGGAAAGACTTGGGTAAGTGATTCGACTATCTCCGGAAGCCCGGGGCGTTCGTTTTCTTATTTTGAGAAGAACGGGATTCTTTGTGGTATGAGCGGTACCTGTGCCTATTCAAGTGATGGTGGTAAAAGCTGGAAACCATCGGAGCAGAACCCTGAAGTTATGTTTATAGCATCTCAAATGGTAAACAACACAGTCGGCTATATTGGCGGAACTAAAACAACTCTTATGAAGACTGTCGATGGTGGTAAATCATGGAACCCTGAACTGATGGCAAAATCATTTGATGTTTTCGACTTTGCTTTGGTTAAAGATCGGTTATATGCTGTTGGTAGTTTTGGTGGTGTTATTTGGAAAAAAGTAAAATAATTAAATTGCTTAAATAAGATTTAAGATAAAGGAGCTCTCACCCGGTTCCTTTTTTTTATGATAAATTTTGGATTAGAAATAGGATGGAGTGATTATTGTTTTTAATTCTTTTTCGTAATTAATAGCTGATAATGCTTTTTCGATGAGTACAAAATAAATATCATCACCTGAAGATACTAAATATAATTTATTCCGTTCAACTTCATATACCCCGCACTGCCTTGAGAAAGTAACACCCGGCATAAGAGTGAATATTTCTATAAGTTCTGAGATAGATTTAAAAACGACTGAAAATGATTTTTTAAAATTATCACTTTCGATTTTATTAACAAACTCACCATCGATATTTAAGTGATAGACATACTTCACACCTGCGATTGCTTTAAACTTGTCATCAAAAGAAAATTCTTTTGGGGAAGCTTGCGGAGCAATGTCAGATTCTATGTTGTTTTCAATTGTAGCTGTTTCTTGGGTTTGTTTAGCTATTTTAATTTTCTGACTTTCAGATTTTTGAAGTAGACTGGATGCATCGTTTTCTTTGATAATTGCCACAACATCTTGATGTTGCTTATTCATCCGATTTTCCATGACTGCCTGCTCTTCGAACGATTCAATCGGTTTCACCAATTTTTTTTCAATCTTATGGAGAACCTGTCCCTCATGAATAATAGTCGTTGTTATACGTGCATACGGACGGTAGGCGTATTCGGTCTGTATCTGCAAGCCGGCACCATCCTTTTTTACAAGTGAGGTACGACCGCTTGGTATGTATTGTGTCAAGTTCATATTCTTATCCATAACGTGCACAGAGCCATCTGTCAATGAGAAAACATTTCTATCTATATAATTATCGGCAATTTTAGCAGTTAGAATAACCACAACTAGCACAATTATAACATCCTGACTCAAAACGCATAGGCGATGAACAGCTTGGGCAGACTTCAAACGTTTCTGACTTAGAACTGTCTTTATCGCCAAAATGCTTGTTCAAAATTTGCGCAATTGCATCGGGAATTGAGAATACTTTGGCTCCACCGGCATATATTTGGTTTGAACCTCCGATTGAACGAAGCTGCGATATTATAGTATCTACCGGAATCTGAGAGCGTAAGGCAAGCGATATAAGACGGCTGATAGCCTCGGTATCTGCCATTGTGGTGTAGCCTGATTTACCGATTTGGGCAAACAGTTCAAACGGTTTGCCATCTTTGAGGTTGATAGTGACATACAAATTGCCGTAGCCTGTTTTCAGCTTTTCAGTGATACCTTGTAAAACATCAGGACGTTTTTCAACAAACGGTTCTGATTCATCGGTTGTTTTTTTACGGATTGGAGCAAGGACTTGGTTGGGGCGTGAATTATCCCGATAAATTGTGACGCCTTTGCATCCGAGTTGGTAGGCTGTCAAAAATGCACGGGCGACATCTTCGATAGTGGCAGATTCTTCAAAGTTGATTGTCTTTGAGACCGACGAATCTGAATGTTTCTGGAAGAGTGCCTGCATTTTGATATGTTCATCTGCGGAAACATCGGCGGCAGTTAGAAATATAGCTTTCATCTGTTCAGGGATATCATCGATATCTTTGAGAGATCTTTCCGATGCTACCCTCTCAAACAATTCTTCGGAATAGAAATTTTGTTTTTCAGCAAGCTCTTTAAAAAAATTGTTCACTTCAATCAGCTTGGTGCCATCCATAACATTTCGTTCAAAAGCTATCGAATAATATGGTTCGATACCTGATGAGCATCCTGCTATAATTGAGATTGTCCCGGTTGGGGCGATAGTTGTGACGGTTGCGTTTCGCATCGAGATATTTTGATCTTTGTAAATAGAGTTTTCCCAGTTTGGAAATTTACCACGAGTCTTGGCAAGTTCCGATGAATGCTTGCGAGCTTCCAGTTCGATAAAGGCGGAGATTTCTTCGGCAAGTTGTAAAGCCTGTTCGCTGTTATATGGAATATTGAGTTGTACAAGAATGTCAGCCCATCCCATTATGCCGAGACCGATGCGACGGTTCTTATAGGTCTGCTCTTCTATTTGCGGAAGCGGATAAGAATTTTGGTCGATGACATTGTCTAGAAAATGTACGGCAGTACGGACGACATCGCCAAGTTTTTCCCAGTCAATAGAGTCAGTTGTATTCTCTGAATTTGAATCCAATACAAATTGTGAGAGGTTGATAGAACCAAGATTACAGGAATCATACGGTGGGAGCGGTTGTTCGCCGCACGGGTTGGTAGCCTCGATTGTTTCCGATGGCGATGTTGGGTTGAGACGGTTCATACGGTCGATAAAAATTATGCCTGGCTCGCCAGTCTGCCAAGCGTGGTTGACAATCGTATCAAACAGTTCCTGGGCATCAAGCCAGATTTCTTTGCCATCTCTTACAAAGACGGTTTGGGTACGAGGGTCTATCAGTGGGAACTTATCTTTGTTTGCGAGAGCTTCCATAAATGAATCTGTTATAGCTACGGATATATTAAAGTTTTTAATTTTATTTGTATTCTCTTTACAGGAGATAAATTCTAAAATATCAGGATGGTCAATCCGAAGGATTCCCATATTGGCACCCCGCCTAGTTCCTCCCTGTTTGACCGCTTCTGTTGATGCGTCATAGACTGACATAAACGAGACTGGTCCTGAAGCTATCCCTGATGTTGATGCGACGATTGAATCTCTCGGGCGTAAGCGTGAGAATGAGAAACCTGTTCCCCCGCCTGATTTATGAATGATAGCGGCGTGTTTGTTGGTTTCAAAAATTTCTTCCATTGAGTCGCCAACGGGAAGGACAAAACAGGCGGAGAGCTGGCCATTGGCACGACCTGCATTCATAAGTGTTGGTGAGTTTGGGAGGAAACAGAGCGATGAAATTATATCATAAAATTTCCGTGATGTTTTTTTTATTTCAATTTCTGAAGCACCGTAATTTTTATCAGCATCTGCAATAAATTCTGCGACTCTGAAAAACAGCTCACGCGGGGTCTCTTTGATATTCCCTTTTGTGTCCTTAAACAGGTACCGTCTTTTAAGTACCGCCAGAGCATTTTCGGTCAATTTTGATTCTTTATATTGTATCATATTCATTCTACCTTTTAGCTGTTTTTCTCGATATTCGCAGTTGTAGGATTGTTATAGTTTTATCGGCAATTATTGATATTCTTAAAAGCTGTCACTCTATATAATATACGTGGAAATAGAGTTTTTAGAATCACATTTTTCGAGTTTTTACATAGATATCTGAGAATTATTGTTGTATTATTGCTAAATGAGCATACCTGAACCAGCAGTAAAAAGAACGACCCTTGTATGCACCGCCGGTATATTGTGGTCATGTATAGGGCTGTTTTTATTTGGACGTGGAATTACAAAAATCCTGCCTCTTGACTCGACTGCATATATCATGATTGGAGTTGGGATATTTTTGGGGATTTTGCAAAACAGATTGATGTTTAAAAAAATTATAGATAAAAATCTTCTGCGAATAAAAGAATTATCACCCCATAAAGAGAAAATTTGCGTGTTTGCTTTTCAGGCGATGCAGTCCTATTTGATAGCTCTGTTTATGATCGGCTTGGGGATTCTGATGAAGCACCTTCCGATACCACCACTTTATTATGGTACGATTTTACTTATAATCGGTACTGCATTATTTACATCGAGCCTGCATTATTTCTCTGTTATGCGAAGTATGTAGGGAATTGTTCATCCTGAAACTATTTATCTGAACAGGCAAGCGGTTTCCCTACAACATCATCTCTCTGAAACTACTATCTCTACTACGAACCCTTTACAGCTAAAGCTACTTGCTGGGCTTGAGACTGGTTATAAGCAAATGTCATTTTTTTAATGTTGATTAAGTCTATAATCGTCCCGATATAACAAAATCCAACAGTAAATAAATAAAGTAATCCCATTCCAATTTGTCCTATCAAAAACCGATGAATCCCGGCAAATCCTAAAAATCCTAACAATACTACAATTAACATTGTTGTTGGATCTTTTCTGCGCGGTCTATAAGAATTCGCAAACATCTGTGCTTTGTTATCATCCATATCTTTGATAAGTCCCTGCACAAAAACCATTTCGTCGCCTTCTAATTCAGGTAGTAACTGCATAATGTTAGCCATGATAACTCTCCATGTTTCTATTTTTTTTATATGATTTTTGTAATAGTATAAAAGAATGTCTTAGTAATACAAAAACTGTAATAATTCCTAAAGGGTGTGTATCAAATGATGCACGTATATTGCCATGAAAAAAATGAGCAATAGAATGTCCAAGCCCATATCCCGGACTTTGTATATCAAACAATAGTGACGGCAAAAAAAGTGTGTAATGAGCAGAGCTATAAGGATCAGAAACTGCAAGTAGAAAGATTGCTGTTATCCAGAAGAGAGCTTCAAAATCTAAATAGCTATAAAATCGATTTATTTTCTTGGTCAACTTGTAATACACATCTTCCCTTTAAAGATTATATTAATAGCATACCAATATATTTCACTAATAAGTCTATGTCAAACAAAATTGGTTTTGATAAAGAAGCTCGTTATTGAGACTAATTCAGATAAAAGCTTAATAAAAACAAAAATATTACTCATCATATCATGGATGTTAGTGTCGACTACTAATGATAATTAATCGGAAGATTCCTATACATTTCAACGAACTCTTAAAAAGGATAACTTTTTCCATGTTTGTAAGCTACTACTAACAAAACGGTTGCGAGAAAATATCACTGTCTTGGTGCTTTTGGTATTCAACTTGCAATTAAAATAGTAAAAGATTCAACTATGGAGTTAGATATGAACAATAAAGGTATTTCAATTTTAGAAGTTTTAGTTTCGATGATAGTTCTCAGTGTAGGTCTGCTTGGGGTAGCCCCTATGGTTGTGTTATCGGTAAAAAGTAACTCAACATCGAGGGATACATCGGAGACATCAAAACTAGTCAGAGAACAGATAGAATATTACGAAGCAATGGACTCACTTCCAACGGTGCCATATGAATTTTCTGAACGAAGCATAGATAATAAGTATGATATAAATGTAATGATTCAAAACAACAGTTCCGACGCAGATATTCCTGAAGGGCTTTTTGAAATTATGGTTACCATCAACTGGGAAGACGAAACCAATTTGCCAAAGATGACGACATATTCGACCTATTTGAGAAAAGGTGCTATTCATGTGTACAATTAAAAATCAACGGGGCTTTACACTCATAGAAATGTTGATAGCGGTTGCTTTATCCGGTATTATAATTTCCGGTGGTTTTAGTTTTTATTCAAAGATGCAAGACCAAACAACAGTACAAATTGAAATGTCTAATATTCAAAATATTGCTCGCTCAAGTATTGAAGATATTTCTACAACATTACGCCAAGCAGGATATAAACTTGATGGTCATGAACCGTATGAGATAAACGGCGATAGTTTGATGATATTTTACAGTATGTATGACGAAGTTGATACTGTTTCATATTTTCTAGCAAGTAGTTCTAATGTTAGTGGATTTGACGACGACGACGACGATGATGATGATGACAACGACGACGATGATGATGATGAAAGTTCTGAAAAAAATACATATTTTCTTATGAAAGGTTGTTCTTATAGTTCTACCTCGATTTATGCTGACAATATTGTCTCTATAAATTTCGAATCGATAGAAGATAATATTATAAAAATCACAATAAAAACTCAATCAGAATATCAAGATGAATCTTATAATGCCAACAATGGTTACCGAGACTGGACATTATCAGAAACAGTCTGTATCAGAAATATTTAGGAGGAAGAGATGAAAAAAATATTTTCAAATAGAGGTTCTGCTTTATTAACAGTTCTTGCCCTTATGGGAATAATCTCACTGGTTGCAATTACTGCTGTTGACCAGGCAACGACCGATGTTGAGTTGTCATACAATCAACTGCATTCCGACCAAGCATTTTATATTGCCGAAGCGGGTCTAAAACAAGCACTGGCAAAAATATCTGAGAACCCGGCATGGGACTCAGGATTTACAGATATTGATTATGAAGGCGGTTCTTTTACTGTGTTGTATATCGACAATACAGTGGATTCGGCATTGATTGATACAATAATTATCAGGTCCTTTGCAACGGTGAAAGAAAGCCGAGGAGGAGTTGAAACTTGGTTGGTGCCATTAGAGTTTAACCCTTTTAAATATGCGATGTATGGTGATGAAGTTATTGATATAAGAAATAGTATGTCAACCGACTCGTACAACTCCGATTCGGGAGCCTATGTAGCAACGGTTCTTAACGAAGGTGGTAGTATCGGTTCAAATGGCGATGTAATTGTTAAAAATGGAGCAACTGTGAGTGGTGATGCGATTACATCACTAGACGGTGGCTTAGACATCAATGCAGGTGCTATCATTGTAGGTGATACAAGTTCTACTGCACCAGTACATGATCTTGAACTTATCCCTCAATCTGAATATGATTGGGCAGAAGCGACCAGTATCGCATCAACAGGGATTAGCGGAACGTATGATTATGATCCGGTTACAAAATCATTTGACGCCAAGGATGGCGATGTCGTATTAACGAGTGGGGTTTATTATTTCTCATCAATTGTTCTTAGTAAAGATGCTGCCTTAACTCTTGCCCCAGATGCTGAAGTGACTATTTATATAACAGGTGATATTGAGATTAAAAATTCAGGTGACATAAATGACGGTGGGACACCATCGGATCTTACATTTTTATCACAGGGTGATTTAGTTTTAAAAAATAGCGGTACAATCTCAGCAGTTTTTTATTGCCCTGAGGGTTCTGCCGATTTAAGGAACTCATCTGACTTTTATGGATCAATTATCGCCAATGATATTATCGCACATAATAGTGCCGGATTTCATTATGACCGTGAATTAGATAGCTATAGGAGAACATCGCAGATATATAAAGATCAAATTGCTTGGAAGGAAGTTTATTTCTAAGGAGGAATACAAAAACAGTTAGTTATAAAAGGCGGAACAATTTATGTTCCGCCTTTATTTATCGTAACAAATAAAAGTTTGCATTTAAATCTATTCGGCAGTAGTTGGAGAGATAATGGTTTTCACTTCTGAAACTGCGTTTGCCGGGAAGCCACCTTTGGCAGCATGTTCACGTACCATCTGTTCGTTTTCAGCAGTATAGACACAGTAGATTTTATCAGCAGTTACATAGCTGTGATCCCATTGGATCTTAGGTCCGAGTTCCTGAAGGACGCTGCAGGATTTTTGCGCGACACCTTTTAGATCAGCAGCAGATAAATTTCCCGCTCCCGGTATTTCTCTTTCGATTACATACTTAGGCATACTATGCTCCTTGTTTTGTTAGATAAATGTAAGATTAGTTATTCATAGAAAAATAACAGGGCTGAGGAACAATGTCAACGGGTATTATGGATAAATTTGATTCATCTTGCCCACTTTCACATGTTTCTATTTAGTTATTGAGCCGGGAGATGATCGGGGTCGGAGTCTTTGAGCATTTGTAAAAAGTTGACTGTGCCAGCCCCAAAGTATGCTTCGGGACGATGGAAGGCTTTATCTTTGAGTGCTTTATCAACCGTTATAAATTTGTAACCCAACTCTTTAATCGCACCGAGCATTTCATCAAGAAAGACAGCGTTGATTCGATTGGCACGAAGTTTCAAAATTTGTTTGCAGGGACGGTTCAAAATTTCTTTTGACAATTTTTCCGATGCTTCGATTTCATCGAGAACATGATTGATATATTCATTCATTAAAGCAAAATAATCAGTTGTGTCCGGTTCTTTCCCCATTTTATCTAGAGACATATTATAAAGGTAATCTTCGATGACAACAGTAGCGGGTACAACATGTAATTGTTTGGAATCTAAATATAGGGAAAGCTGTTTTTTCTTTTCGGAACTGTTACCGTAATGTAGATATGGATATCTAAAATATTTTTGCTTCTGTCCAAAACCTTTAATCATCGGCTCGAGTTCTTTTTCGCCATGGATCAGATCATCA
The DNA here is from genome assembly GCA_024278935.1 of Candidatus Zixiibacteriota bacterium. Taxonomy (GTDB): domain Bacteria; phylum Zixibacteria; class MSB-5A5; order GN15; family FEB-12; genus QQUK01. The sequence continues at coordinate 42,139 of JAJRSF010000024.1, forward strand.
ATAAATTGCGAGATGCCAAGCTGGTTAAAATCCTGATTGGAATAGGTCATGTTCCCAAGGGTATGACCACTATTGAGCCATTCACCTAAGATATCAAACGATTCATTGACCTGATCGCCAACGACAAAGCCGATAGCTTTCACCTCATATTTTTTTAACGCCTGCAATATCAGATAGGTTATGGCATCACGGTCGACATCCTGGAAAGAAACTGCTACCGGAAGTTCATCAAAAGAAATACAGATTTCTTTTTTTGCTTTTTTCTTATTTGACTTATCCGCGGCAGAGCTGGTTGGCACACTTAAAATAAAGATGAGAAGTAACAGTATAATTTTTTTCATTTTAACTCTACTTTGTAATTTTATGAATCATCATAAAGTTGGTCCCGACGTTAACATCAAAAGGAAGTCCACCGGTGATGATTACATCATCATTCAGAGTTACCAACTTGTGAGAGAGTCCAGCTTTCTGCACAGTGTTCACCATCTTGCGAAATGAATTTGGTTTTTTCACCAGCACGGGATAGACCGAGCGAAGTAAGGTAAGTTTGGCGAGGACTCTTGTGTTATATGTCAGAGCAACGATTCTTTGAGGAGGAAATAGATTAGAAATAAGTCCGGCGGTAAAACCTGTAGATGTAAAAGCAAAAATAGCTTTTGACTCAAATTCTAATTGTATAGAACTCACCGAAGATGCAATCGCATGGGTCACCGCTGACTTAATAAAATAACGATCGATATGAGGAGCAGCTTTGTGATGTTTGGTAAAGTTTTCTGAACTCTCAGCAATTCGAGCCATTGTCTGCACTGTTTCAAGAGCATACTCCCCGGTGGCAGTTTCCGCAGATAGCATAACGGCATCGACAAAATCAAAGACTGCTGTGGCAACATCGTTTACCTCGGCTCTTGTCGCTCTCGGAGCAAAACGCATCGACTCAAGCATCTGGGTTGCAACAATCACCGGTTTATGGTGATGATTGGCGAGTCTTATAATTTTTTTCTGAAGTTGCGGAAGGTCTTCAAACGGGAGTTCGACACCTAGGTCACCTCGGGCAACCATGACGCCATCGGCAAGAAGCATTATGTTTTCGATATCCTCGATAGCTTCTTTTTTCTCAAGCTTAGCAATGATATGTTGATCACCGCCGAATTTTTTCAGTAATTTACGTGCTTGAATTATATCATCACCTGAGCGTACAAATGATAGTGCTATAAAGTCTGCGTTGCAGGCACACGCTGTTTCGATATCTACGATATCTTTTTTTGTAATTGTCGGAATCTTAATATCTGAGTCAGGCAGGTTGATACCTTTGCCCGGGAGAATGACACCATCGTTCATGATTTCTAATTCAATTTCCTGCTTAGAACATTTCAAAACTTTTAAACTAATGTTTCCATCATCAATAAAAACCCGTTCGTTTTTTTTGACCGATGCGATAATTACAGGATGGTTGACGGCAACAATTCGTTTATCAATGTTTGTCTTACCAGTGGTGAGGATTATGCTCTCACCTTTTTTTATTGGCAGCTCTCCCTCAAAACGGTCGAGTCGCAGTTTAGGACCTGAAATATCAAATAGAATGCCGATCGGAAATAATGAACCGACGGTACCTTTGCGAATCACATTGACAGCTTTTTTAAAATCTGCTTCTACTCCATGGGAACAGTTTACTCTAAAAACATTAACGCCCTCATCGACAAGTTGTCTCACTTTGGAACTACTTGCTATTGCGGGACCGTAGGTAGCTATAATTTTAGTCTTTTTCATACTGTATTGAGTAGCATCTATTTAGGAGTAAATCAACAAAAAACAACCACTCGCAGTAGGAATAATGTGGATAAACACTAAAGCTCTGACTGTTTCATCCGATAAAAATAATGTACCAAATTGAAACAACTGAATGCAAGAAACTCTCAAGGAGAGAAATTGTGGAAACTTTACTACAAAATAAAAGTCGGTTTATTCCCGATTATACATTGTTGTCGTCAGAAACTAATCTGAATTTTGATTCGTTATTATGGCACCTTGCTTTATATAAGAATTTTTCAAAAGAAGATTGCAACATGATACAATCATTTATTCCAAAACATTGTTCCCTGTTTATAAAATCTGAAAATAGTTTTTTATTCCGTTCAGGTTCTTTTGATGCTATTAACGACTCTTTGAAATCAGAAATTCAATACGCTTACGATGCGACCTACGCCCAACAGATTATGACAGCGGAGAATGGTCTTATGAGAGTTCTCACTGTTCCGTTTACCGAAAATATTCTTATTGGCTTGGTATCGCCGTCCGGTTTATTTCAGACATCTGAGATTGAAGATATCTTTTTGCATAAGCTTCATGTCGCTCGGAATAGATATAACGAAATTTTGCGAGCTGTTACTGAGATGCAAAAAATCACCAAACATACCGACCCTATAATAATCATTAATCGTTCGGACAATCAACTACTCACTTGCAATATAACTGCACTTACCTTTTTTAATCTCTCACAAAAAAGTTTATTAGATACAAATCTACAGAACTTACACAAAAATTATCCGAAAGCATCGAAGAGAAAAATTCATATTCGTAACTGCGTCGTTGGGAATACTGATTGTTCGCTTGTGCAGTTTACATTGAAAAATTCCGATTCATTTCATGTTGAGACAATCACGCAAGAGTTACAAACTCACGCAGATTATTTGTTTCAGTTTTATAAAGAAATACAAAAAGATAACAATATAAAATCAGATTCTTTTGATGCTTCTTTTATAGAGCTTGAAAGATGTTGTCTTGAAATTAAAAAGTTACGCAGCAAAGAAGAAAAATAATAATTATAAACATATTGGAAAGAACAAATGCAGTCACACATTAAGATACTTACCGTAAATCTAAGGGTTGAGCTTTCTAAAAAACTTCTGGATAATATTTCAGAAAGCCAATACACAATTACAATGGTTGATTCTTTATACGCACAATCAACAACAAACATGCTCGAAAAATACAACGTTGTGTTAGTGCAAACCGATAACGATCAATATTCTGCAGATCGGCTTTCATCGTTTTGTACAAGTAATCCGTTTATCGAAATTATCGGGGTGCAATCATCAAGCGATGAAACACAGCATTCATTTATACAAGCAGGTCTGTTTGATCTGATTACTGAGAGCTGTTCGCAAGATGAGTTGACAATGGTTCTGCTTAAAGCAGCAAAGGCTCAAAAGAGCAAGTCCGAGTTGTCAGTATTAAAACAGTTTGTCGCTATGAATTACGGTTTTGACAATCTTGTTGGCGACTCAAAACAGGTGAAAATTTTAAGAGATAAAATGCAAAAAGTATCTCCTACAGACATTTCAGTTTTAATCACAGGTCCTTCCGGTTCAGGGAAATCACTTGCGGCGAAAATTATCCATCATCATTCGTACAGAAGAAAAAAACAGTTTGTTGTGCTTGATACTGTCTCTACCCCGACTCCAATATTTGATGAAATCCTTTTTGGAGATGGAACTGCTCAAAATCTTTCTCTTCTTGAAAAAGCTGACAGAGGCACACTTTTTATAAAAGACATTCATCTGCTTTCATTGACAACTCAACAAAAACTAACTCAGTTTATGCATACGAATCGGTTAGAACATTCTGCCAACGGGAAAACGTTGTCGGTACGGTTTCTTTCCACATCTAACCACAACTTACAAAATTTAGTAAACTCGGGTGCATTTGAAAAAGAACTTTATCATCTGTTGAGTGAAGTCTCGATTTCGATCCCAGCACTCCGCGACAGACTTGATGATATAGAATCACTATCGGAATATTTTATCCGAAATATTTCTCATGCGACAAACCGACCAATGTTCTCGTTTAGCAGGACAGCACTTGAACTACTTTACAGTCATCACTGGTCTGAAAATATCAGAGAGCTTGAGAACATTATCAAAAGAGCGGCTACGCTTTGCCGTACATCGCAGATTGAAGAAAGCGATATACTTTTTATTGAATCAGCAAACAGGTCATCGTCGACAAGTAGATTCACAGTCGACATGAGTGCCGATCAGGGTAATGGGATTCTTGATGAAGGACAGCGGTCTCTCATCGTGAAAACTCTCAATGATAACAATTGGAATTTTACACAGACGGCACAAGAACTTGGTATAGGCAGAACTACTCTTTGGCGTAAAGTTAAAAAGTATAACCTCAAAAAAGAGTCGACAGAACTTGTCTGATAGATAGGATTGATATAATGATTTCAAATCGTAGCTATTTATCGGAAGAAAGAGATTTGTCATTTAATTTTGAATCGGAACTACCACAAAAGGCTAATATCTCTGAGATATTTTGCGAAATAACGAGACGGCTTTTAGTAAATTTTGACATTAACAAAGGTGTCTTGGTTGTTCGTAATCAATCGGAGAATTCTTTTTTAGCAATTTCTACCTGGAACAATGGAGAATTTTTGGACGGTTTATCTATTTCGTTGCCTACGGCTCCATCGTTGTTTGAACAGGTCGCAAATGATGGTAATGTATTTTCTGATAGTTATGCGGGAATATTTTCCGGTAACTTTTTTGAGAAAAAATTACTTCTTGACCATAATAGTCGGTCGTATGTTTTGCATCCTCTCAAACATGAGGGAATTATAATCGGTATGATTGGTTATAGTTCTGAAGAGGATCTTGCATTTTCTGTTTTTGAGGAAGGTGTCCTGTTGGATATTACTGCTAAGTTTGCAAAATTGATTTCTGAGAGAGAAGAAATAATCTAACGGTTGTTAGTTATCTGAACGAATTCTTCTGATTGCTCTGTTATGTTCGGCATTTGTTTTTGAAAAATAATGAGTGCCTTTATTGTCAGCCACAAAATAAAAATAGTCAGTCTGCTCTGGTGCAATCGCCGCTTTGATGGCAGCAAGCCCGGGAGAATTTATAGGTGTTGGCGGTAGACCTTTTTGCATATATGTATTGTATGGAGTTTTTTTTCGTAAATCTTTTCTATACAAGGATCTTGAGAGTCCTCCTAATCCATAAATAACAGTCGGATCCGCATCGAGTTTCATATTTATTTTCAAACGATTATGATATACAGATGATACTAATTTTCGCTCTCCGCCTACCCCGGTTTCAGATTCAACAATCGATGCCATTATAATAATTTCATCATGCGATAAATTGTTCGGGAGGTTATCAGACCAAATATCTTTGGTTTGTGATTTATACATTGCAACGAGTTCTCTGACAACTCTTTTTTCATCGATGCCCCAAGCAAAATAATATGTCTCGGGGAAAAGGTACCCTTCTAGTGATGGCACTTCAAGCGACTGCACAAAACTTGTATCATAGGCAAGGTTTCTGACAACAGCTGAGTCAAGTTCCATACGTTTGCCAATAAGTGCGGCTGTTTCCCAAATCATGTTTCCTTCGGGGATGGTCAGTTTTATACGAAGGAAATCACCATTGGCAAGTCGTTCTAAAACTGAACGACAGGAATTTTTACCGCTGAAATCATAACGACCGGGAGTCAGCTTTTTATCTATCCCTTTAAGTTGGGCAGGGTATTTAAACATTATTTTAGAAGTGATGACTTGGTTTTGTAATAGAGTCGAACTTATGTCTGAAAAGCTACTTCCTGATTTGATAATTAGTGTTACCGTATTATCTGCTAAATCTATTTCTTCGGTGTACATTCGGTAGCATAAGATTGAAACTACGAGTGCTATGAATAACAGTAGTATGCTAATTTTCATATATAAATTTTGAAACATGAAGTCCCTTATTGCTGTTCTTCTAAAAAACGTTCGAGAATAATTACTGCCGCCAGTCGGTCGATTCTTTTTTTATCTTTGCCGACTTTTTGTCCATGGGCGTGAATGATTTTGGTCGCTTCGATAGATGATGCGAATTCGTCGACTCGATAAAGTTTACCGGTGTAGGTCTCTTGGAGTTTATTTATAAACTTGTCAATTTCAATACATTTGTCTGATTTATCGCCTGATTTCAAAAGCGGGTAGCCGAAGATAACTGCGTTTGGATTGTATTCGTCGAGAAGTTTACGAATTTTTTCGAGTGCATCTTTTTGAGACTTTACCTCGAGGGTTGTTAGTGCCGAGGCAATTATCCCCATCGGGTCTGATTTGGCAACGCCGATGCGACGACTGCCGTAGTCGATTGCTAAATATTCTTTATCGTATTGATCGTTCATGACCTGAATGTAGACTATTTATAGTTTCAGGTCAAATAAAGATTATCGGCAAACAATGTTTGTGGTCAAATAATGTTTGATATATTTAAAAGTGAAGATTTAAAGATATTCCAACCGAATTTGTTTGGGAAAAATATTTTGGTATAATATCCAATCTCGCATTAGACAAAGCAGCATTACTTTTGCGAACAGCTTTTTTTATTTTTGCGATATCATAAATTGCTGAGAAGACTATAACAGATGCTGATGTTACAAACAATATACCAGCACCAGCAGAGTTTGAATTATTATCACCAAAATCAAAATCTGAAAAACTCCACGCTATAGCACTAGCCATCCCGATTACACCAGCTGACCTTATTGCTATTCCTTTCCAAGCACGACCTAGCATGCCGCCATAAAAATAACCTAACGATGGTCCAAAGACTAAACCTGGAATTGTAAACACGATTGTTGGAAGCGGCACAAGAGTACCGTATAGCGACGATTTAAAGGCATGTGATTCTGATTTTAGTTTAAAAGAATCAACGTATTGAATCTCAGTTGTATCTGATTGCAGTTTAGATGTAGAGTTTTCTTGAGCAAATGCTGTATGAGAGATTAAAACGATAAATATAAAAACAGGTACGAGCAGATTAGTTATTGATTTTTCAGACATATAAATTCCCTTCGAATATACTTATATTATGTCTCAAGCTTTAAAAAAAGTCAACTCTCAAAAATAATAAGCGACAGACAATTTCGCCTGCCGCTTATTTAATATAGTTTTACAAATCTTTTAGGGATTTTACCTGACGGAGTTTACGAAATAGAGATATATATTCTTTTACCATAATCTCTTCTGCCGCCGAGAGACCTTACATCATTGGAATACCGATTTTTAAAACCGCCCGCACCATGTCCGATGTTGTTCGGTCATATTTTTTAGCAAGAGATTTTATTTGTTCTTTGAGTTCATACGAAACAAAAATATTTAAACAATGTTCGCCTCGTAGTTTTTTAATCTGTTTTTTTTGTTCGCTCATTTTGTTGCTCCTTTTTTAGATTAATGATATTTTTCATGTCCGATTAGAATCTGTGGTGATTTGATTTTTATATTATACGATTTAGAAACATTCTGAATAATATGTTTCCATGTGCTTTTAGGGTCACGCATCAGAATCAGTTTGTCGATTTCTTTTTTGTACGGTGAGTCGCAAATAAGACAGACCTGTTGGCTATCTTCTGTTACAGCAAATTGTTCTTTGACAAATTTTTTGAGATAGTTTTTCAGTTTTTTTACTGCTCTATTATGAAGCGATACCAGGCGATAGATTTCCCGTTCTGATTTTTCTGCTATTTCGATATATTTTTCGCCCATGAAATAAAAACGGATAATAAACTCATGCTCATCATCGGTCAGTTTTTCAAGGGCAGCTTTGACTGCTTGTTCGATAATTTTTCTGCGGTTAATCTGCCGACTGCTCGGTTGTTCTTGTGAAATATCAAAGCCTGATTCAAAAAGTTCGTCGATTGATATCTGCTCAATTTCATTTTTATGCGGTCCTCCCAATTTTGGATCGTAGCCTATTTCTACCAGCCAGTTTTGAAAAATAAGTCTGTTTTTTGCCAAATGAATCTCCTTTTGTATCTAATTTGAAACCAAGTTACTACAAGGGAGTTTTTTGGCTATCAGATGCATTTCACTACAAAAACTGTAGGAAAGTCAAGGCTGGGATGTGAATTTCACATGCTGAATGACAACAAGTTAGGAGAATAAAGAAACTAATTGATTTCACCGATAGATATAGTATCATAAGATTCGTGTGATTTAATGTGAAAGATAAAGAGAGCGATTTTGGAACAATACAATTCAGATACACCATTAGCAGAACTGCCTGTCACAAAATTTGATATTTTTAAACAACAATTTTGGAATGTTAATTTTCAAGTTTCTAAAATGACTTATTTCTGTTTGGCTTTTATTTTTCTTTTTGTTTCTCAAGCATTTTTTGGTGACACAACTGACTTGTTTGCCAATATGGATGAAACGATAAGAATATTCACATACATCGTGACTATCATATCTCTTTGGATTTTATATGGGGTTATTTATTTAGCTGTTATAAAAGAGAAGACAACAGTCAATAGTATCGGTTTGGTAAAGCTTCGTGTTTTAGATTTTGCCCGCGGTTTTGCAATACTGATGGCTCTCTTTGTAATCGCAACGATATTGACTTATTTCATGGCTCAGCTCGGGTATGTAATACCAGGTGAAGTAGAGATGTTTCTCCCTCAGGAATTATTTGGAAAATTGTTATGGGTAGTCATGTCGTTTACGGCAGGGTTTTGTGAAGAGGCTGTTTTTCGGGGATATTTAATGACTCGGATTCGTCTGCTTGGAAAATTCAATAGTTGGACTGTACCGGTAATTTTGTCATCACTGTTTTTTGGCATCCCACATTTGTATCAGGGGCTTGCCGGTGTTGTTGTGATAACTGCTGTTGGAGCTCTTTTTGCGGTTTCTTATGTTCGCTATAAAACAATCTGGCCGGCAGTTATAGCTCACTTTTTCTTAGACTTCTTAAATCTCTTTATTCCTTGGTTTGAATCTCTGTTTGAAAGAATAATGGGATAAATTATTTAAGCAGCATCATTTTTTTCATCTCAGCAAATTTCTCAGTTTCCATTTTATAGCAATAAATTCCCGACGCAACCCGATTGTTATATTGGTTAGTAGCATCCCAAGTTACCGTATGCAGACCTGCGTTCAAATCTGACTCGACCAATGTTTTGACATGCTGTCCGAGCATATTGAAAACAGAAATTGTCACAAACGAATTCTCAGGCAATCTAAACGAAATTTCGGTCGATGGATTAAACGGGTTTGGATAGTTCTGAATCAGTTCAAAGCCGGTTGGAATATTTGGTTCGTTATCATCTATATCAGTTGCGAGATATATCGTATTGTTGGCGTAAATATTTATACCGTTTGCTCGTGGGTCAGCCCAGCAGTACCAAGCTCTTCCGTTGTGTGCCGTTGAGAAAGGAGTTGCCATAAACTCCGGTGAATCATTTGATACTTTTTTGTTTAAACTTATCGCTATAAACAGATCGTCAAAAATCTGGGAGTAAATTTCTTTTGAACCGTTTCGAGTATCAACCCAAGTAACGCTTATGTAGTCATTGTTGCTGACGGAGATATGAGCATCGACAGCATCGGAATCTTGTATATCCAAAATTTCAAAAGGTGCCGTGAGCTCGGTGCCATCGGATGAATACTCAGCGAGAAAGAGTCTTCGGTTTGTTTCGAGGGTACCATAGACAACAACGATATTACCATTTTGTTTGAGAGCAACAGAAATTTGTTCAATTACAAATCCATTAGTCGGGAAAGTTTTTTCAAAGGTTGCTCCTAAAGAACCATTGCTGAGATATTGGATTGATTTGAATTTTCTCGGTACGAGTTCTTTTTCAAGATAACTGATATAAAAATTTGAGGCATTATCTACTGTGACTTGTAAATCGGTAATGGTGCTGTCGGTTAAATCATTTGAGATTAGAAAATCGGCACCATCTAGAGAACCATCAGTGGCAAGCCATTGACCGTAGACTTGGTTTGTGCCATCTCTTTTATCCAGCCAAACAATAAGAGCTTTGCCATTTGAATTGATTGCTGCTTTTGTAGATTTTTTGAAATCAGTAGTAGAGCTATCAGAGACTAAAAATTCATTTTCAGAAAACAGACCAAATTCAGTACCAAACCGTGCGAAGATTCGTTGTCCTGAAACTGTGTTGATTACTCGGTTATCAACCCATGTGACAAGCGATTTCTTCTGTGTGATAGAGGCTGCTATTGCAGGCTCGGTCTGCAACGTTGCACCAACGTCCTGATTGACTTTGATATTAGTGTAGAGACGGATCCCCGTGTTTGAAATAGTTTGGATATAAATATCACCGGCATCGTTGCGTCGGTCTTCAAAGACAATCAAATTGTACCAATCGGTCGAGACTGTCATTTGTGGATTAAGAGAGATAGCACCTATGGAATCGTCATTTGCTTTGAGTTCTTCAGGTAAGATTGCATTGTGGGTGTCATCAAAAATATTGAGAAAGATATCAGAGTTATCAATAGCAAATTCTGACCAGCTTATAATATGTTGATCTGTGGAATTAAAACAAAGAGATGGTTCCCATCGTCGTCCGGTTGCTGAACTGTTCATAACCAGTTTACTTCCGATCGGGATAAAAGCACTAGAGAAGTCCTGCATGTTGATATAGTTCTGCGGTCCAAACGATGCCCATACTGCTGAAAGTTGATCGGCTCTGTCTTTGGCAAAGTTGAGATTCCAATTTATAAAGAGAGTATCTGCTGTTGAAATAAGTTGGTTGCTACCGACAAGTCCAGCAAGAGATGAGTATACTTGGAAGAACCCTTCCTGTCCTTCACGTTGGTCGATCCATCCGATGACAAAAGTATCGCCAGAGATGAAACTTACTTCGGGAGCGAACTGGTTGGAGGCATCAAACGGTGGTGGAACGATTGCAAATTCAGAACCGATTGCGGTTCCTGCTCCGTTAAAGAGTCGAGCATAAATATCTGCTCTGCTGTTTCGGTAATCTTCCCATGCGATAAGGAAATTGCCCGATGGGTCAATGTCGACTGATGGTACCCAATGGGAAGTGGAGCCACCATCAGCGTTTGCTGATGAAGGTCCAAATATTGAGACAGCCGTTTCATTGTATAGTCGATATTCAATCGTCGAACCTGCGATAGAGTAGTTTTCCCAAGCGATAGCAATTTTTCCACTCGGATAAACGGCAGCATCAAATGGTCCTGCAAAAGTCGCCCCAGCTGTATCGTTTACCAAAAATGTCGGAATATCAATTGTGAGGTCAGAGTTATATCTGCTGGCGTAGATAAGCCCTTCGGAACTGTTTCTGAAAAAGAGATACACTTTCCCCAAAGAATCTATCCGTGCAATAGGTTCTATAAAATCAGAACCGATTGGTGAAGATGCCACAAGTTGGTTGGTGCCGATAGGTTGACCAAGGGCATCATAGCGTTGCCAGAATATTTTATTACTTCCATTACGGTCATCATCGAAAATAACAAGCCAACTGCTGTCAATCAGAATCAGAGCGACTGAATTATCCTGTCTGAATTTGGATGGTGCCGTCGATAAAGATACCGCAAGATCAGAAAAACTGCTTAATAACGACTGGATGGAATTTACAGAATTATCTAAGATTCGACGGTTCTGTAAATCGAAATTTTGAAACCTATCAGCATGTTCGCTGTTTCTATCAAAGCCAAAGGCAGAACCTGCCAGTATTATAGTTAACGCTAAAACAAAATATTTTTGCATACTTACCCCGTATTATCTATTTCCTATCTATAAATGCAAATAAAATGCCCTTTTGAAAAGAATTATTATAAAAAACGCAATATTAACGGCAAAATATTTTTCCTCGTAAATCACTGCCCTGTAGCTGTTTAATAAAAGTGGTTTTTGAGAGTGATTTCATACCAATATTATAACATAAATTAGTGTGAAATAGTTTTCATTATAAGGATAATATAATATCGCAATTTTTACACTTTTTACTGGAAAAGTAAGATATTTTGTGTAGCTTGAACAACTTAGGCAACTTATAGGCATAAATGTCGTAAAACAAGTAGGTAATAATGCCTTATATAATTGAAAGATGAACGTAATGATGCTCCAAGAGAACAATAATGCTCAACTGACCAGACAGTTGAGAACAAAAACCCATCCATGGGACGGCGATGTCGAAGACAGACGCTCACGTATGGTATGGGTTTCTCTCCTCATTACCGCCTTTGTTTTACTTCTCTTTCAATCATCAAATGCTCAGAAAGTTATATTTTTCCCGGAACCGGAATTTACCGAAGTTGAGGTTGTAGCTCCTGTCAATCAGCTCACAGATTCCGAACGCCGTGCCGCTGAAGATTATCAGGAAATAATGGAAAAATTAAGTTTTCTAATCCGGCATCATATAGAATATTTTTCAAATTATGAAGAATTTGAAGGTCGGAAATATCAGAACTTACTTTTGAAAATTCTTATCAGCCTTGAAAAAGGAAACTACTGTGGCGATGTACCCCGTCTTACTTCTGATTTAACGACTCTGAAAACATCATTAAAAAAAGAAGAGAAATATCTTGAAAATGATAGGTCTTTACGAAAGTTATATAAAAACGTACGCACTTTACGGTCTGACTTAGATATGATTCAAGAGATGCTTGATGAGGAAATAGTTGATCAACTGGCTGACCATGAGTCATCACTTTCAGATATAAAAATATTTTTAAAACAATCTCACGATTTTGCAAAGCAAAAAGAAGAATATCAAATTGCGATGTATGAAATTCAGGAACTGCTGCAAACCGAAGTAAGTAATTTTTTAGTCATGAAAGAAAGCTTACAAATTAACTTTGATGAATCAAAGTTGGAAGAGCTACTTGAGGCTAAAGAGTTACAAGAAGAATTTGGTGAAATTATTGAAATGTTAGTAACGCTTAACTTAAAAGAACATGATATTACTTTTTTATTACATGACCTCGATGATTTGAGAGACCCCCCAGTTCCGCCGGTTCCACCTGTACGAGTACCATATCCTGAACGTCATTCCAGTGACTATGCGATATTCTCGAATCAATACAAAGATTCTATTTTAGTGAAATCATCGAAGGCTCCAATTATCATACAGAATAAGATTGGTAATGTTGAAATCGAAGGATGGAATAAAAATAAAATTTTAGCAGAGTATAGATACGAAGTTACTTCGGATACCGAAGAAGATTCCGAAGATTTTTTAGAATCTATAACTTTAGAGATAACGTCTGATAAGTCCGGTATTCATATATCAACCGGTTTTCCTGATTTGCACAATACAAAACGTCAGGTTTTACATAGTTCCATGGTTTTGTACGTTCCCCAAAGAAACAGGATAGATATAACCAATTCATTTGGTAGAACCGAGATCAGAGATATTCGTAATGATATAAATTTGCGTACCAAGAATTCAGACATTTTTGTAACTGATATTGACGGTAACGTTACTTCAGAGAGCAGACAAGGAAGCAGTTACTTTAGCGACATCCAAGGCAGTGTACAAATAGCCAGTAACCGTGGCAAAGTAACTTTGGAGGATCTGAGTTCAACAATCAATGTTTCTAATTCTCATGCACCTATTTATCTGAATGACTGTGAGGGTGATGTTACTTTGACGAACTCTGCTGAAATTATAGTTACCGATCATACCGGTGATGTGTATATACAAAATGAAAATGGTCAGACAACGGTTGAATCACTAGACGGTGACTTAACATTGTCCGGTTCTTATAAGCCTTTTAAAATTAGTAATGTAAATGGGTCAGTTAATATTGTAAATAAGAATGGTGCTGTCATGTTATCAGACATCACAGGTAAATCAGTTGTAATCAATGAAAGTGGTGTGATAAAAGCTCACAGTATGCAAGGTTCTATAGATTTCACAAACAATGGTGGCGGAATTTATTTTATCGCAAATGATGCTTTAGCCGGAAACTCTATCATACGTTCTGATTATGGGATGGTAAATATTGTTTTATTGGATGAGTCGAATATACTGATGAAAGCCTCTACCGAAGGTGGTTCGATTATTAGTAATTTTGATGCTAAGACCAAAAAAGATGATTTCATATCTTCGACAACAATTGGTATTGGTAACAAGTCGAAAAAGCTTGAGGTTACAGGAATCAACGCCACGATAATTATCAAAGCTAGCGAATAAAAAAAACCGGTCTTTAAACCGGCTTTTAAATAATCAATTAAATTTCAAATCAAGTTGCTATACTATTTTCATGCTGTTCATTTATGGTAGCAAGTGATTCTTTTATTTTCTTTTCAATATCCAAGATATAGGCATCGTCATGATAGACAACTGTCTTGAATTCTGAAAGATTTCTCAACTCTTGTAAAACAAGTTGGATTGTATTGACACCGGTGATGATAACTTCAAGAGATGAATCCATCTTATTATTTTTATCAACAATAGTTCCTTTTGACAATGAAAATTCTAAAAGTTGCGTTCGCCCTAAAATAGTTGCGGCAGCATTATTAATATAATGATTGAAAGTCGCCGTTATTGTATTGACTGCTTCAAGTGATGCTTTTTCAATTTTTGATTGTGTGATTTCTTTTTGCATCGTGGCATTTTCTGAAAGCAAATTTTCGACTGTCATATATTGACGATAGAGCATTTTGTTTGCTTCAAGCAGAATTTCACTTGTAGAACCTATTTCTATTTCCAAGAAACTTGCTTCATCAACAACTTTAGCAATAATACTTTCTTCAAGATCCTTCACTTGCTCAACGGATAATTTGAGATTTTTCCGTATTATTTCCTTCTGTTCGATATTATACGCGGAATTATTATTCACCGTCAGTATCGAAAATTTTGCGGTCTTGTTGGCAAGTGCAATAATTTGTGGCAGAAGAAAATCTTTATCATCTTCATCAGGAGGGAAATTATTATGATGCTGTCCGACTGCACCTGTAATAACAGTTGGGATTTTCCACTGATCAAGCAGGAACTGTCCTACCCGAGCGTGGTTAGTACTCCAGCTATTTTCTTCAAGTTCAATAAGATGTTCACCTGATTCGGCTTGGTTCCAGATAGATTTGAATTTATCCGAGAATGATTTTTCTAAAACTAATAGTCCAATATCATGTAAGATTCCGGCAATAAATGCCTCTTCAACTCGAGGATACCTGATAGCTTCAGCGATTGATCTTGCCGCAACGGCAACTTCTAGCGAGTGTCGCCAGAACCGAGTTCTGTCAATTGATGATTCCCATTTATCGGTCATGTCGTAAATCGAGGTTGATAATGTAAGGGCTGCGACTGCTCTAGTTCCGAGAGTCATCACCGCTTGGGAGACAGTTGTGATTTCACGACCTGCTCCATAAAATGGAGAGTTTACAATCCGAAGCATTTTGGCTGTCAAAGCCGGGTCGCGTGAGATTACATTTGCCAAGTCATTGGCGTTGGAGTTTTCATCTTTTAAAATTCTCAAAACTTCGGTTAAAGTTTGAGGAAGAGATGTAAGCTCTTTGTGGTCTTCAATAATTTTGTTATAAATATCAGTATTCATGAGAAATCCTTTTCTTACTTAAGAATATCGGTATGAGACTGATTTAGTTTACAATAATAGGTGAGATTAGGCCTATTTTCGTTATTTAGGAAAGGCTATTTATCAGATTCTGTGTCTGATGCTTGCAAAACAGATTTCAGTTTGAGTGAGGAAAATTTGTCAAATCCGGCACTCATGATTTCATCCTGAAAACCACATAAATCGGTGCTATCTGCTTCAAGCAGGGCTAGAGCGGCAGACAGTTTTAAACTACCTGTTGAAGTATGAAAAGTCTGGTATAAAATATCAATTGCGATATCTGTTTTTATTTTGCCTAAGATTTGACAACCTAATGAACTGACAAAACTATTTTGAGAGAATAAAGAATCGCCGAGTGATTCAGCAATATAAGTAGAGTCTAGTTTCAGAAGTGCTTCTGCGGCTGACATTCTTGCTCCGTAAAAATCGTCACCAAGTTGGTGAATCAAAAGTTGGACAGATTCTAAGATTTTCATTTTCCCGGATGAAACCGCGGCTGATTTTCGCACCTGCCCGATTTCATCGTTGAAAGCAAACAGAACGGCATCATCGGCTTTGTTATCAGCAATATCTCCGACGGAACCAATCGCTTGGTCGCGAACCTGCCAACGAGAATGGTCAGCTATTGCGATGAGTGCATCGACTGCCGATGAATCTTTGATGTCACCTAAAGCAGTGCAGACCCTTTGGACAATAAGTCCGTTCGGGTTTTTTAAAGATGTGATAAGATATGGAACCGCACCTGCCCCTATTGCTTTGAAGATATTATTTACCGTTAATCTTTCACGGGCAGATTTTGTGTCGAGTTTATCAACTAAGATTGGGACAATGACAGATCCTAAAGACGCTAACTCTTCAATGGTAGGTTTTACTAAGTCGCGATATTTTAGTTCGCCCGATGATGCTATGACAAAAAGTGAATCGACTTGTTTTTTCAAAGTAGATTGTGCGGTACTATTTGTAGTTATAGATAAAACAAGAAGAAGTATCAGAAGTGAAACTTTATTTCTCATCTTTTACCTCAGTAGAATCTTTTTTAATCGTTTCAATATCTATTCCACCACCCCATTTGGAATTAGTTTTCCAATAGAAATTATCCTGACCATTGCCGAAATATTGGTCTGTACCACTTAAGTCTATAAACAGTCCGATAGAACCAAAATCACGACGAGGGTTGCCGTAGCCTTGGGTGTTTTTCGGGTTCTTGATAAAATAGCGATCATCGCCCTCATTATCAATCAGCACCCCTGCCCCATTTGCTGAGCCAGCACCCTGTGATAAATCAGTAGCGGTATAGGTGTCGTTGCCGTGACGGTCTAAGATTAGTCCACAGGAATAGTCATGCCCGACTCCCTGCATCAGCCCTTTGCCGAAGTAGACATCGTTGCCGTACTCGTCGATAAGTCCGCCCAAAGTCATATGGGTTCCACATCCCTGACCATATTGAAAACAGTTGTAGCTATCGTTGCCTGATGAATCGTAAATAATTCCGAGTGACCACCAGTAGCTGGCAGCTTGGGCAAAGATGTCGGAGTTGTAGGTGTCGTTTCCGTCAATATCTACTATTGCACCAATACCACCCGAAGCAAATGGACGAAGCCCGTAGCCGAAACCTTGTGAGAGAGATAAGTAGTGGTCATCGTAGCGAAGAATATCTTTATATTTCCCACCTGCATAATACGAGTCGGCACCTTTGATATCAAAGATAGAACCGAGTCCTTCGATAAACCCAAACCCTTGGGAAAATAGAGCAGCGTTATACATATCCCGCCCATCTTCATCAATGAGCAGTCCCAGTCCGAATGAACCGGCACCCTGTACGTGGGTGTCACCGTCGTAGCGGTCATCACCGGAGACATCGTAGAGCATACCCATCCCAAAGAAACCGGAACCGATAGAAAATGATTTTGCGTCGTATCGGTCGTTGCCCTCAAAATCAAATAGGAGTCCAACCGAAAGACAGCCTGAGCCTAGGGTGAAATCTGTTTGTGAGCGATAGCTGTCATTACCGCTTAGGTCGATGATGATAGTTCCGTGGGGATTTTTTGGGTCGTAGGAAAGATCGTAAACATCATCGCCACCAAAGTCTAAAATAAATTTATAATCACCGGTGTAATAGTCATTACCTGTTCCACCGATTTTCCATCCTGATTGACGACCTAGATATGCATCAAAATTTATATTGTCAGGAAGTTCGAAAGCATCGCTTAGAATTTTTGAAGCAGTCGTTGATTTTGATTTAAGGAGTCGACGTAAACTTTGTATTTCAAGCATCAGTTCATTGACCGAAGAAATACCTGCATCTATTATAGGGTCTTTGTCAATCTTGATTCCGAATGCAACAAACTGTTCGATATACGCCTCTTCCACTTTTTCAAGTGAATCCATCGCTTCAACAGAAAGGAGTTCATCGGAAACTCTTTGGACTAACAGTTCTTTGAATTCATGAGTCAAAAATTTCTTTTCATCTTTTGAAAGAAAAGCGAGTGACTTATCAATTGAACGAGGATAGATAACTTCGATATAGGTTGCTGCTCTGGTTAAGAGTTGATTGAGAGTCATGTCGGTATAGTAGAGATTGTATTTTTTTTGTATTTCTGAAATATCAGCATAGTATGCTTTTTCACGGCTGGTCTGGTTTTCTTTTTTCATATCGGCAAACAGATACGATGCAACCAAGCCGGGTTGTTTTTTGACATATGAACTTTTGAATTTATCAATGTAAGGAATCATGCCAAGAGGTTGCTGCATTAAGTCGGCGACTATTTGGAGGCGGAATGAATCCGGTTCGGTATAGTCGGTACGAAATGAAATATCTGACGGTTTTAAAGAAAGATATTCAGTCAGATGGTTCAGCCCGAATTGTTCCGGTTTTTCAGACTCTTGGGCGATGAGAGCAGGCGTTATAATGAGAAAAATTATGATGATGAGTTTTGTCATAGCTATAGTATATGGTTTCTTAGAGGTTATAATCAACAAAATTTCTTATTATTAGTATCGGAAAAAGAGTACAGAAAACTAAGAAAAATTTTGATTTATACTGACATACCTTGTCAGCCTTCTATCCTATATTGTTGACAATAAACTAATCCTAAACCATCCCTGCGGACGCAGGTAACCAGAACTTATGCCAAAAGAATACTTTGTTTACATATTAGCCAGTAAAAAAAATGGAAAAGGGATTGGAAATTAGAGCTTATTGAAAATGATAATCCAAGATGGGATGATTTGTACTTCGAGATTATATAATAAAGTAGTACTGGGTACCTGCGTTCGCAGGTATGGTTTAAAGAGAGAAGCAATTATTTAAAATAATTGCATAATAATAGTTTAATCGGAAACTGATCTTTAAAAAATGACATAAAAAAAGCCCGCCGAGGCGGGCTTTGATAATTCATTTAACTAAGATAGAAATTAACCAGTTACGTCATCAATAGTTGGTTGCAACAATCCAGTTTCATCGATTGTCCAAGTATCTATCGTAGCATCATCATCTAAGTTAGCTGTTGCCGTTGCCGTAAATGTTGTAGCATCAGAAACAATCGCATAAGCATAAATAGATGTAGCCATAACTTCAACACCGATATCCGGGAATGTACCACCAGTAGCAGCAGCAATAGAAATACCATTATCGCCATAAGCATTAGAGATGTCACCTTGACGGAATGTACGTTGCATTGTGTAAATCTGTTTCAAAAGCTGTTTAGCTTCTGACTGTTTTGATTTTGTTGTAGCTTGCATAAAACGAGGAATCGCTAAGGCAGCTAAGATACCGATGATCACAACAACGATCATTAATTCGATAAGTGTAAAACCTTTTTGACGATTATGGAACTTTGAGAACATATGAACCTCCTACGGGTCTTGTTCGTTAATGGTTTCAATTACCTTATTTACTAATTACTATCGGCAAGTTCTGTGCCTTTCTTCCGCCCAAATTTTGAACAGATTGCACTCTCGTTATTTATGCGTAAAGACGCTTTTTTATAATTTGGAAAGAACTATGGGACGGTTCCAATAGTTATTTTGATTTTCTTACCTATGAAAAAATTGCGTTTTGCAATAAGTGTGGCAAATTGCGAAAGGTTTTGAGTTAGGAAATTATTAAATCGTTGTTTTTACACACCCCTTAATCCCCTCTTAATAGAGGGGAACAGCCTGAAGGCTGGAAATGACAATTATAAAAACATGCTTAATTCTTTTGTCGGTTGGTTAATAGTTTGTTTTGGGTATTGGCAGAACCGTTAAAGGCTTACAGCCCACTATGTGGGGTTCTTCCCTACGAGGTAAATACCTTCGGGACAGGCTAGCGATTTCCCTACTACAGCAATAGGTGGCAGGTCTCAAAAGCGAGACCTGCCCTACGGAACTTGTCGGGTTTCTCGATTTTTAAATCTACCGATTTCAAACCAACGGAACCCGACCTACAAGACTATATGTCTGCGGAACAGGCAGGCCAGTTCCCTACAGGTCTTTTATGAATAAGCAGGTATAAAAAAAACCCGCCGGAGAGCGGGTTCTTTTTGAGGTATGAAAAGGTATTGTAAACTTTTATCAATCAACTACATCGTCTATCGTATTTACAAGGTTACCATCTTGATCCATTGTCCATGTATCGAGTGTAGCGTCATCATCAAGATTACCGGTAGCAGTACACAGAAAGGTAGTATTAGTTGCCGCAATGGTAAAAGAGTATTTACATGTACTCATAATTTCAACCCATAGTAGAGCAAATGCTTGTGGAGAAGCTGCTGATGCTGCCCCACCCGGTTGATAATAAGAATTCACCATTGATTGTTGGCGGTATGTACGTTGGTTAACATATATTTGCTTCATAATCAGTTTTACTTCTGATTGTTTTGCTTTGGTAGATGCTTCCATAAAACGTGGGATCGCCAATGAGGCGAGTATACCTATGATAACAACAACTATCATAAGTTCTATAAGAGTAAATCCGTGCTCTTGCTTTGCTCTATTCATTTGAATCCTTTCGCTATCTTTTCTCATCATGCCTAATACTTTTGCAAGTTACATACCATTGGGCTGTTCAAATTTGAAACAGAAATTAATCATCGCTGTTTTTATTAAATAAATCTTTTAAAGCGTACCGTTCAATTTTTCTATATAATGTGGAAGTGTTGATTCCGAGTATTTTTGCTGCTTCTCGTTTTTCCCGCCAGTTTGACTCATAACAAAATGTATATACGCTTTTTCCATCGATTCAAGAGTTGGGTTGAGAGGATCAGCCTCTGTAACAATTGCTGGGCTTTCTTTTATAGATAATTTTTCAGGGAAATCTGATAATTCGAGTAGATTGGTGCGATTTAATAAAACTGCCCGTTCTAATGTATTTTCTAATTCTCTTACATTGCCGGGCCAGTTATATGAGAATAAAACATCGGACGCTTCTTTTGAAATAGTTTTTATCTGTGTTCCTGTTTTATCAGCAAATTTTTTAATAAAGAAATCTACCAGTAAAGGGATATCTTCTTTTCTTTCCCGAAGAGATGGAATTTCTATAGGGATAACATTGAGACGATAAAAAAGATCCTCACGGAACCGTCCCTGTCTGACATCTTCTTCAAGCTGGGCATTGGTAGCCGCAATAAGGCGGACATCAACTTCTATAGGTTTGGTATCACCAACAGGAGTTATTATTTTATCTTCAAGTACCCGAAGAAGTTTCACTTGAATAGCTAGAGATGTATTCCCGATTTCATCTAAAAAGATTGTACCTCTATCTGCAACTTTGAAAAGCCCATCTTTATCTTTAATAGCACCGGTAAAAGCACCTTTGATATGACCAAAGAGTTCGGATTCAAGCAGATTTTCAGGAATTGCTCCACAGTTGATAGTTATAAAAGGAGCGTTGCATCGTGGTGACAAATGATGAATTGCTTTTGAGATTAAATCTTTACCGGTTCCTGATTCTCCTAGAACTAAAACAGTTGAATCTGATGAGGCAACCCGAGTGG
The DNA here is from genome assembly GCA_024278935.1 of Candidatus Zixiibacteriota bacterium. GTDB lineage: Bacteria > Zixibacteria > MSB-5A5 > GN15 > FEB-12 > QQUK01. The sequence continues at coordinate 63,451 of JAJRSF010000024.1, forward strand.
CAAGTTTTTTGAGCTTTACTACTGGTTCAGAATTACCTATAAAATTGCTAAATGAGTTGTTATCCTGTAGTTGTTTTTTGAGTTCTATATTTTCTGAGACTAATTTTTTTCTATTGATAGATTTTTCGATAGTCAATTTAATCTCATCAACTTTAAATGGCTTTGTAATATAGTCTGATGCCCCAAGTTTCATCGCTTCGATAGCTGTATCAACAGTAGCAAAGGCAGTCATGACAATAAAATCTTGTTCTACTTTAAAAGTTTTAACTTCCTGGAGAACTTCAAGCCCGGTCATTCCCGGCATATTCATATCTGAAATGACAAGGTCGAAATTATCATCTTTGAGTAATTCTACAGCTAAAAACCCATCGGAGGCGGTTTCTACTTCGTATCCTTCTTTCTTGAGCATAATCTCAAGGAAGTTGCACATTGAATCTTCATCGTCGATAACTAAAATTTTAGACCGCATATCTGTTCCTAAAATCAATATTTATTATAATAGATATATCACTTATAATTTCGGCAGGTATGAAAATCCCTTGATATAATAGAAAAAAACTGCTCAAGGATTGAGCAGTTGAGAGGATAACTGTTGAGGGTTCACTTCGTTTAGCTCATTGACGTTATTGAATTGAATCAAAGTGACAATAACAATAATTAACCCAATTACAATTCCAGTCCTGGGATGCATAAAAAAATGCTTAATTTTTTTATATTTTATCATTGCTGAAATAATCAATTCTTGAGTTAAAGTTCTATATACCCAATAGTATAAAATGATAAGACAGAGGCTAAAGGCAAAACTAACCGAGAGTTCAAAAGCTGTAATCCCTTCATCCAAATAGAATTGAATAAGACTATCACTAAATTCTGTAATCAGAAACATTACATTAAAGAGGAAAGTTATAAAATAAAATCCAGATAAGAAGCTAGTTATCTGAGCAACTCTTAAACTTCCTCTTCGTAAATAGACACCAGCAATAATCGCAAATAGACCTAGATTTGATGAATAACCATATTGGTTCATAATGCAATAGATAAAAACTCCAATGTCTATTATCCCCGCAACAATTAAAACATTACCGACTTTTCTTAGAACATCATCTACTTTATTAATTTCATCAATTACCTTCATAGATATTTATATCGGTCTTTATTTCATAAATCACACGAATAAGATTTAAGAATTAAGGTGCTTGTACACTCTTTATTTTTTGTATATATTCTTTTAAAAGTTGAACAAAGAGGAATGCAATATGGAAAAATATTCACCCCGTGAACGTATAGAAATGATAATTGCCGGCGAGAAACCGGATAGATATGCAGCATCTTTTTGGAGACACTTTTTTCATCTGGAAAATTCTGCCCAAGGAACTGCCGATGCAATGCTTTATTTTCAGAAAGAATTCAAATGGGATTTTATGAAAATAAATCCGAGAGCTGATTTCCATATTGAAGACTACGGTTTCACCCATATTTTTTCAAAAGATGAGTTCACAAAACACACAAAAACAAATTTCCCGATTTCTACTATTGATGATTGGGCAAAAATTAAAGAGATAGATATTCGCTCCAAAGCTCTTGATGAACATCTGCAGATGGTCTCGCTGATTCGGAAAGGGTCAGATAAAGAACTTCCGATTTTAATGACTATCTTCTCACCTGTTGCAATTGCCGGACGGATGGTATCTGACCGGTCTATCATGGCTGAACATATTAAGACAAATCCAGAAATTGTATTTGAAGCAGTTTCTAATATTGCCAAGACATTTGAAAAGTATATTGTCGAACTTCGTAATGCCGGTGCTGATGGAATTTTTTATGCTACGACTCAATGGGCAACAACAAATCTTATCAACTGGGATGAGTATCAAAAATTTGGATTACCATTTGATTTACAACTTTTAAAAGCAAGCGGTGATGATGCTTTAAATGTATTTCATATCTGTTCATCGAATAATTATTTGAAAAATATAATGGAGCCTGACTTCAACGCCCAGATTATTAACTGGGAAACGGACGACCCTACCAATATGCCACTCGATATCGGTCTTGAAACTTATCCAAACAAAGTAATTTTAGGTGGTGTTGACCATAACGGTTGGTTGATGCACTCCCCTCCCAATGAAGTGAAGTATCAGATTGATAAGTTAAAAGAAAATTCGGATTCATCACGTTTTATCATCGGCCCCGGTTGTGCGGTTGAGCCGAAAGTTTCTTTTGATAACTACCGTGCAATACGGGAGAATCTATGAACAACAGAGAAAAATTGATTGCCGATATTTCAGTTGCCGTTACTGATTTAAAAACTGAACAAGAAGTTTTAGAAGTTTCGATCAATCTGATTGATAGTTTTTCAGATGGCTATAACTGGACAGGTTATTATATGCTGGTTGGTGACCATCTAGAAGTCGGTCCGTATGTGGGTCCCGAGACGCCTCATACAAAGATTGAATTGAACGCAGGTATCTGCGGTGCGGCTGTTTCGCAACGACAGTCAATAGTGGTTGACGATGTAAATGCTGATCCTCGATTTTTGGCTTGTTCCATTTCTACAAAATCTGAAATTGTCGTTCCGCTTATGGATGGCGAAGTTTGCATTGGTGAGCTTGATATTGATTCAAACAAGCCGGCATTTTTTACAGACGATGATAAACAGATGCTTGAAAAAATTGCAACTATAGTTGTAGTAAAGTTAAAATCTATAAATTGAAAAATTAGAACAAAGGAGTTCGTATGTTTTTAGGAGTCTTATTATTGTTGATGGGGTTTGTGATGCTTTTGGAAAAATTAGGATTTATTTATGGAGATTTTTCTGACTTTATAGTACCAATCGGTTTGGTTGCCTTGGGAGCATCGATGATTTTTGATAAGAAAAATAAATGTTAGATGTCTGAAACACATTTTTATTTTAATCCAAACGAAAAAGGTCTTACTGTATTCTTAGGTAAAACAGAGTCTAAACTTATGGAAATCGCATGGGAGCATAAGAACATCAGTGTCAAAACTGCTCTGTTTCACCTGCCTGAAAAAGATAAGCCGGCATACACAACTGTCATGACTATTTTGAGTCGGATGGCTGATAAGAATTTATTACTCAGAGAAAAAGATGGCAGGTCTTTTTTGTACAGACCAGCATTAACGAAGAAACAATTTTTAGCTCAGAAAATCTCACAAATCAAGAGCTGTTTACAACAATTCAAATAATCATTTTGTCTATCTGACCGATAGAATATATATGAAAAAAGTTATACTTCTGATATATCTATTTAGCATTTGCCTGAGTTTGCAAGCCTCAAACTTTGTCGATTTGGGCAAAGAGATTCGGATCCCACTTCCTAAGAATTGGCAAGTAGCAGGAGATAGTGGCTTCTATCCATTTCAAATAATCAATGACGCACTCACCGCTGAGTTATTGATATATAAATCAATAATAGATAAATCCGAAGCTATCCACACTAACCAAGAATTGAAAGAGTCTGTTGATATAATAATTTCTGATATTATAATGACACTTCCCGAGGCAAAGTTATTATCAAGCACCGGAAAGATAGATGATAATAGAGCAATTTTCTCATTGGACTTTATTTCGGTAGATACAATTACAAACGGACAGATTCATCATCGTTTAAATGGCTACTTGTATGATCATCCGAACGGTGAGCAAATTTTGTTTACACTGTGGGGAAAGACTAGTAATAGTTCTAAAGATTTATTGCACAAAGAAATTTTACTGATGCAAAATAATTTTTCATTCTATGGCGAGTCTAACGGCAGACTATTTCAAACAAACAGTGATGTTGATTGGAAAGTTTTAGTAGTTATTCTGGTTCTGATTTTAGCTGTTTTATTATTTTTCAGAAAGCATAAAGCGATAGAATCAATTCAGTTTTCAGAGGATTCACATTTTTGGCGATGTTCGTGTGTACGGCAAAACCATATGAATAATCTGCTTTGCAAAAGATGCGGTCAGCAAAACAATATTAAAGAGTCGGTTTAGGGAACTCTTCAAGTTCTATTAAAACGCCATTCATATCTTTTGGCTGTATGAAAGCAATTTTATTTCCATCAGCACCAATTCGAGGAACTTCATCAATTAGACGAACACCCTCTGCTTTTAATTCAGCAAGTTTTTTTTCGATATCCTCAACATAGATACAAACATGATGCAACCCCTCACCTTTTGAATCAAGAAACTTCGCAATAGGAGAGTCATCTGTAGATGGTGCGACCAGTTCAATTCTGGCACCTCCACCACAACATCCACCTTTGAAGATAGCAGCTTTTACTTTTTGGTCTGCAACATCATGAATAGCAGGGTTGTCATCTCCAATAAGCAAAGAGTATTTTTTGAGTGCTTTTTCAAAGTCTTTGACTGCGATTCCAACATGAGAAATTAGCGGAATATCCATTATTCATCTTCCCAATTTGATGCTTCTTCGGCTTGTCTGATAAGGTCTTCATACTCAAGTTGGTTTTTAATAACAGAGATAGTCGGTTTAATCCATTTATCATTATGATAATAAACGATGAGTCTTTGTTCTGTCATTTCTTGAATTTTGTCTTCAGCAAATTTGAGTTCTATAGTTACCCATGCCAAGGCAGAGTCATGGGCAAACATTTCCAGTGAATCAACTTCCAATGAGATAACTTCGCCGGGAGCATGATAGGTAATCTGCGCATATGTAAGATATTTATCAAATGAATGTTCATCTGTATAATAAGAAAATTCATTTTCATACAATCCAGAATTATCAAAATAAAGAAGACGTTCCATTGCTTCCCATAGAGAAGCTTGGATAGTGTCTTGAACCGTTAAAAGCTCTTTTGGTATATAGCTTGAGTCGACTATCTCTTGTTGAGTCGCGACATCAGTATTTTCAGAACTCTCTTTATTTGATGTGTCGTTTGAACATCCTATAAATATTAATAAAAAAGAAAATATTATGGATACTAGCGGTATATTCTTATAAATGTTTTTCATGATATTCACCCCATACGTCTCGTAGTGCATTTGCTATTTCTCCAACGGTTGCATAATTTTCTACTGCTTCAATTACATAAGGTACAATATTTTTATTCCCTTTGGCAACTTCTTTAAGTTGCTTGAGTTGTGCTTGTACTATTTTGTTGTCACGTCTTGCTTTGAGAGCAGTTAGTTTTTCAACTTGCTCTTTTTCCAGATTTGGATCAACTTTTAAGATATCCGGAATTTGTGGTGATGTTGTTTGAAATTTATTTATACCAACAACAGTGATATCTTCTTTTTCAATATCTTTTTGATATGTATATGCCGACCGAGCTATTTCATCACGAAAATAACCTGTTTCAATACAAGCGACCGAGCCATCTTTCTCTTCAATTTCATCAAGAAGTTTTTGAATTTTAACTTCAAGTTCTTTTGAGAGAAATTCCATGTAGTAAGAACCTGCCAAAGGGTCGGCAGTATCGGCGACACCGTTTTCATAGGCGAGTACTTGTTGAGTACGAAGAGCGATCTCTGCGGATTTTTCTGTTGGCAAACCAAGGGCTTCATCGAATGAATTTGTATGCAGCGACTGTGTTCCGCCTAAAATTGCTGCCAGTGCTTGCATCGTTGTACGAATAATATTGTTCTCCGGTTGCTGTGCGGTAAGAGTTGAACCACCAGTTTGGGTATGGAACCGAAGAAGCAACGCTTTTGGATTGGTTGCTTTAAATTTATCCTTCATAATGTTTGCCCAGAATTTGCGAGCAAGACGGAACTTGGCAACCTCTTCAAAAAGATTTGAATGCGACGCAAAGAAAAACGAAAGACGTGGAGCGAATTCGTTTACATCGAGTCCTGCTGTAATCGCAGCTTTCACATAGGCGATCCCGTTTGACAAAGTAAAGGCAACTTCCTGAGCTGCGGTAGAACCTGCTTCACGAATGTGGTAACCGGAGATTGAAATTGTGTTAAACTTCGGAAGGTTTTCTTTGGCGTAATCAAAAATATCGGTAATTATTCGCATGGATGGCGAAGGCGGATAGATATAAGTTCCTCGAGCTATAAATTCTTTTAAGATATCATTCTGAATTGTACCCATCAGTTTTTCTTGCGGTACACCCTGCTTTTTCCCGGCTGAAATATATAGAGCCAGCAAAATAACGGCAGTCGAATTTATTGTCATAGAGGTTGAAACTTTATCAAGCGGGATGCCGTCAAAAAGTGTTTCCATATCTTCAAGCGAATCAATGGCAACCCCTGTACGACCAACTTCACCCTTTGCCATTGGGTGATCAGAGTCATAACCGATTTGTGTTGCTAAATCAAAGGCAATCGATAGACCTGTCTGACCTTGTTCAAGCAAATATTTATACCGTTTGTTGGATTCAACAGCAGTTCCGAAGCCAGTATATTGTCGCATTGTCCAGAATCGTCCCCGATACATATTGGGATAGACGCCACGTGTGTATGGAAATTCGCCAGGCAATGATGGTGAGTTGTCAGGAAGGGTGACGTCATCAGGATGAATCGAAATTGGAATTTCAATATCGGAAGTTGTCTTTTTCATATCACTCATTTTTAGCAAACTCCAAAATCAAGTCACCCTTTTCAACCGACTGTCCGGCATCAATAGCAATACTTTCGATAACGGCATCACCTGATGCTTTGATAACATTTTCCATTTTCATTGCTTCAATGATTACCAGTGGGTCACCTTTTTTAACTGTGTCACCAACGGCGACTTTGAATTCTAAAACTAAACCCGGCATAGGTGCTTTGAGGGACAGATCCATCTTGGCAGTTGACGACATGCCTGCTTTTTTCTTGAGCTGGGCAAGATTATAATTTTCAATCTCAACCGGAATCTCTTGTCCTAAAACAAATACTGTTTTAGCGTTGTCATAGCCATTAGAACGAACATCAACTTCAAATGATTTATTGTTCAAAAGCATTATCGAACGACTGTCGGCGAGTTGGTGCGACTCGATTATAACTTCTTTGCCGTTTATCGTTGCATAATATTTTTCTGACTTATATTCGATGTCAATATCAAATTCTTTGTCATCTATTTTAACTGAGTAACGCATTAAGAGTTCCCCCCTAATCTTTTGACTGCTTGTTTCCGATGATGATTTTTCCATTCGGACTGTTTGTTATTATTATCTTCTGATAAAAGAATTTTTCGTTCGTTAATAAAAGTATCAACAGCAACAGCGAGTGCTGCTTGCTCTTTGAGTTCATCACTCAGAATAACAAAATTGTGGTCAGGGTATTCTTCATTGATAAAAGCTGTCGAAATATCACCGCTTATAAATTTTTCATTATCCATTACTACACGACAAAAACCGATTGTCGTTTTTAAACCAGACACACGGTATTCTTCGAGGGCTCGTTTACATCGTTCGATAGCCTCGGTACGATCTTTTCCCCAGACAATCATTTTAGCAATCATTGGGTCATAGTAAATCGGAACTTCAGAATAAATGACAACGCCTGAATCAACCCGCACGCCAGGACCAGCCGGGAGTCGGTAATTTTTGAGTACGCCTGTACATGGCATAAAATTTTGCTGTGGGTCTTCAGCACAAATTCGGCACTCGATAGAATGTCCGTTGATGCCGATATCGTCTTGGGTAAGGGTCAGCTTGGCACCCTCGGCGACGGCGATCTGTTCTTTTACTAAGTCAACTCCAGTGACAAGTTCTGTGACAGGATGCTCGACTTGGAGTCGCGTGTTTACTTCTAAGAAGTAATACGACATATCTTCATCAACCATAAACTCGACCGTTCCCGCACCGACATAATGTGTCTCTTTGCAAATACGAAGGGCAGCGTCGCCCATCTCTTTGCGAAGTTCAGGAGTCATCACAGGTGATGGGGATTCTTCGATAAGTTTTTGGTGGCGTCGTTGGATAGAACATTCACGTTCGTTCAGATGTATACCATTGCCATGTTGGTCGGTCAAAATTTGTATTTCGATATGACGAGGGCGTAATAAATATTTTCCTATGTATACCCGACCATCACCAAAAGCAGAGATTGCCTCTGAAGCTGCCCGTTTGAGACCCTCTTCGAAATCTTCAGGTTTTTCAACAACCCGCATACCTTTACCACCACCACCTGCGGCAGCTTTGACAAGAATAGGATATCCGATTTCATCAGCTTTGATAAGAGCATCTTGCATATTTTCATTATCAAATTCACAACCGGGAACCAAAGGCATATCAGATGCGATAGCTACTTTGCGAGCCTCTAATTTGTCACCGAGTAGTCTGATTGTTTCAGGTTTTGGTCCGATGAAAATTATGTTTTCGTCGATACACCGCTGGGCAAACTCGGCATTCTCTGCGAGGAACCCATAGCCGGGATGGATTGCATCGGCACCTGAATCTTTGGCAGCTTTGATAATATTGTCTTGTACGAGATATGATTCTGATGACGGTGAAGCTCCGATATGGAAAGCTTCGTCTGCCATGCGAACATGGTATGCCGATGCGTCAGCATCGGAGAAAACTGCGACCGATGTAATGCCGATGTCACGACAGGCACGGATAATGCGAACGGCTATTTCGCCACGGTTCGCTATAAGTATTTTTTTATTTTTTTCATATTATCTCCCCCCCTACAATGGGATGTTGCCATGTTTTTTTGGAGGGTTAGAATCCTGTTTTGTCTCAAGCATTTCAAAAGCACGTATCAAACGAGGACGAGTTGTCTTTGGCTCGATAACATCATCGACATATCCACGAGAAGCAGCGTTAAACGGATTGGCAAATTCTGTTTGGTAATCATCGGTGAGTTCTTGCAGTTTAGCTTCCGGGTCATCGGAATCAGAAATAACTTTTTTGAAAATAATTTCGACAGCACCCTTGGAACCCATCACCGCAATTTCCGCAGTTGGCCAAGCGTAGTTCATGTCGCCACGGACATGTTTTGAATTCATAACATCATAGGCACCACCGTAAGCTTTGCGAGTGATGACTGTAATTTTAGGAACGGTCGCTTCGCAGTAGGCATACAAAAGTTTGGCACCATTTTTGATAATCCCACCATGCTCTTGGTCGACACCCGGCAAGAAACCCGGGACATCTTCGAGAGTAAGAAGCGGAATATTGAAAGCATCGCAGAACCGAATAAGACGGGCAGCTTTGATAGATGAATCAGAGTCAAGCACGCCAGCCATTACTGCCGGTTGGTTGCCGATGATTCCGATAGAACGTCCGCCAAGATGTGCGAAGCCGACAAGTATGTTTTGTGCGAAGTCAGCATGTACTTCGAAGAAAGAACCTTTGTCAACGATAGAGCCGATGACATCTTTCATATCGTATGGTTGGTTTGGATTTTCAGGAATAATTTTATTTAGTGATTCATCTTCACGAGTAAGTGGGTCGGTGCATTCGACAAATGGCGGATCTTCTAAATTATTTTGTGGAACGTAACGCATCATCTGTTTGAGTTTGGTAATTGTATCCGCTTCATTTTCACAAGCGAAGTGTGCGACGCCTGATTTTGATGCGTGGACTATTGCTCCACCGAGTTCTTCGGATGTTACATCTTCGTGGGTCACAGTCTTGACAACGTTTGGTCCTGTGACAAACATATACGATGTGTTTTTTGTCATAAAAGTGAAGTCGGTTATTGCAGGAGAGTATACCGCACCACCGGCACAAGGTCCGAGGATGAGAGATATCTGCGGAATGACACCCGAGGCTAAAGTGTTGAGAAGAAAAATATCTGCGTAGCCACCAAGCGAAACAACGCCCTCTTGAATCCGAGCACCGCCGGAGTCATTGAGACCGATAACAGTGGCGCCAACTTTCATAGCCATTTCCATAATCTTACAAATTTTTTCGGCATGTGCTTCTGATAAAGAACCACCAAAGACAGTGAAATCTTGCGAGAAGATATAGGTTATGCGTCCGTTAATTTTACCGCACCCGGTAATGACACCATCGCCTAAGAATTTTTGTTTTTCAAGTCCGAACTGATGAGAACGGTGGGTGACAAACATATCGAACTCTTCAAATGAATTTTCATCAACCAAAAGTTCAATCCGTTCACGGGCGGTAAGTTTACCTTTTTTGTGTTGCGATTCAATTCTTTTTTCACCACCGCCAAGCTTGGCTTTGGTTCGCATTTCTTCGAGTTTATTTAGTTTTTCTTCAAGTGACATTTTGTATCTCTTTATTAAAAAGATTTTTTATAGACAGGGTAATGCCCTGTCGCTACGATGACTCAACGGAACAGGCAAGCCTGTTCCCTACAAACATTTTGTCGGAACCAGATCGGTTACGACCTACTATTTTAACCGTCTACTTTTTCAATGTTGAATCTTTTGCCATCTGCTTTTACTTTTGCAAATGGATTATTTTTATCATGGTCAAATGCCATGATAACATTGTCGTTTAAAATCTCAGGTAATTTTTTTCTTTTTATTTCCATCGTATCAAGCGGATATAAATCGGATGCGGAATTAAATGCAAGCGGCAAGTGTGTTGCCGCCATAAAAATATCCGCATAATAAAAAACTTTTTGTCCGTCTGATTCCATTTCAATGGCAAAGTGTCCTGCGGTATGTCCACCAGTGTGGACTAAATTTATTCCCGGGAAGAGTTCATAGTTGCCATCAATCAGTTGCAACTGCCCGGCATCTTTTATAGCGTAGTATCGGTCGGGAATGTAGACAGCCGATGTTCGTTCGTTAGGATGCGTGGCAACTTCAAATTCAGTTTGTGAAACAACGTAAGTGGCGTTTTTAAAACGTGGTACAAATTTTTCATCGTCAAGTTTAACAGCACCACCGGCGTGGTCGGTATGTAAATGAGTGAGGATGACATAGTCGATATCATCTTCTGTGAGACCAATAGATTGTAATCCTTCAGTCATGGTTGACTCACCAACTGTTCCGTAGATTTTCTTTTCTATGTCAGTTAATGTATCGCCCAAGCCAGTATCGAAAATAAAAATTTTGCCGTGAGCTTTTAGGACAAACAGATTGCATACCATTTCGATCAGATTATTTTCGTCAGGTTTGGCAAGTTTTTGCCACATGGTACGAGGGATAACCCCAAACATAGAACCTCCGTCGAGTTTAAAATTATGCTCGACGAAGGTTTTAATTTCAAAATCACCAAATTTCATTAGCGACCTATAACAGAGCCTGCTATAACGAGACGCTGAACCTCTGAGGTACCTTCATAAATTTCAAGGACTCTTTGGTCACGGTAGAATTTCTCGATAGTTGAGAACTCACCGATATATCCGTAGCCTGCGTGGATCTGCATTGCTTTTTGACAGCAGAAATTTGCAGTTTCAGAAGAATACAATTTCGCCATGGCAGCTGCGGTAGAATATTTTTCTTCTTTATCTTGCAATTGAGCAGCTTTGTATGTCAACGCTCTGGCAGCTTCAACACGAGTTGCCATATCAGCGATCATCCATTGAATAGCTTGTAGCTTTGCAATCGGCGCACCAAAAGCAATACGTTTTTTTGCGTAGGCAATAGAATCATCAAGCATTCTTTGAGCAAGACCTAAACCTTGAGCAGCAACACCAACACGAGCAGAGTCGAGAGTAATCATTGCGTAGCGGAAGCCACGACCTGTATCACCAAGTAAGTTTGCTGTTGGAACACGAACATCTTTTATAATAATTTCGCCGGTTGTTGCAGCACGCATACCCATTTTATTTACAAGAGTACGTCCCTTCCAACCCGGGTCGTCTGTTTCAACTAAGATAGCAGAAAGTTTTGGTTTGCCTTCGATTTTACAGAAAAGAACTGCGACATCAGCAGCATCACCATGCATGATAAATATTTTCTCACCATTGATAACATAATCGTCACCATCTTCAACTGCGACAGTAGAAAGATTGGATGCATCGGAACCTGCGTTGCGTTCTGTTAGAACAAATGCTGGAACGATTTCGCCGGCGGCACATTTTGGTACAAATTTTTTCTTTTGTTCATCATTGGCGAAATAAATGATAGGATATGTTGCAAGTTCGCCAACAGCAGTTAAAAGTCCGACAGCAGGGTCATGGTAGCAAAGTTCTTCGAGCAAAGTAATATACTCAAGATGTGATTTTCCTGAACCGCCAAATTCTTTAGGCATGCCAAATCCGATAAATCCGGCTTTACCAAGTTTGCCATAAAGCTCTCTTGGGAACTTCCGAGGTTCCGGCATTTGGTCTAATTCACGAGTGATAGGATAGATTTCTTTGTCAGCAAAAGCTTTGACAAGATCACGAACTTCCTGTTGTTTTGGATCTACGTTTTTGTTCATATTATCTCCCTGAGACAACTATAAAATTATGATTAAGTTACATTATATTTTCATCTGATTTTTTTAATTTCATTGCTTCTTGTAAAAATTTGATTGCTTCAATTGTTGGAGCACCCGGAGTGAAAACTTTGGCAACGCCAAGTTTTTCAAGTTCTGCTTTATCGTCATCGGGAATAATTCCGCCACCGAACAAAATAATATCGGACGAATCTTTTTCTTTTAAGACATCCAGTATTGCCGGGAAAAGTGTCATGTGGGCTCCCGAAAGAATGGAGACACCAATAGCGTCGACATCTTCCTGAATAGCAGCATCAACAATCATCTGCGGTGTTTGACGAAGACCGGTGTAGATAACTTCCATGCCGGCATCGCGTAGTGCTGCTGCGATAACTTTGATCCCACGGTCGTGACCGTCGAGACCTGGTTTTGCGAGTAAAACTCTTATTTTTTTATCCATAGTTTCCTTGTGTGAATCTATATCTTATGCTATTTCTAATTTAACAAATCTGTTGTTACTGCTGTCGGCTGCCCATAACGACTCGCCGTCGAATGTCATTCCTGAAATTGAAAATTCAACCGAGAACTTTTCAATCTCGCCTGTCTTAGGGTCAACCTTAAAGAGAAAAGATTCACCATCAATCTCTCCGCCATGCCAAAAGAAAGAACCATCAAAAGTAAGTCCTGATGTTGAGGCACCTGTTTTTATAGCACGAAGTTCTTTGCCATCTTCAGGGTCAAAGAAAATAATCTCTTTGCGAATCCAGGAACCACGTACAAATTCATTGCCGGTATAACAAAGCCCTGAACATTTATCGGGTGTGTCTAGTGTTCTGACAACTGAGCCATCATGCGGGTTTAAAATATAAATCTGCATTGTAGTAGGTGATGCTTGCCAGACATGCTGACCATCAAAAGTTGTATCGCAACAGGCTGATTCAATATAATATTTTTTTAAGACTTCGCCGGACAAAGCAACTTGAAAAAGTGTATGCTCTGCCAAATCATAATACCAAAAAGATTCACCATCCCAAGCAAGTCCGCACGCAGATCTGCCAGGTGATTTTACCGATTCGGTTATTATAACTTGTTGTACAGCGTTCATCATTTATTCTCTTCGTTTACGAGGCACTCATATTATGAGGCACTCATTGCGGCTTGAGATTCAGAATATTCACCCCACTCTTCGCGGAGTACATCGCACATTTCACCAGCCGAGACATAGGCTCTGGCACAATCCATCATTGCTTCAAAAGTATTTCCGTCGGATTTGGCGGCAGCACGAAGTTTTTCAAGCGTTTCCTGCACTTTGACATTGTCACGTTCTGCTTTAATTTTTTGGCAGAATGCTTTTTGTTCTTGTTCAACATTTTTATCAATTTTTAATACCGGAATATCAATAACTTCATTTTCTACTATAAAATCATTCACACCAACAATGATGCGGTCTTTCTTTTCAAGTTCCATCTGGTGTTGATAGGCAGAGCGAGCAAGTTCTTTCTGGAAAAAGCCATCTTCGATACACTGAAGCACGCCACCACGTTTGTCGATTTCATCAAAATATACTTCCGCTTCCGCTTCCATTTTGTCAGTCATTGCTTCAACAAAATATGAACCACCTAAAGGATCAACAGTATTAACAACGCCGGTTTCATAGGCGATAACTTGTTGGGTACGCAAAGCGATAAGGGCAGCTTTTTCAGATGGCAACGCCAGAGTTTCATCCATCGAGTTTGTATGCAGAGATTGAGTTCCACCTAAGACACCCGAGAGGGCTTGAATTGCTGTACGGACAATATTGTTTTCCGGTTGCTGTGCGGTGAGTGAACATCCTGCTGTTTGAGTATGGAACCGAAGGAGCCAGCTCTTAGGGTTTTTAGCTCCATATTTATTTTTCATACGTTTGGCAAAGATTCGTCGTGCCGCTCTATATTTTCCGATCTCTTCAAAGAAATCTGAATGAGCATTAAAGAAGAATGATAGGCGAGGTGCGAAATCGTCGACATCCTGACCATCGGCAATAGCTGCTTCAATGTAGCAGAAGCCATCGGCAAGTGTGAACGCTAATTCTTGTGCAGCGGTTGCCCCTGCTTCACGAATGTGATAGCCGGAGATTGAAATTGTATTCCACTGCGGGACATGCTTGGTACAATATGACATCATATCGGTAATAAGTCTGATAGATGGTTTTGGTGGGAAGATAAATTCTTTTTGTGCGATATACTCTTTGAGAATGTCATTCTGTAAAGTTCCGCGCACATCCTTGAGATCAACGCCTTGTTTTTCGGCAACAACCAAATACATAGCGAGTACCATTGATGCTGGCGAGTTGATTGTCATAGATGTAGAAACTTTTCCAAGATCGATATCTTTGTAAATAATTTCCATATCAGCAAGGGTATCGACAGCCACGCCGCATTTACCAACTTCACCAAGTGAACGTTCGTGGTCGGAATCGTAGCCCATAAGGGTCGGCATATCAAAAGCTGTTGAAAGCCCTGTGCCACCTTGTGCTAAAATAAATTTGAAACGGTCGTTCGTGTTTTGTGGTGTACCCATTCCTGCGAATTGTCGCATTGTCCAAAGTTTGGAGCGGTACAAAGTTTGATGCACTCCACGGGTATATGGGAATTGTCCCGGGAGTCCGATATTTTCATCGTAATGGTTTTCATCGGTTGCCCCTTTGAGTGAGTCCGGGGTGTATAGTTCGTCGACATCTTCACCTGAAACAGTGAAAAAGCGTGGTAAAGATTTTCTTGCCCGAAACCGTTCTGCCGATTTATCCCATTCTTTTAATTTCTCTTTAAGCCGTGCTATAAAACTCTTGTTAAACATATAATTCTCCAATTAGTATTTAGCATATATAATACGTTATTTTCTGTAAAAAATCAAGGATGCGAAGCTGGTTTTTATTTAAAAAGGCTCTTTATAACAAATTGTTAGCCAACATGTTAGCATTCATTTCAGGCTGACGAATAAAAGATAATCCACTTCTGTTTCATTGCTTGCTTCGGTCGAGTAGAATTCGTATCATATTTTTAATACAATTCAGAGATAAAAAGGTAACATGATAGAGATTTCAGTTGTTGTTCCAGTTTTCAACGAAGAGGAAAATTTAGTACCTCTTTTTACTGCTATAGAAAAAGTGATGCAAACACTTTCTGTTTCATGGGAGTTAATTCTCATTGATGATGGCAGTACAGACAATAGTTGGAAAAATATTGTTGAGTTATCAAAGCTGCATACTGAGGTGCGTGGGATTTCATTTTCAAGAAATTTTGGACATAACAATGCCATGCATGCCGGTATGACTCATAGCAAGGGAAAATCTGTGATTACTATGGATGCTGACTTGCAGCACCCCCCTGAACTTATCAAAGAGCTGTTTCAAAAATGGCAAGATGGCTATAAAATTGTACAGACCAAACGAATAGACAGCGAAGATTTCTCATTTATAAAACGACTTTTCTCCAAACTCTTCAATAAAATATTTTCTCTTCTTTCCGGTATTCCAATGGAGTCGGGTATTTCTGATTTTCGATTACTTGACAGAGTAGTTGTTGCAGAAATTTTAAAGATGAACGATCATGAATTGTTTTTCCGTGGAATTATTCAGTGGATTGGGTTTGACAATGTTCAGATTGAGTTTAAAGCCCATAACCGTTTACACGGAGAAACAAAGTGGAGCTTCAGAAAATTAGTACGTTACTCATCGAATGCTCTAGTTTCATTTTCAATCATTCCATTAAAACTTGGAATTTGGGTAGGATTATTTACATCGTTTTTAGCATTTATAGAAATATTGTATATCTTTGTTCGTTATTTTCAAGGCGAGACTATTCCCGGTTGGGCATCAACTTTGACAATCATTTCTTTCATGTTTGGAATCCTGTTTATTTTATTAGGTATTATTGGTTCTTATCTCGGACGAATCTACGAAACATTAAAAAACAGACCTAAATATATCATTGGTTCTCAAACTGAGTCTGATTCATAAATGACAGACAAACAATTTTTGCAAATTGGTTCTATTCAAATTTCATCGACAATGCTCGTTCTTTTTGTATCGATACTACTAGCTTTGCATCATGGATTTACAGCAAACATTGGCAACCAAAACACCTATTTTCTCCAAGGTCTTCACTATTTCCAGCCTGACCTTTTTGCCCGTGATTGGTTAACAAATGAAACAACTCATTATCATCCATATTTCTCATGGATTGTTCATTCACTTTATTTCATCACTCCGAGTGGATGGTCTTTTGGTATTCTGAATTCTCTATTGAACGTAATTAGTATCGTATATATTTATAAAATAATAGAGACAATTTTCAAAGAATCAAAACCTCTTTTAATTTTTTTAATTGTCGCTTCTTTTATTGCTGCCGCGGAGACCTATTCTATAGGTGGAAGTTATATTTTTTCCCGTACATTCCAACCATCGACAATAGCAACATTTACTTTTATTGCCGGTTTATATTATTTTTTAAACAGCAGATATCTTCATTCGGGAATTCTCTTAGCGATAGGTGGAATCTTTCATGTCAATTTTTTAATATTAGGGATACCACTTTACGGCGCCTATCATCTTTATCAGCGTGATAAGTTCTTTATAAGAAACAGTCTTAAGCAACTTGTACCATCTTTTATAGTTTTACTTCTGCATTTACCAGTAATTATAGCAGCGTCTCTATCGCCCGATGCGACGCAAGCGCGATATATTTTTCAAGAGATCCATGCCCCACAACACTACATACCTATGACCTACCTTCGGGAATTTTTGCCATTTTATAGTTGGCATTTTTTAGCATTTGTAATTGGATGGAAATATTTACCCTCTACTCCTATCATAAATAAATTTAAGAAACTTTTCATCATACAATTTGTTTTTATAACTATTGCAAGCATTCTGACAACTGTCGTTTTTATCCCATCCGTATCACAATTATATGTGTGGAGATTGGCACCATTTTCTGTTTTAATTGCACAAATAATAGGTAGCTATGGAATCATAAAAAAAACTGACGTCGCTTATAAAAACGAATTTTCAGCAAAATATATTTCTCTGTTTCTTATCTATGGAGGACTGATTTATTTTATTTGGAATAACCATTATGGATGGTTTAAGTCAGTAACGCTTCGATCGCTTTTATTTTTAGGCTTAACAATAGTAGTCTGTGGGTTCGTGAAAAAATGTCTACAGTTAACATCTGCGAATCGTTTAAAACTGCAAACATTGATTCTGCTTATTCTTTTTACGTATGCTGCTGTCATTCCATTACGAGAATTTCCAAATAGAATAAATTTGATCACAGGGCTCCCCGTTGCAGAAGTTTCCCTCTACAATTGGATTGATCGTAATATTTCCAAAGATGCACTCTTTTTAATTCCTCCTCATTTTCAAAATTTTAGATTAAACGCAAAACGCTCCATCGTAGTTGATTGGAAATCACCACCGATTGTTGCATCGGAAATAATAGAGTGGTATAATCGTATTGAAGATATTACCAACTATAAAGGTATTAAGAGTCCCGATGATGTCAGAGCATACTATGAGATGCATACATCGGAGAGTTTACTGCATGTCTATAAAAAATATAACTGCGACTATATTGTCGTACACACGAAAGTAAACCCTGAAAAATATTCTGATTTTAAAATTTTATATTCAAATGAAAAGTATACGATTATACAGCAGAACTAAGAGCCAATGTCTTTTGAATATTCATTATATAAGTCCCCTGCGACTGCATATGGGTCGGCATTCCCTTTATAGATTGCTTCAATAGTTTGAGCAAAATCAACTTGGGATGCGAGTTTATCTACAATCTCTTTTTCGAATCGATTTTTTAAAATCGCTATTATCTTTTTCTCAATTTGAAGCTGTCGATGAGTTTCGAAATTACCATTTGCTTTTATGAATGCAATATGTTCAAGAATCTTTTCAAACAGTTCTTCGATATTTTTCTTTTCAATTGCGACAGTCGGTATAACCGGAATCATCCAGGTATGTTCATCGTGTGCTTTAAACTCAAGTGCCGAACGTAAGTCAGTGACTATCCGATCAGAGTTTGGACGGTCAGCTTTATTCACCGCAAAGACATCGGCGATTTCCATCAGCCCTGCTTTCATCGCCTGAACTGCATCGCCTGATTCAGGGACAAGAGTTACTACGACTGTATCGCAGGCGTCGATAATATCTAGCTCGACTTGTCCGACTCCGACTGTTTCGACAATGGTAACATCAAACCCGAAAGCATCCATTGCGACCAAGACATTATTTGTGGCAGCGGTAAGACCACCCGATGCACCCCGAGTTGCCATAGACCGAAAATAAATATCACCGTCGAGAGGAAACTCATTCATACGGACTCTATCGCCGAGCAAAGCACCACCGGTGAAAGGTGATGATGGGTCGACTGCGATGACTCCGACTTTTTTATTTGCTTTGAGAAATTGATGTAGCAATCCATTGACAAGGGTAGATTTACCCGCACCCGGCGGACCGGTCACTCCAATACGGATAGCATGGCCGCATTTAGAATAGAGCTTTCCTAAAAGTTCTCGGTAACCGTCTTGACGGTTCTCGATAAAACTGATTATTTTAGATAAAGCTCTTTTGTCACCGTTCTGAAATTTTTCAAGTACTGTCATAGGCAATTAGTAATTTAAACAGCCGGCATCGATCCAACGGTTAGTTTAATATCTTTTAATCTGATCTGTTTCCGTTTAATATCATTGTATGTATTGTATTCAACGACATAGACAATATCGACCAAACATCCTTTCGATGAAATCATCCGTGCCATATCCCCAAAGCCACACCCGATAACATCAAACATCGTGTCACCTTTACGGACTTTCATCTTGAGGTGATTTTTACCAACGACATACGGCTGGCCGGAAACTTCACAGTTACGAGTCATGAAAATAGGACGCATATTATGAGGTCCGAATGGAGCAAAGGCTTCAATTGATTCCATGAAGTCATCATTTATATCAGAGAGTTCAATTTCTAAGTCGATATTAAGTTTAGGAGCGACATCTTCTTCTGTTAACTTGTCGTTTGAAACCTCTACAAATCTTTTGCGGAACTCTGCAACATTTTCAGATTTAATCGAAAGCCCGGCAGCATATTTATGACCACCGTATCGAATAAGGAGATCTTCACATTTTTTCAGTGCTTCACAAAGATGGAAACCCGGAATCGACCTTGCCGAACCTTTGCCTTCGCCATCGTTTAACGAAATCATAACTGTTGGGAGATGGTATCTTTCGACGAGTCTACTGGCGACGATACCGATAACACCTTGGTGCCATCCTTCACCTGCGAGAACTATCGCGTTGTCACGGGTAACATCTACGATTTCTTCCATTTGAGCGAGAGCTTCTTTGAGAGTTTTCTCATCGATTTGTTTCCGACGTTTATTTTCATCATCAAGTTTGCGTGCAATTTCAGAAGCGAGCTTTTCATCTTTTGTTGCCAAAAGGCGAACTGCTTCGTCAGCTTTTCCTAAACGACCCAAGGCGTTAATCCGAGGAGCCAAGATAAAGACAACTTGCCCGGTAGAAATATCTTCACCCATCAAGCCAGAAACAAAGGCCAAAGACTTCAGCCCCGGTTTGTTTGTGCGGGCGATTTGTTTTATACCAAATTTTGTAAATATTCTGTTTTCGCCAACAAGTGGAACTATATCGGCAGTTGTACCTAAGGCTACAAGATCAAGATGTTCTTCTAGTTCTTTTTCATCCTGTTTGAGTGTGCGATAGATACCTTGGGCAAATTTAAAAGCAACACCAACGCCAGAAAGTTCTGAGATATAATCACAGTCCGGTTGTTTTGGGTTGATAATCGCACAAGCTTCAGGAAGTGATTCACCCGGTTCATGATGATCTGTGATAATAACATCAATACCTATAGATTTTGCATAAGCAATTTCTGTGACAGCGGTAACTCCAGTGTCAACAGTTACGATAAGCGAGACACCATTCTCTTTTGCTAAGTCGATAGACTGTTCGGTGAGACCGTATCCTTCGGTTAATCGATTTGGTAAATAGAAGTCAACATTGGCACCAAGTTTATTAAAAACCATATAGAGCAATGTTGTCGAAGTGATACCGTCGACATCGTAATCGCCATAGACTAAAACTTTTTCATTATTGAAAAGAGCTTGAGTCAGGCGTTCGATACCGTCTTTCATACCTGTCATCTTAAACGGATCTATTAAATCGTTGAGGTCAGGATTTAAAAATTTTAAAATCGTATTGGTTTCATCAAGATCCCTATTACATAGGATTTTGACAATACTCATAGGTAAATCAGTTTCTTTTGCAAGGTTAGCTATTTTTTCTAAATCAACAGCTTCTGCTAAAACCCATTTTAGCTGAGATGATTTTTGCATCCAGCCCATAAAGCCTCCAAACCTGAAGACTTAAAAAAATGCAGGAGTATAAGCCGAGTTCTGTGTTTCGCCAAGGCGAACAACAGTCATTTATCTAGGCAGTTAGTTACCTAACTGCTCATGCAGCCTACCCGGGAATCAAGTGGAGCGAATTAACTCCATCTTCCCCTATTTGGCCTTGCTCTCGGCGGGGTTTACCATCAACAATATTACTACTGTTAATCGTGGTCTCTTACACCACGTTTTCACCCTTACTCACCAAGGTGAGCGGTCTATTTTCTGTGGCCCTAATCCGTCGGATTGCTCCGCCCCGGTGTTACCGGGCACCGAAATTCTTTTGAGCTCGGACTTTCCTCACATCAAATTTTCATTGATGCGCGACTGTTCCTCCTGCTTTCTCAAGACTTCTATTTATTTAACGTCAACTACTTCTTTCTAATACATACGGCGGTAATTCGGAGCTTCTTTAGTAATAGAAACCGAATGTGGATGTGACTCTGTCATACCTGCCGGAGAAATCCGTACCATTTGTGATTTCTCTTTTAACTCTTTTAAATTAGCTGTACCGCATAAACCCATGCCGGAACGAATTCCGCCAACCATTTGGTATACAGTGTCAGCAAGGACTCCTTTGTAGGGAACCTTTCCTTCGATACCTTCCGGTACAAATTTGGCACTTTCTTCCTGATGCTCTTGGAAATACCGATCTTTACTTCCTGCTTTCATAGCACCAACTGAACCCATACCGCGGTAGACTTTAAAAGTACGTCCTTCAAAAAGAACAGTCTCACCCGGGGATTCATCAACGCCTGCAAAAAGTGAACCGAGCATTACTGCGGCAGCACCGCATGATAACGCTTTGACAACATCGCCGGAATACCTAATACCACCATCGGCGATTATTGGAATATTTTGTTTTTCTGCTTCGCTTACCGCATTCATTATAGCTGTTACTTGTGGAACACCACCACCGGTTACAATCCTTGTTGTACAGATAGAACCAGGACCGATACCAATTTTAATTGAATCAGCTCCGGCACCAATAAGTGCTTTGGTTCCTTCAGCAGTTGCCACATTTCCAGCCATGATCGGAATGTCGGAAAATTTATTTTTCAAAAATGATACTGCGTTTAATATGCCTTCAGAATGTCCATGGGAAGAATCAACAACTAAAATATCAACACCAGCATTCACCAGTTGTTCGGCTCTGTTTTCTAAATCAGCACCAACGCCAACAGCAGCTCCGACGCGTAAACGTCCTCGGCTATCTTTACAGGCAATCGGGTATTGAATTTTTTTCATAATATCTTTGACAGTAATCATACCTTTAAGCATATATTTATCATCAACTATCAGAAGTTTTTCGATACGATGTTTGTGTAGTATTTCTTTGGCTTTATCTAAGTTGGTTCCTTCACGCACGGTAATTAGATTTTCGGTAGTCATAATTTCAGAAATCAGACGATTGTTTTCTTTATGAAAACGAAGGTCTCGGTTTGTTAAGATACCAACAAGTTTGCCATCTTCAGTAATCGGAATACCAGAGATAGAAAACCGTTTCATAATTTCCAAAGCATCACCGATAGTCTTTTTAGGATTCATAGTGATTGGGTCAATAATCATTCCAGATTCAGAACGTTTAACTTTATCAACTTCGGCAGCCTGAATTTCCGGAGAAAGGTTTTTGTGTACAATACCTATCCCCCCTTGGCGTGCTAAAGCAATTGCCAAGCGTGCTTCGGTTACCGTGTCCATCGCTGAGGAAACAATAGGAATATTCAGATCTAAATTTTTTGCTATCGAAGTTTTAATGTCAATATCTTTGGGAAGCACATTAGAAAATGCCGGCACCATAAGGACATCATCAAACGTCAAGGCTACATCATCGAGAATTTTTTTTGTCATATCAACCAACTACCTGAGTTTAAAAAAATTATGCTGAAAGATCAGCATCCCAATATAATAATCTACCACAGTTATCACACGTTAAAATCTTAACTGCTTTTCTAATTTCTTGTGCTTTTTTGGGTGTTAATGCTTTAAAACATGCACCACAGGCACGGCTTTTCACAGGAACAACGGCAGAGCCGCCTTTTCCTTTTCTGACTCTATCATACACGGAGAAAATCTGACGGGAGATTTCAGTAGTCACTGAATTTCGTTCGCCATTTTTTGCTGAAACTTTGTCACCGATAGTGTCGATTTTTTCCTGTAAGATTGCCAACTGTTTCCCATTATTATCTTTGGTCTGGGATAGTTTTTCTTTGTACTCTTCAATGTTAGTTTCAAGAGTAGCAATCGAATCAATTGTTTCGATAAGATCTGTTTCCATCGACGAGACAGATTGTTTAATCATATCTATTTCGGCAACTAGAGCATCATACTCTTTGTTGGTTTTGATAGACATCATTTGTTGTTGATATTTTTGAAGATCTGCTTCTTTAGTTTTTACTTCAAGTTCCAGATTTTTCTGTTTGAGCTTAGAGTCTTCCAAATCGGACATAGCAGTTTCAAATTTTAATTGCGATTCGGCAAGTTCACGTTTTAGATTTTCCATCATATCAGGAAGGTATTCTTTGGAACGTTCAAGCTCACCCAGGAAATAATCTATTTCCTGTAATTTAAGTAAATTATTTAAATCTTGCTGCATAATGAACCTCCATGCAGGTATGTATAAAATATTATTTTCATATACAAAAAAACGCATCCAACTTGGTTACCAAGTGAATGCGCTTTTATTCTTTTCCCTCATTTGGTTTGCTAATCCAATGAGATGTTTCTTTGCAATTTGCAATAATTTTTTATTTTGTCGTACAATCATATTTTACCGAACTCAACTGAGTTGTTTTTCAAAGTTCTTTGGACAAAATCCATTTCTATCTCTATCGGCTCTATTTCCCGAAAACTTATTCGGGCTTTCAAAATTGGGCCCTGCAGGACTCGAACCTGCGACCCGCTGATTATGAGTCAGCTGCTCTAACCAACTGAGCTAAGGGCCCGAAAAAAAATAAAGCCAAGTCTTTGATAATATAGTAAAAAGTATGTAGCGTCAAGCCCAATTATGCAAAAGGTGAAAAAAAATAATTCTTAATCTTAAATTAAAAAAGCGTACAAACGAATTGTACGCTAATCTATTTCTATTCAATAGTTTATATTATTTCTAGAAAGCTGACTAAGACGACCTGTTTAGGTTCTCGATTGCCTTTTGAATCATCGAAGTTTCGCATGCATACGAAAACCGAATGGAAGGTTCATCATCATAGAAGATATCACCGGGAACTGAACCCATCGAATATGTGTCAATCAGGTAATTTACTAAATCCCACGCCGATTTATCCCAAGCATCGGTTATTTTGGCATAGAGATAAAATGCTCCCCCCGGAGGAGTTTCGCATGTCAAAAACTGCGTTTTATTGACACCCTCAAATAAAATATCCCGACGTTCTTTATAAATCTTGACCATATCGGTGACACAATCCTGGGGACCTTCTAAAGCAGCGATTGCTCCATATTGTGAAGGAGTCGAAACACCATTGATAGAATAGAGAATCATTTTTTTCATATTATCAGCAAAATCATCAGAAGAACAAACGGTATAACCAACTCGCCACCCGGTCATTGCAAATGATTTAGAAAATGTAAAGGCGGTGATTATTTTATCCTGAACTTTCTTAGAAAAGTCCGAGGCAACCTCGCCGAGCGACACATGTTCTTGATCATAAATAATATCTTCGTATGCTTCATCGGAGACAACATATAAATCATGTTTCTCGGCAATTGCAAGAAGTGCTTTGTAGTCATCTTTTGTCATCACACCACCGGTTGGGTTATGCGGTGAGTTGATTAAGATAGCAGTTGTGCGGTCTGTAATTTTTGATTCAAGTTCCGACATGTCCCAACGATAAGCAAGTTCCGGCTTTAGTTTCACTTTGACAAGTTTGCCACCGGCAAGTTCAATCATCCAGCCTGTTGCAGTCCAGTTCGGTTGCGGAATTATGACTTCATCACCTGCATTTAATATTGTCTGAAATGTACAATACAAAGCATGCATGCCGCCATTGGTTACGACTATTTTGTCGAGACCATCGATATAGCTGATTTTATTTTTCTCTGTAATTTTTTTGAGTATCGCTTCTTTGAGCGGTTTGATCCCGGTTGATGCCGCGTAATGGGTATGGTTATCGACCAGTGCTTTTGCCATCGCTTCTTTAATATGTTTTGGTGTGTCAAATGACGGTTCCCCGGACTCAAGCCGAAGAGGGCTGTCTAGTTGGAGAAGTCTATCCCGCACCGACACAATGCCTGAGAAAATAACATCTCTCAATTGGTTGTTCATAATTCTACCTCTATAATAGTTTCATTGATTTCATCAGCTTGGGCAATAATTGCACCATCGGGAGCGATTACCATTGAAGTACCGCCAAATTCGTTTGTACCATCATCACCTACAGCGTTGATACCGATTATTGTCAGACCTGTTTGCATAGCTCGTTCTTGAAGTAATTCTTTCCAGACAGCAATACGAACTCTTGGGAATGCTGCCGGAATCAGAATAATATCGGCACCTTTTTCTTTTAATTGGTCATACATTTTCGGGAAACGAATATCATAACAGATTGAGACTCCGAATTTTTTACTGCCACTATTAAAGAGAACGGTCTTCTCTCCTGCGTTGAAGTGTTCGGTTTCATTCATTGGTTCAAAAAGATTTATTTTATCATATATTTGAAAATTTGATTTATTAAAGTAGATGTATGAATTGTACATTTTATTATTCGCAACTCGCGGGAGACCAATCATGACATCAAACGGATACGCTTGGAAAACTATGCTTAAATCTTCAACAGATTGTATCACTCGTTTTTCAAGACCATTATATAGACAACCCGTTAGTGCTAATTCACCAAACAGGACAATATCGGCACCAGTCTCTTTGAGATCATCGAGAACCTCGATAAGATTTGTATCGTTAATATTTTTCTGTACTATACTTAATTTCATAGTTATTTGTTTCTATTACTTTATCTGATAATCTACAATGTTATCTAATTTTATTGGAAACCTGCTTTTATTAAGCTAAAAACAGTGTTTCTTTATAGTACAAGATTTATCTTGAAAGTCAATGAACTTGCTCAAATTATTCTGCATCAGACAGAACATGAACTGTCCTGTATTGAGTAAAATCTGATATTTACGTTCAATTTTATGAAAGAGATACCGACAATAATAATTAGGGGTGTGTTTTACAAATTTAAGGATAAAAAATGGCAACAGTACTTATAATAGATGATGAAGAAATGATTAGATCTCTCGCAGAAAAAATACTTGAAAGAGATTCGCATATTGTATTTACAGCAGCAACTTCATCGGAAGCAATCGCATTATTCAAAGAAAATTCTGATGAAATCGACCTGCTTATAGTAGATATGGTTTTAGACGAAATGAACGGGTTTGAGATTCTTTCAGAATTACGAAAAATCAAGTCGGATATACCCGGAATAATCTCAAGCGGTAACAGCTATAACGAAAATGATATTCCAGTTGATATAAATCAAAACATATTTTTCCTGCAAAAGCCTTATAGAGCAAATAATTTAACAGAAATGGTAAATTCTTTACTCACACTTTCATAATTTTTTGATTTCCCTTTTAAGAAATTTTTTATATATTTTTCCTTTCGTTCGTTAATAGATAAAGAAAGTAAAAAAATGTATAATAAATTTAATTCGCTCGTATCAATACTGCTCTTCACATTCATCGTTACATCATCAATTACCGCCACCACTGTGAAAAAAATAAAAATCGGCTTCTTTGAAGCGGGGAAATATGATATTCATTCGATATTACGCGATGAATATTTTAAACAGCTAGAATCACTTCTCCCTGATTCAATCCAGATTATAACAATTCCCGAAGGGTACCGTTCGGCTGACTGGAACCGACCGGCATCAAAAAAGATGGCCGGCGAACTCGCAAGGTTAAAAAATATTGATATGATCCTCGCTATCGGTCCTTGGGTCGTGCAGGATTTACTCGATGCAGGCTTTGACAAACCAATCATTGGCATGCATCAATTTAATCCAAAAGCAGAAGGTCTGACAATCGCTAATGACCGCCCGAAAGCTGAGAATCTGACTGTGCATTTCAGACCGGGCAAAGTAGCTGAAGATATTAGAGCCCTCACTAAATTGATGCCGGTAGAACGATTGGGAGTGCTTGCTTTTTCATCTGATGATACCGCTAATTCTGTCTATAATCATATCAAAGCGTTAGGCGATCAACTAGGTTTTAAAGTTTTTTCAGCTACCGAATTTGACAATGAAGGTACTTTTGCATTTTATAAATCGTATAACACTCTTAAAAAGAAACATGTCGATGCTATCTATCTTGGTCCTCTCTGGGGTTTGAACTCATTAGATATTGAAAATTTCTTTGAGATGCTGAACAAAGAGAAAGTACCATCATTTACCGATGAGGGTTCTCTTCTTATTCGAGTTGGTGCTACAGCTACGAACAATTATTTTGGTCTTATTTCTGAAGCATATTACAACGCCTATAAAACTCTTGAGATTATAAATGGAACCACTCCCGCTGACCTGCCAATAATTTTACGAAGCAATTCTCATCTTGCTATCAATAAACATTCCGCAAAACTGTGCGAACTTAAAATGCGGGCTGATGCATATAATAGTTATGAAATAATCGGTGCAGAAAATAATAGCGATATTACTCCTTCGACTCTCAGTGAACTTGTCAGTAGAGCGATAAGTCAGAATCCAAAAATATTATCTCAAATTGATCTGCTTGATGCCGCTGAGGCACAAAATGCAATCGCAAAATCATCATATAAACCTCAAATATATGGCGATGCTGCTTATAACTATACCGATAATAATTATCATCATAACCTAAGCAACAGTTCTGAGAAAGAAATTTTTACTTCAGCTTTACACATTTCTCAAACACTTTTTCACTTGAAAAACTCAAAGAGATTAAAACAGCCAAAGCATTAAAAAAATTATCCGAGATAAGCAAACAGTCCCAACAGCTAGACTTGGAACTTGCCGTCTCATTAGCATATATCGATATTTTAAAGTTTCAGGAACAAAGCGGGGCTTTGATTAATATTCGAAATATGATTTCCTATAATCTTGAGATTTTACATGTCAAAAATTTCATAAATGAATCTGATTCACTCGATTATTTAAGGCTGGAAAACTATCGCTATAAAATGACCCTCGCATTTATCGAAAATCATCGAATGCTCAACAAAGCTCAAATCATATTAAATAGTTTATTAAATATTCATCCTGAAGAAAAGATTCTTTTAGAAAGTGATTATTTTTCTGAAGACCAATTTATAAATATCGAATCTCCAATTTTACAACTTTTAGAAACCCATTTTTCTCAAGAAGAAATCGGCAACAAATTACTTGCGAAAATGCTCTCGCAAAATCAATCTCAGATTAAATCGGAAGCAGTTATCGCCTATAAAAAATCAATATTGGATAAGAGTAAAGCAACATTTTTCCCTGAATTTAAACTGCATGGTTCTCTGTTTTATGATAATTACCTGACTGAGTCAAATATTTTTGAAGAAAAAAAATCATCTTGGTATATAGGTGGGCAGGTAACGTTACCACTTTTTCTGGGGGGTAAAAGATTTCAGGAAAAAAAGATAGCAAAGGCACTACTCAGTGCTGCGGAGTATGATAAAGATCAAAGCTCGCTTGAAATAATGAAAAATGGCTTGTCAAACTATCAACGGTTCGTGCAGTTCGCTGAACAGATGATTCCCGCTTACCACGCCAATCAACGGACTATTGGTTCAGTGCATATGGCAAATAATAAATATAAAATCAACGAGATTACTACCACTGATTATTTAGAAATCCTCCGCTCTACCATACAATCAAATATGCAGTTAATACAAACCAGATACAGCTACTATGCTTCTATGGCTCACATTATAAATGATTTATCTGTCCCGGTGAGTGATACGTATTCTGATTTTGTAATTCAATTCCATGCGGAGTTACAATACTAAGTAGAAACTTTTTAGATAAAAACAAACAGCCATAGTTTATAGCTGTAATATGCTATGTACAAAATGACAATAGCAGAACGAAGCATCGATAAAGTTTTACTATCTTTAAAAGCAGGAGCAGGCA
Organism: Candidatus Zixiibacteriota bacterium; assembly: GCA_024278935.1. GTDB lineage: Bacteria > Zixibacteria > MSB-5A5 > GN15 > FEB-12 > QQUK01. The sequence continues at coordinate 92,273 of JAJRSF010000024.1, forward strand.
GCCCGTTTTTTACTTTTTTAAATACACGATAGTAAACAAGTATAGATGCAATTATAAAAAAGATTGAAAGATAGGTTGTTGATTCAATTCCAAATGGAAACCGTATTGTCGTTGAACCTAAGAGTAGTGCTATCGATGCAAATGCATATTTCCCTGTCAGATTAGATGGTACCACAATTTTCTGCCCTTTTAAAAGAATCCACCCGGCAAAAACTATCAGCAAGTCTCTCCCTACTATTATAGATGCTAACCAAAGCGGAAACTCACGAAACATGATTAAAAACATAAGCATGATAATAGCAAATATCTTGTCGCAGATTGGATCAAAAGCGACTCCAAAGTCAGAGACCAGATTTAATCTCCGAGCTAAGTAGCCGTCGAGAGCGTCTGATATTCCGGCAATAAACATTAAAATGACTGCTACTAAAGTCGCCTGCGGATTGTCCAGATAAAGATAATATCCAATGACAGGAGTTATAAAAACCCGAAAGAGAGATACTAAATTTGGAATCTGTTTGATTTCTTTGAGAATTTTTGTGTCCATCTTGAGAACAATATATCTAAAAATTATCATGCAACAACTGATTTTATATTTTGCAATCATCAATTTATGTTGTATCCTCAAGCTATGTCAAAAAACTCAGATGCAGAATTCCACCCGCTTTCTCAAGCCTATCAAGATGAGACGACACTTTTGCATCGCAAGAAATTTGGTCAATATTTCACCCCAAAAACTATTCGTGAACAACTTTTATCATACTTTCCAAAGGATATAAGCTCGCCAAAGATTTTAGACCCATCCTGTGGTACAGGGGAATTCCTCCTTTCGGCATCAACAATCTGGGCAGATGGCTCATTATATGGATGGGAAATCGACAGTAAATTAGTTGAAATCGCCAATAAAGTAATTCCACAAGCTGAGATAATACGGAAAGATAGCCTAAAATCTATGACAACTGAAAAGTTTGATTTCATCGTAGGCAACCCTCCATATTTTGAGATGAAACTTTCGGACAACCAGAAGAATCAGTACCGTGATATCTTAGGCGGCAGGATGAATATCTTCTCGTTATTCATTAAAATCAGCTTGGATATGCTCAAAAAAAACGGCTATCTCGGCTTTGTAATTCCGCCCTCGATGAACAATGGAGCTTACTTTGCAAACCTCAGAAAGTACATTATAGCCCATGCTGATATTGTCAATCTAGAGATAATATCGTCGCCATCTATCTTCTCAAATGCTCAGCAACAAGTGATGATACTGATTTTAAAGAAACAGAAAAGTACCGAAAAGTACCTATTTTCAAAAAGCGGCGTAACTATTTTCAGCCCGGATCGGGAGAAATTACAGCACGCTTTTAAGGGAAAATCGACCCTTTTTGAGTCCGGATTTTCTGTCAAGACCGGCTCAATTGTCTGGAATAAAGAGAAAGATAAGCTGACTGATTCGCCTAAAAATGGGAAGCTTTTAATCTGGTCAGGCAATATTGAGAAGGAAAAACTGACCCTGCACAACCTCAAAAAACCGCAATATATTATCTCCGAAAAGGCAGAATCGGGACCCGTTATTTTGGTCAATCGTATCACCGGAACATCAAACAGACCAAAAATCAAAGCTGTTTTTATCGGAGAATCAACCCGATTTTTGGCTGAAAATCATGTTAATATTATCTATCCACCAGATCAAATTAATGGCAAAAAACTTACAATTTCGTTATTAAAATCTCTGGCAAAACAGATTTCATCTACTGAATCAGGTGAGATAATTCGACTAATTTCGGGTAATACTCAACTCTCAAAAACAGAACTTTGGAAGCTTTTGCCTCTTACATTCACAGACTAGCCTGCCATTTTGGCGGTCTTTCTGTCGCCCTAAACCTGCAATTATAAGTCAATATATTCACTGATTGATTAAAGTAATCCACCACCTAAATTCAGCGACTAGTCACCTACAAGAAATACTTCCAGCCAGCCAAATACGTATAGACGTCCGCTAACATATTGAGCAGAGATCTACCGCCTCCTAAAAGTCCTCTTATTTTGATGTTTTGTACTTTCGATTTATTTACCGATTTTGCGATTATTCCTGGCTTGACAGCAAGACATTATTCAGCACTGAACAGCGATCTCAGCATTTCCCCCTGCATCTATGTTAGGAGTATTTGAACAATCACAGATAAACTTCAGACATATTATAGTGCCAATATTTGAATAATCCGCCGGTGGATATGTTCGTTATATAGACGTGAGTTCAGATGGGTTGTTTCGGGGGTGCGGTCGGGTTGTTAGGTGAGGACAACAGTTATATCTAGGTAGGTTTCGAACTCTGTTTTTGATAAGTTTAACGCTATACTAGGGTAGCTTTCAAGCTCTGTTTGGGTGAGTTCTGAGGGTTTTGAGTTATGGTCGGCTCATCTGATTATCTCTGATTTTATTACTACGAGCTATCGTAATTTGATATTATAAAATAATTCTTGACATATTTCAGTTATTTGTTATGTTATGTGCGTCTAGGGAATTAGTTGCAAGATTAGTTCGCTTCTGTTTTGAGTCCGTCGTACCTTCGTAACACAAGTATTACCTTGTCGTTACAAGATTTAAACC
>JAJRSF010000025.1 GCA_024278935.1 Candidatus Zixiibacteriota bacterium
GGAACTTGGGATACATATCGAACTTTGTTATATGAGAAATCGTAATAATTGGGAAAGTTTTCGTACTAATAAAGCCATTATTTAATGGCGGGGAACTTGGGATACATATCGAACTTTGTTATATGAGAAATCGTAATAATTTGGAAAGTTTTCGTACTAATAAAGCCATTATTTAATGGCGGAGAGGCAGGGATTCGAACCCTGGATACCTTGTGAGTATACACGCTTTCCAAGCGTGCGCATTCGACCACTCTGCCACCTCTCCGAAATTTGATACATCTGATTCAAATTGCTTGAAACAGATACCTAATGTACAAAAAAGCTGAAAAAACACAAGAACCAAATATAACATCTTGGTATATCAATGTTTATAATTAAAACTGATATGCTAAAAGTCTTAGAATAAGAATGATTTTTAAAATTAAAAATAGATAAATATGTCTAGAATAAGTGATTGTTTTTGTAGTTCTCACTTCTAAAATCGTATAGCTTTAAAGATATAATAACAATCCAAATACTAATATTAACCAGGAGTGCAATAATGAAAAAATTGTTTGTGGTGAGTTTAATGCTTTTTGCATTAATGTTGGTTTACAGCTCGGCTGTAGCAGAAAGTGAATTATCTGCTGTGAGCAAAGGGGTAAAAATTGGTGTTGGCTTTGGTAAATGGACTGGCAGCGATGCTAAATTGGACGATGGCTTCGGAAATATTATTGACCCGACATATCGGTCGGGATTAACTTTTGGAGCTTTTATTACAATTCCGGTGAACACATCTGTATCCATTCAGCCCGAACTTTTATATGTTGTCAAAGGAACAAAATATGAGGAAGGTGGTGAAAGTGCTACTTTCAAAATTGATTACATTGAAATTCCGGTTCTCATAAAATATAGTTTCTCAACTTCTGGAAATATTAAGCCAAATATATTTTTCGGTCCTGCTTTAAACATTAAGGCAAGTAGTAAACTGAAAGTTGAATTTCTTGGAGAATCAGCAGAAGTTGATCTGGAAAATATTAAAGGAACGGAACTTAGTTTTCAATTTGGCGGTGGTTTTGATTTTGTGACAGACAGCAAAACATTTATCATCGATTTTCGATATGACTTGGGGCTATCAAAAATACCCGGAACAGAAGAAGGGTTTGTGAGTGCTGATGCTGCAGGTCTTGAAGATGGATTGGATTTGAAAAACAGTGCCTTTAGCGTAATGTTTGGTATAGTCTTTTAATTTTATATAAACTATGAGCAATAATAAAACGGTAGGAAAGATATAATCCTACCGTTTTATATTTTATATCTTAATAGTCAGCCATCCGATATGACACATTCCGCTTGTAAGAACCATTGACCTGCTCCATCATCTTTTCTGAGATAAATTCCTGACGGACTTTCAAATGGTCTTCGTTGAACTTCTTGATAATCTGGTCAACATCAAATTCAGAATATTCTTTATTAGACTCAAATTGTGCCAATATATATTCAAGCAAAAACTTCCGCTTGCTTGGTTTGTTCGGTAGAGAATCAGAGCCATTTTGCAGATTAGTCTGACCGGTGGCTTTGGTTTTATCGTCTGATTTTTTATGCTTATTCGATTGGCTTTCCAACCAAGTGAAAATAGCATGTTCAGGAATACGCCAATCTTTTCCAATTTTAAACGCTTCAATTTCACCCGATTGTACTTTGCGGGTAATGACTTGCACGTTCATTTTAAGCTTTTTGGCGAGTTCTGTTGTGGTCAAAAACTCAGTTTTTCTAATCAATCCTTCGTAGTAGTCCATCCTATGAGATCCCTCAAAATATTAAAAATTATTTTTATACGTTATTTGATTTCTGGGCAGTAAATAATCAATACGTTGTTATGTGGCACAATAAGATTGGTTTTTGATGTATTGTCAAACATAATATCATCGTTTAGCGGATTTTTTTATTATTTTATTGAAAAAAGACAAGATTAGTAGATGATACCGTCCTGATTTGAGATAAAAGTAACAAAGCAGCAATTTATAACATGGATGATTATGATGACTATTAGAGTTGTTGCATTCTCTTAACCTGTTGTATCATAACAAAATATAAAAAGAGTGTTGCCACCTGCTAAAAATAATTTAAAATAATCTGAATATCTTCGCTTGCCAATACGTATTAATTGTAGTATTATACACGTCCTGTTATAAACATCAATACCTAATAGCAGCTGACACTAGTAATTGATTTTTTTCTGTATTGATATGTTAAACATATCCAGCGATTGCTTTCTTCCACAGAAAATAGATTTGAAAGGAGTTACCCATGGGTGCACATGAAAAAGATACCCCTGAAAAACGACAAAAAGCCCGTTTTGTTTTAAATTTAGATAAGATTTCACAACTGACTGATGCTGAAAAAAAACAGCTTCAAAAAGTTAACGAAAAATATGTCTTTCGAGCCAATGATTATTATCTCAACCTCATCGACTGGAACGACCCAAATGACCCAATCCGCAAACTGATTATTCCTCATGAAAATGAATTGTCTGAATGGGGACAACTCGATGCCTCCAACGAAGGACAAATCACCGTTCGCAAGGGTGTCCAGCACAAGTATGGTACAACCGTCCTGCTGTTGGTCAATGAAGTTTGTGCTTCGTACTGTCGATATTGTTTCCGCAAACGTTTGTTTATGAATGGCAACGACGAAGTCACCTATGATATCCAACCGGGTATTGAATATATTCGCAAGCACAAAGAAGTAAACAACGTGCTTCTTACTGGTGGCGATCCGATGATTTTAAAAACACCAAAACTTGAAAATATTATCAAGCAGCTTCGTGAAATCGATCATGTAAAAATTATTCGTATCGGTTCTAAGATGCCTGCTTTTAATCCGTTTCGTTTTTTAAACGATGAATCCCTTTTTGAAATGTTTGAAAAATATTCATTACCTGATAAACGTATCTACATGATGTGTCACTTTGACCATGTACGAGAACTTACTCCGCAAGCAAAAGAAGTTCTGCATCGCCTTATGAAAGCCGGTGTTGTCTGTGTCAATCAGAACCCGATTATCAGAGGTATCTCCGATGATCCCGATGTGTTGGCAGAACTATGGAACGAACTTTCTTACATGGGTATTTCGCAATACTATGTTTTCCAATGCCGTCCAACAGCAGGCAACGAACCATATTCTTTACCTATTGTTGAAGCGTATCATAAAATTGAAGAAGCCAAGAAAAAATGTTCCGGTATTGCCAAACGGTTAAAATATGCGATGTCGAATGAGTCCGGCAAAATTGAAATTGTTGGTGTTGACCAAAAATATATTTACTTAAAATACCATAGAGCAAAACATCAGAAAGATGAACAGCGGATGCTCGTTTGTCACCGTGATGACAAAGCCGCATGGTTAGATCAGCTTCGTCCTGTCGATGGACACCGTAATGAATTTTACGATGAGATTTTCCCAAAGCAAGTTAACTTGAATTAATTTAATTTCAGATAGAATTTAAAAAGACAGTCCGCCTAAGCAGACTGTCTTTTTTTTATGAAATTTTCATATCGTATTAAGGGGCTTACTCACTTTGGAAGTCAGTGGTATACGAGAGAGTAGGGGATTTCGTAGGGAACTGGCTTGCCTGTTCCGTTTTTTTATGCACACCAATTACCCTAGATTACTAACAAGAGTTTATCTGTAGGTTTTTATAATTGTTTCCCCTCTTTTAAGAGGGGATAAAGGGGTGTGTTTGTTTTCCTGTTTTGAAATCCTTCAAAAGCAAAAGTTAACTGGGTTTTTTTACGCGCTGTCAGGAACCCTTTCCTGACAGAATAAAATTATTTACCCAACAACGACTTCCCAAGTTCTTCAATTTTCTCAGATGCATCGCCTGAAATATCTTTTACTGCATCGGTAGCTTTTTCTTTAAGATCTTGCATAAACTTTTTTTGCGGAAGTTTGCTATACTCAGCAAATACTTTGACAGAAATCTTTTTTACTATTAAAGCAGAGAGTTCACCAACGGTCAGCCCGTTTTTCTCACCAATATTACTTAAGTTAAAATCGTCAACATCAAATTTCTTCTCAACTTTTTGATCTAAGATAGAAAAGAGGGTGCTTACAGAAATATTTCGAATCGCAATTTTTTTGATATGAAACCGTTTTGTCCCATTATCAGATGAAGCCACATCAAGGTTTTTAATATTATTCCCAATTTCCTGCACATTGGTTCTGGTCTCAACTTGTTCAAAATTAAGTTCGATACCATCAATTATCAATGAATCAATAATAATATCATCATCTAAAATAGAACCTTCGTTAACATCAAGAATCCCGGATTTTATCACTAAAAAATTATCAGTCTGATACCCATCAGGATTTGAGATTTCATAATCATTGAGCGTCAAAGACCCACCGCTAATTTCCAACTGTGCCGAACCAAGGTCTGTATCAACACCCAATGCGTAGGTTGATCCGCTTTCAACCGATGTCTCCACTAAAAAATTACGACCAAAATAAAGCCCACCGATTCCGATTATGATTATTGCTAAAATAATAAATATAATTTTCATTTGTATTCCTTTATTTCTCAAACTTTGTTTTGTTAAATTTATCCGACTCACCTTTTGCTATCGAAAGGGTCATCCAGTTTTCCCCACTAAGATGTTTTGCAAGCAGAACTACCTCACCAATATGATAACTATAATGAGTAAGCTGACGGTTGATCGCCTCAAAAACAAAATGGTTCTCGTTGCGAATTTTTATTACCTTATCCAAATCATCAGGGGAGAGGCTTTGCAATGTATCTATAAGAACTTTCCAACCGGACTCCCAGTAGACCATCAAACTTTCTCTGCTATCGGATTCTATAATCAAAAACTCATTATCACGATGCCGATTCTCTTTTTCACCATCAGAATTCAAAAAATCAGACCATCTCGAATGCTGATTGCCTACTATATGTTTTACAATGACGGCTATAGAATTTGCTTCAGTATCTATTAACTCAAAAAATTGACTATCAGAAACTTGTGCCATAGCTCTTTCAGCGAGAGATTTCATCTTCTCAAATTCTACGATTATATTTTTCAGATAATTCTCTAAATTCATTTTGTCTCTTTATGTAGCGATGTCGCCGAGCTTTGGGCAGTCGGAAGTATAACAATCTCAGCAATCTGCACATGCACCGGTCGACTGGCTATCCACACAGCAGTATCGGCTACATCAACTGGCTCCAAAGCTTTATACCCTTGATAGGTCGATTTGGCACGGTTGGTGTCACCATAAAACCGAATATCTGAAAACTCGGTCTCAACTAACCCGGGGTCTACAGTTGAAACCCGCAAAGGTGTATCAACCAAATCAAGACGCATCCCTTTCGTGATTGCATCAACGGCGTGCTTTGTCGCACAATATACATTGCCGTTAGGGTAGACTTCATGCCCGGCAATCGAACCGATATTTATAATATGCCCGGACTTGCGTGTCACCATCCCGGGAATAACCGCCCGACTCATATAGAGCAGACCTTTGATATTAGTGTCGATCATCTCTTCCCATCCGTCGATATTTCCCTCATGCAATTTGTCGAGTCCCCGCCCGAGTCCGGCGTTGTTCAGTAAAATATCAATCGCCTGCCAATTTTCAGGTAACTCATCAATCGCTTTTTTTATATCGTCACGCTTCTGCACATCGAGCTCAATCAAGTAACACTCAATCTCAAGCTCTTCGGCAAGTTTCATCAAACGGTCTTTCCGTCTGGCACAAAGGATCAACTTGGCACCTTCTTTGGCAAATTGAAATGCTGCTGCTTTGCCGATTCCCGATGATGCCCCGGTTATGAGAACTATCTTATCTTGTAATGAAGCCATTCTGTTTTCCTTATATAATGTAGCAATCTTTTTTCATAATGTAATTTGGATTTGCTATCCAGTCAATCATTGTGAAATAATAATTCCCTACGACATTTCAAACTACGCAAGAGTACGTCATACTATCTATAGCTCTGTCTTATTTTTGGTATCACCTGACAAAAAATAGGACAAAGTTGTGGATATCTAAAAAATGTCGATTCTAGCACAAGCCGAAAGGAATTACTATGCAATGAAGCAAGTTACACATTATATATAGGAATCAGCCCATATATTGAACATCTGGGTTCACAATCAACTCGATACCTCCCTAATTAGCTATTTGTAAGCCGATGTAACACAGGTTAATAACAAGTTAAAATTCATTCTGGTCTCCGTTTATATTTCGGCATGCTTTGTGCATAAGATATTAAATGAAATGCTAAATTAATATCAAGATGTATCCGATATATAATGTATGGTGTCAATCCTATATTTTTGCGGGTACGAACTGAAAGAACTCGGAGATATAATATGGTATCAACATCTAAGAAAAAAGAACAGTACATTCCGATGGCAAAAAAGACTTACTGGCATCTCTATAGCATGCAAAACTTAGAATCGGATAAATTGGCAAAAACCGTCAACAAGATTTTGAAGCGAGAATAGACTTTAGTAAAGTAGTTTTATTTATTAAAACCTTGACTTCAACGGTTAGTGCGTTTAGATTCTGCCGTCTGTGTATAAATGTGAATAACCGGTATTTAAACATGATAGTTTAATAGTAACCGGTACTTTAAAAGAGAAAATTATATTGTGTTTAAAAAGAAACTGACTTTTATGCTTATCCCCAATTCTGATGGGGTCCTTAAACAATTTAAAATTCCGGTTGTTACAATCTATTCCGTGATTATTGTCGCGGTTCTTTTGCTTGCCGGAAACTTTTATTTATCAGCTGAATACTTCACTCAAAAAGTTGATCAAACCGAGATCGAAAAACTTCGTGCTGAAAATTTAGAACTTAAAGAAAAATATGAACAACTTCGTTGGAACCTCTCCGAAGTCGAAGACCGCTTTGCGGTACTGGTTGACAAAGAAGTAAAAATTAGAACCCTCTTTAACCTTCCGGAAATTAACGCCGAAGAACGCCAACTTGGTATCGGTGGTCCTAGCTCCCCGTCTCTGGTAAACTTAAGCGAAACCGAACAAACTGCTCTCGCTACCGAATTCGAAATCGATCAGCTTCTAAGGATCTCCAATTACGAACTTGAAAAATATAACGATGTTGAAAAAGAACTTAACACTATCAAAGATCGTTTATCTCACACCCCTTCAATCTGGCCGACCAAAGGATGGAACTCTCGTGGTTTCGGAATTAAGCATGATCCATTCACCGGTTACAAACAGATGCACCGTGGTATCGACATCGCCAACAATACCGGAACTGCTATCATCGCAACTGCTGATGGAAAAATAAAAGTGTCTAGCTCTCAAGCAGGCATGGGTAAATATGTTACTATCGATCATGGCTATGGATTCCAAACAAGATACGGACATCTTTCAAAACGTATTGTCAAACGTGGGCAAAAAGTAAAACGTGGCGACATTATCGGCTACATGGGTTCAACCGGATATTCAACCGGACCACATCTGCATTACGAAGTTTTCAGAAATGGTAAATTCTTAAATCCAAAAAAGTTTATTTTAAATAAAAAATAGAACAAAAATCACTTAAATTAACCGCTCTTTTAGAGCGGTTTTTTTATCTCTCTTATTAACAACAAGTTAGAATTATTAATATAGATAATAAATACCTATAAAATGCTATATTTTCCTTTAACTTTTATCCAGAATTATGTATATTAAACATATAGTTTACTTTTATGTAAACTATTTTAACAAGTTCGGAAACTTTATATCTGTTTAGGGGTTAAGTAAGACATGAGCAAGAAAAAAATAAACTCAAAACAACAGAATAATTTTGACGATGATGAAATCATTGTTAAAGAACTTATAGTTGAATTTAAAAAAGGTAACGACGCTGCTTTTTCAGAACTGGTAAATAGATACCGTTCACAAGTAGCATCTATCGCCTACAAATTAGTTATGGACTTTGATGAAGCTGCTGATATTGCTCAGGAAGTTTTTGTCAAAATGTCCAAAAATATTCATAAATATGATGAAACAAAAAAATTCTATACTTGGCTGTATCGTATCACCGTCAATGCATCGATTGATTTTATGCGTAAAAACAAACGGCACCGCCATGAACCTTTAGAACATGCCTACCAAACATCGGTAAAATCTCAAAACTTACCGGATCAATCATATAATAGAGAACGGATCCAGCTCTATATAAATTCCGCGACCGAAACTTTGAACGACAAACAAAAATCAGCATTCCTGCTTCGTGATATGAAAGGTTCTAAAATTTCAGAAGTCGCAGATATTATGGATATGCCCGAAGCAACAGTAAGATGGTATTTACATCGTGCCAGAACAAAAATCACAAAAGAGCTCGTTCGTAACTGCCCTCATCTGCTTATTATGTTTGGTTTAAAATAAGTCTTTTACAAGAGTATAATAATCCTTATTATATCCCATGGCAAAAACTGAAGAACTCACTCTCAAAATCGAAGGTATGCACTGTGCTAGTTGTGTAGCTACGATTGAGAAAGGCGTCAACAAGTTAGATGGCGTCAATTTTTGCAATGTCAACCTAGCCGTTCATTCTGCTACTGTTGATTTTGACAAAAATATTTCATCTGAAAAAATATTAGGCACTATCGAAGAACTCGGTTCCAAAGCAACTATCGGACGTCCCGATATTTTAGCTGCCAATGAAAAAGAATCCAATTCTGCCAAAGAAGCATTCACAATTTCATTAGCATTATCTCTTCCTCTCATAGTCATTGCTATGTCACCGATGCTTTTTGGAAAAGTCCTCTTCGGCGAATTGTACAACGCCATTGCCCAGGCTATTTTATCAGGCGTTGTTATCTTTTGTTCAGGTTATGCAATTATCAAAGACGCTTTCGTGCAGACCAAACATTTTCGGGCAAATATGAACAGCCTGATTGCGATGGGTTCGTTGTCTGCCTATTTCTGGTCTCTCTATGTACTCTATAAAATCATCAATGGCTCATCGGACCTACTCTATTTTGAATCAGGAGCTATGATTATAACCCTGATTTTATTGGGACGGTTCCTTGAAGCAAAATCAAAAGGAAAAGCCGGCGAAGCAATCAAAGCACTTTTACAGCTTACCCCCTCAAAAGCACTTGCAATCATAAATGGTGTCGAAATCGAAATCGATACTGCCGTTGTAAAAGCAGGCATGACTCTTCTAGTTCGTCCCGGTGAACGGATTCCTGCCGATGGAACCCTCACAGAAAACAATCCATTTATCGATGAGTCAATGCTGACTGGAGAATCTCTACCGGTTGAAAAAAATGACGGCGACTCTCTCTATGGCGGTTCCCTTAACGGTACGATACCTTTCAAAATGTTAGTGACAGCATCAGGCGACAAAACATTCCTCTCATCAATTATCAGACTTGTTTCCGATGCCCAATCAAAAAAAGCACCAGTCCAAAAACTTGCCGACAAAGTATCATCTGTCTTTGTCCCGGTTGTACTCGGTATCGCCTTACTGACTGCAGCATGCTGGTATATCTTCGCACCTGAAAGCGAGATGTTTGTCCGTTCGGTCATTTCCGTTTTAATCATCGCCTGTCCTTGCTCGCTTGGGCTTGCCACGCCGACTGCTATCTTAGCAGGGTCGGGGAGAGCTGCCAAAGCAGGAATCATTATACGAGGTGGCGACATTTTAGAAAAAGTGACAAAAATTGACTCTATCATTTTTGACAAAACAGGAACGCTGACTCATGGAGAACTCGATGTTGCCTTTTTAAAATCTATGAAAGATAATAACGAAGATGAACTGCTAAGCATCGTGGCATCTGCAGAAAAACAATCGGAACATCCTCTAGCAAAAGCAATCGTGCAGCACGCAAATTCAAAACATATCGAATTTGTATCAGTCACAAATATTGAATCACTTCCAGGTGCTGGTTTGAAAGCAACCTACAACGGTAGAGTGTTGCTCATCGGAAATAAAAATCTGATGGTTTCAGAAAAAATTGATATTTCTCAAATTGAAAGTTTAGCCGAATCAGAAATGGAAAAAGGCAGAACTATTGTATACGCAGCAATTGATCATCGAATTATTGGGCTTCTAGCTCTTGCCGATAAAATCCGCTCGGAAGCAAAAGAAGTTGTCGGCAATCTTAAACAAATTGTCAAAGAAGTTATCATGCTCTCAGGCGACAGCCGCAAAACCGCAGGTGGCGTGGCTCGTTCGATAGGCTTGGATAATTTTGAGGCAGAAGTAAAGCCTGAGCAAAAACAGATGATTGTCGAGTCGCTTCAAAAAGCAGGCTACACGATTGCGATGATTGGCGATGGTATCAACGATGCTCCCGCACTGGCAAAAGCAGATGTTGGGATTGCTATCGGATCGGGTACTGATATCGCGATTGAATCCTCCGATGTTGTCTTAGTCCAGACTAATCTACATTCTGTTGGAAAACTGTTTACCCTCTCCAAGCAAACCCTCCGAATTATCAAACAAAACCTCTTCTGGGCGTTTATTTATAATATCTTGGCTATCCCTGTAGCCGCAGGGCTGTTTTACCCTGTTTTTGGTATTACTCTATCGCCTATGCTAGCAGCCGCAGCAATGTCTTTTTCATCATTATTTGTCGTCTCAAATTCACTTCGCCTTAATAAATTAGAGCTATAAACAGACAATTCCTTCAATCACTTTATTATTATGTATAATTTTACTCTATTATCATAACCAATATCTCATTCATTTTTGAATCTCCGCTATAAATTTTTATTTCTTTTTGACGATATAAATAAAGTATTTACAAATACGATAACTTGTTTATAGAGATAAAAAAATGGCTACGCTAGAAAAAGATCCTCAAATTTTTATTGATGAAAACAACGAAGATGCACAATCCAAAAAATGGCTCGAAATATTTTCTTTATTCATTCATGATTTAGAATCTCCACTTGCTTCGATGAAATATTTGTTGAAAATTATCGAAGAAGGGAAATTTGATTATGCCAATGAACTGCATAAGACAATAGTCGACTCATCGCAAGTTGCTGTTGTGCGGGCTGAATCTATTTTATACGACATTATGGCGATCGCAAAATCAGGCAATGTCGGTATCCCGGTTTCTATTGTTACCATAGTTCCCGATGCTCTTATCAAAGAAACTATCGACATGATACAAGCCTCGGCTCAAGAGAGAAAAATCTCCGTAACATTTACGAACAATACCGGTAATACTCCAATACAAGCCGATCCTAAACTGCTTAAACGAGCACTCGACAATTTATTATTCAACGCAATTCGTCATACACCTTCGGGGGGAACCGTTGCGGTGTATACTGACTTAGGTAAAGATTCACTATATATACATATTAAAGACTCGGGTAATGGCTTAGGCGATTTAGAGCCGGAACTATTATTTGAAAAGTTTGGACAGCTCAAATTACGTGCCGATGGTAAACACCGTGGTGTTGGACTTGGTTTATATTTTTGCAGACTGGCAGCTACCGCTATGGGCGGAACTGTCTTTGCTGAAGACCATGAAAAAGGTGGTGCTGTTTTTACTATGAGACTTTTAAAGGAAGCAATAAATGGATAATAAAAAAATCAATGCCGACTCATATCTACAAACAGGTTCAAACGAACTGAGAGTTTTAGAATATAGAGCAGCCGGAATTTCATTTGGTATAAACATACTTAAAGTATCAAAAATAGTTTCTGAAATAAATCAACTAATTCAAATGCCGGAATCTCATCCATCAATTCAGGGTGTTTTCAAAGATATGAACCGACTGATTCCTATCGTTGACTTAGCAAACGTGCTTGGAATGTCACAGGAACAATCAAAGCATGACAAAGTTATCGTAACCGAATTTTTTGGAATGCAAACTGGCTTCCATGTCGAACGTATCGATTGGATTCATCATTTCAAATGGGAAGATGTCATTGATGCAAAACATGTCTTCTCAGGCATCGACCAAAAATATGTACTTGGTATAGTTAAACCTACCGAAGAGCATATGGTGCTGTTGCTGGACTACGAAACGATTCTTTTAGATATTCGTCCCGAATTTAGAGACAATGCAAAAATTACAGTCACCGAAGAAATTAACAACAACATGAGTAATAAAAAAATTCTTGTCACCGAAGATTCACCTGCGGTACGGGCAATGCTTGTGAGTGAACTCCAATCTCTCGGCTGTGAAATTGTCGAAGCTACCGATGGGCTAGAAGGATGGGAAGCATTCCAGAAAGAAAACTTTGACCTTGTTATATCGGATGTCGAAATGCCACAAATGGATGGCTTAGCTCTCACAATGAGAATCAGACAATCCGATAGACCGGATACACCGGTTATTGTCTATTCTTCCATTGGAGATTTAGGTATGAAAACTAGAGCTAAATATCTCAAAGCCGATGCTCATATCACTAAATTAAAGTTGGATAAGCTGATTATAGCAGCAAGTAAACTGATGAACGGTGAAAAAATTGATTTTGATACTGCCGATGAAGATGTGGAAGTTCAAAATGAAGAGATCAAAGAAACAATTATGATGGATTAGTCTGTCTTAACGGATATCGTAAATTTTAAAACCCACTTTTTAGTGGGTTTTTTTTATTTCTATTTTCCTCTTTCTCATAAATGTAGTATCTTATAAAAAAATTCAGAGGATTGCTATGTCAAGATTTACTTTAACATCCAAAAAAGCTTTTGTGTTATTTATCTCTATTACTATTCTGCTTATTGCACAGGCTATTTGGTGGATTACACTCATGGCAAAGCTTTTTAATGAAAAAGTTGAAATGGTCAAAGAACTCGGAGCTGATCAATCATTTATCGACGTCATTCAAAAAGAAGAAATCTCAAGACAGGTAATGATCGGTCTCGAAGGTATTTTCTTTTTACTGTTAGTTGGTATAGGTGCCTGGCTTATTTATCGAACCCTTGTAAAAAACGAAAAATTACAATTTGCCCAACAAAATTTCTTAATGTCAGTAACCCACGAACTTAAAACACCTCTGGCATCGATGAAAATTTATCTTGATACTTTGAACTCAAAAAAAATTCCCGAAGAAAAAAAACTTACTATTATCCCTCGGTTAAAAGATGATGTAAACCGGTTGGAAAAACTTGTCGAAAATATTTTAGAAGCAGGACGCTTTGAAAAATCTGGCTATGAACTCAACCGTGACTATTTCGACCTCGCCGCTATGATACATTCTGACTTACATAAACTCAAAAACTTTTCATCGAATCAAAAAGTCGAAATCGTTACTGAAAATATCCCCGATGAATATATTTTCTACGGTGACCGTTTTGCCCTCAGCAGAGCCTTTGAAGCGATCATTGAAAATTCTTTAAAGTATAATGATAAAGACAAAATTTTATTAAAAGTTAGTTTTAAATCGGACAAGAAATTCGTATCAATTTCAATTACTGACAATGGGGTAGGACTCAGTTCGGACGATTTGGAACTTGTCTTTGACCGTTTCTATCGAGTCGGTGAAGTGTTAAATATTAGTAAACCGGGCAGTGGACTCGGACTTTTTCTTTGTAAAGAAATTATTAAAGCCCATAAAGGAAATGTAACAGTTAAATCAGATGGTATCGGGTTGGGCGTAAATTTTAAAATTCAGTTAAAGGTAATAAAAAATCATGAAAACAATTCTCTTAGTTGAAGATGATCCGAATGTCGCCGATGGTCTCATTATCAATCTGGAAGCCGACGGCTATCAGGTCGTGCATGTTGATAACGGAAATCAAGTGATGAATGAATTCGGCAAAGGTAATTTTGATCTGGTACTGATGGATATTATGCTACCGGGCAGAGACGGCTTAACTCTCACAAAAGAAATTCGAAAAACCGGTTCTGTCCTTCCGATAATCTTTATCACTGCTCGAGACCAAACCGATCAAAAAGTCGAAGGACTCCTCGCAGGCGGTGATGACTATATCACCAAACCGTTTGATGTCTCCGAACTCTTGGCGAGAATACAAGGAATTTTTAGAAGACAGGCATGGCTTGATCCGGGTGAAGAAACCGAAAATGAATTCGAGTTCGATGGTCGCTCTATTAACTTTACAACATATACCGCCAAAGGTCCCGGCGGTGAAGTACAGCTGACCCGAAAAGAATGTATGGTCATGAAATACCTTATCGAACGTACCGGAAAAGTTGTCAGCCGTGACCAACTCTTAGATGCCGTCTGGGGGTATCATACTTATCCAACTAATCGTACCATTGATAATTTTATTTTAAGATTAAGAAAAATATTTGAATACGACCCTAAAAAGTCAGAATATATAGAAACTATTCGAGGCGTCGGTTATCGCTTTACAAAGAAAAATTAAGTTTATTTTTCGAAAAATCTCTGTAAAGCAGTTCAAAAACGGCTAATATGTTATCTCTTAGATATATAGTATCAATATGCTTGGCTTGTAATTTTTGCGTTTGGAAGAAGAGTCTTGACTAAATCTAATTCAAAGCTATATTTAATCTATACTAACCTAAGAGTAAGTGAATCAATTTTAAAAATCGATGAACTATTTATTTTTGAAAGCCCAGAATGGGGACAAAACTGCCGAAGACAAAATTTTTAAATTTTTGTTCGTAAGATTCTGTTACCTCGCCAAACAAAGAGTTGGGGAGGGGGCTTGTGAAGATATTGCTCAAGATGCGTGTTTGACTATACTTGAGAAATATCCCTCGTTAAATGGTAGTGTCCAATTTGAGCCGTGGGCTTATCAAGTACTCCGTAATAAAATTGGAAATTACTACCAAAAATTGGCTTCGGAGGCGAATTATATTATCAACGATGGAAAAATTGTGGAATTTGCTCATCCTAAGGTTACAAATCCGAATCTTCGAATGCATATTCTCGATTGTTTGAGGAAAATTCACAAAGCAAACCCGAGATACTATCAGGTTCTAACGTTAGTTTCTGAAGGGTATAAAACAGAAGAGATAAGCGAGAAACTGCAAATAAAACCGAACAACCTGTATGTTATCTTGAATCGGAGTCGTAAGTTATTACGGGATTGTCTAAAGAGTTAGACAAAGGATAAATTATGGAAAATAAATGTACAAATATGGAAATAGGTATCCACCTGCATGCCTATGAAATCTCTGCTCTTAATGAAAAAATGACTGCAGATTTTGAAACACATCTTTTATCATGTAAATCATGTTTTAAGAGTGTGCAGGAATTTGAAAATGAATCAATGGTTCTTAAAAATGACAATTTGATTCTTGGTGAAATAAATAGTGCAGCTTTAATAAACAATAAATCTTTTTGGCAGTCATTCACAGCTCCAACCTGTGTACTTGCGTTGATTATTATACTGATGATTTACCCGACATTTCTTGGGCTGTCATCAATGGCATCATCTTCGGTGAGATCTGTCAATTCAATTATTTTGGTATCTGTTCGTTCTGCTGATAATAATTTTTCAATAAATCATGAAAATGATATTGTCTTATCTTTTAGGTACCCTGATTGTGATATACAAAAAGAATATCAAATAGAAATTTATTCCGAAAAAAACTTATCTTTACCGTCGATTCATTTAAAGACTTTGATTCTTATCAAACAGGTCGTCTGTTGATTCCCACAGCATCTCTTGTATCAGGAAATTATCAATGTATATTAAAAGAGAACAAAAATATCCTACAAGAATATGATTTCCGAATTATCTAAAGTCTTTTAAAATGAGTATGCATGCGGTCAAAATATCAACTTTATCTTCTTATCATTGGTACTCTTTTAATCTTTTGTGTACAAACAAATGCTTTTGAGAAGTCTACATACCAAAATAATAAATTACAAAATATCTCATATCTGTATACCCTTGCCGATTCGCTGCTTGAAATAAATAACCTCGACTCTGCCAGACAAATCTGTCAGCAGAACCTCGATACTATTATATCAAAATATTCAAACAACTCACAAGAGGCTGTTTTGGGTATGTATAAACTTGCTCTTTGTGAATTTGCAATTGGTAATTATCATGACGCCGATGATTTACTTGCTCAAGCGATTCTTCTCCAAAGCAAATTTGATTCTACCAGCTTAATGGCTGGGCGGTTATGGTATAAGAAGAGTGAAGTAGGAAATCAACTTTGTGATTGCAAAGAGATTATTCCTATAGCTGAAAAAGCTGTGACATTACTTGAGAATAATCTTGGTAAAAACCATTCAGAAGTAGCACATGCTTTAGAAGTATTAGGTTATGTACTGGCTCATGATTACAAATATGAAGAATCATTGATTGTTCTGCATCGGTCATTAATGATTTTAGAACAGAAGTATGGTAAAGAGAGTTCACAATTAAGTAAATCACTGGTCTACTTATCCCGAATATCTCTCATATACTACAAATCAGAAGATGGCATTCCGTATATCGAGAGAGCTATAAGAAATATTCAAGGAACCGATTCCGAATCATTAAAACGACTTTCGGAAGTGTACCTTTTTAAAGCATATCTCTATTATGTAATGAGTGATTATGAAGCAGCACAGGAAACATCAATAAAATCTATTGCTTTAGCAACTGAAGTGTATGGTGAATTTCACCCTAAAATTGCTGAATTAAGTTCAATCCTCAGCCGTATTTATCTACAGCTTGGGAAGTATGAACTTGCCGAACCACTTATGTTGCATATTAAAAAAGTATATGAGAAGACTTATAACTCTCAAGACCCGGTAATGTATTATTCATATGTTAATTTAGGAGAACTATATATTTCCCAAGGTAGATATGATGAAGCCGAATATTATTTTACTCAGTTTCTTAATCTCCCAAATATAAAAGAGTCTTTTAGGATAGGTAATCTTGAAAATCTAGCTCAGATATATTTTCAACTTGGAAAAATTGAGAAAGCAAAAAATATTTGCAATGGGGTTTTAGAGTTTAGAACAAATCAATTAGGAAAAAATCATCCCACAGTCGCACTTTCTTTAAAATTATTAGCAAAAATCCAGAGTAAACAAAACGATTTTGATTCAGCAAGAAAAACGTACTTTAGAATCCTTGAAATTTTTAGAAATTACTATGGGGAAAACTCTTTATATACTGCTTCAACATATTCTGACTTAGCTCAATTATATACTGACTATAATATGCCGGCAAAAGCAGAAGAGTATCTCGCTAAAACTATTGCAATCAGATCAAAAGAACTTCTTTCTAATCATCCCTTAGTAGCAAATTCCTATCTTGATATTGCTGAATCACAACTTATGCAAAATAAAATCAATCAATCATTTAATAATATGTTAAAAGGTTTAAAAGATCGAAGAGAATTTATTGATAGAGTCTTTCGATATGCTTCTTCAGAACAAAAATTATTATACATAAAAGACCATCCCCTTATTTATGACCCTTTACTTATTTTAGCAGTAAAAAATAAATCAGACAAAACTATACGAGCTGCATCGGAAATGGTTTTACGAGGAAAAGGTTTAGTTATCGATGCACTCTCTGAAGATAAATATATTACTGCTTGCGAAGATGATTTCGAAATCTCTGTTTTAGTTAAGAAGTACACAGATATTTGTACTCGTATCGCAGCAATGGCAATTGCTACAAAAAGTTCTGTAATTAATACGAAAGAAATCGAAATCTTGGAAATTTTATATAAAACCAGAGATTCTTATGAAGCTGAGTTAAGTAAAAATTGTGCGACATTTAACGACTTTGATAAACTGGATGATATCACACTGGAAAAAATTTCATCTATGCTTCCTGCCAACACTTTGTTTATCGATTATGTTAAATTTCATCCAACTATTGGTGATCCTCGTTCAAATTATCTCGCCTATGTTTTATCTCCTAATGGTGAAATTTCATTACTAGACTTAGGTGATGCCGAGTCTATAGATAGGCTCGTGTTTGAAGCAAGAGAAAAAATCCAGGAATCAAGATTCCAAATATATTCAACTCAATCAAAACAACTTGAAGATGATTTTAAAATACTATCCCATGCGTTATATCAGAAAATTGTCGACCCTTTTGAAAAACAACTGAAGGGAGTGCAGAAAATTTTTATAGCACCTGATTCAGATTTGAATTTGATACCGTTTGAAATCTTTGTTGATAATAATAACAGCTACCTAATCGAAACTGTTGAAATAAGCTATCTCTCATCTGGACGAGATCTTATACCACAAAGCAATGAATTCTCTGAACCGTATGGGTTGATAGTAGAAGCTGCCCCGGATTTTAATTATAAAAATAGTTCACAAAAATTTATTAAAACAAATCATGTGCAACCAAAATATAATTCCGAGATTCCTCCTGCAAGGTCTTCCGGGAACTGTCTTGAAAATGCATTTTCACCACTTTCGTATAGTCGTGAAGAGGGTGAACATTTAATTAAATTATTCAAAAAAAAATATTCAAATGAATATGCCAAGCTCTATTATAATGCCGATGCAACCACGACTGTTCTATCAGAGCTAAAAAAACCTCCTCGGTTTGTGCATCTTTCTACCCATGGGTTCTTCTGTCAGGACAATGATAATCTTTATCTCAAGAACCCTCTGCTCAGATCAGGACTTGCTTTTACCGGAGCAAACTTTACAATATCCGGGGAAGTGGAAACTCCATTTACATACGACGACGGACTCTTGACTGCTCTTGAGGTAACCGGGTTGAACTTAGTCGGAACCGAACTGGTGACACTCTCCGCCTGCGAAACCGGGATTGGTGAAACGGTCAATGGGGAAGGAGTCTTTGGACTCAGGCGTGCTTTTCAAATAGCGGGTGCAAAATCAATTTTGATGAGCATGTGGAAAATCTCTGACAAAGGGACAGCGGATTTGATGCGACGTTTTTACGATAAACTATTCAGTGGTTCATCCAAACAAAAAGCCTTGCGAGATTCTGCTTTAGAAATACTAAAAAAATCAAGAGAAGAACACGGCCACGGACACCCATACCTTTGGGGTGGCTTTATCTTAACCGGCAACCCAAATTAAAATTTTAGTACGTTTGTCAAAAATTATTATAAAAAAGAAAGATCAATAGATGTTAGGTATCTTTGTAATTTTTACTATTTCATGGCTCATAATATATTTTGTTGAAAATAATAATTTATTGATCAACTGGTTCTTACCCATTAGTTTAAGAATAAAACAATTTGTTTTTGGTTTTTTATTTACGACAATAATTTGTACTTGTTTGCAATATATGGATACTAGTATTAAGTCACTTGAATGGAGTCTGAATTCTGAAGTATCGTTCAGTCTTGTTCTCAGTGCATTTTTGTTCGATTTTAAATCTGTTTTGACTGAGGAATTAATCTTTCGAGGTGTTCTTTTATACTTCTTAATAAAAAAGGTTAGTGTTACAAAATCTATTTATTTATCTGCAGCTGCATTTGGCATCTATCATTGGTTTTCATTTGGGATAATTGGAAATATAGTGCCAATGGTTCTAATCTTTTTTGGAACTGGGTTTATGGGATATGCATGGGCAAAAGCATATGCAAAAACTCAGTCAATTCTGCTCCCGTTCGGGATGCATCTCGGATGGAATTTTGTAGTTAATACAATTTTTTCAAAAGGACCTCTTGGGGAGTTAGTATTTATCTCAAAAGGAGGGGTTGAATTGACAGGATTTATATCATTAGTAAATTTTATCCTTCCATTTGTAATTGCTCCTATTTTAACTCTTGTATACCTTAAATTCTTTGTAAGTGAATATTCTGAATAATAAATTAATTTATTTACGCGCAATAAATTCGTACTTTTTCTCTGTCGGTATCTATATCAATCGAACTCTCAGATAATGCTAACATAATGATATCAATATCTTTTGAATCAACTGAATTTAAGTCAATATGAATTCCTTTGTCATGTAGGTGAGCATTAATTTCACCCTTTGAACTCTCAGGTAACATTGAACCGAGTTTCATTCCTGCTTTTAATAGCATGATCGGAATTTTTATATCAACATTATCATGTTTACATCCTGAGCCTGGTTCTTTCTCAACTTTTACATGTAAAAATTTTGGCTTTGGTTTGCTTTTAACATTTTCTGAATCTGTCTCGTGCGATGTCGAATTCTTTTCAAGTGCTGTAATTAATCGTTCGGCTTCATCGGCATTTATGGTGCCGGCGGAAAGCATCTCAAGAATTTTTTTACGTTGTTCAGTCATTTGTATTTCCTTTCTCAATTATTGTAAGGGCATCATCAACAGAAATTTCCCCACGTTCTAATTTTTCTAGTAATGTATTTTTATCGGTCGAGGTTATATTTATTTCAGTTTCTTGGATCTCAACAAAATCAAGCTTCTCTCCGATTTGATTAAGACGACTTTTAATAGTGGGATAGCTAACTCCAAAATGTCTTTCCATCTCCTTTATAGAACCGTGAGATTTGACAAAAACAGCCACAAATACCTGATCATCCTGACTCAGTTTTGCAAGAGGCGGAAGTTCAAATTCTCCCTCGATAGAGATATTATCTTCTGTTTTTACCTTTGTAACTATAATTTGCTTGTTTTCTATGATTTTTGTTAAATATGACCAATCTTTCATAATAATGACTCCAAAATTAAATTATTTAATATTATATACGATAATTATTAAATAAGTTTCATTAAATTTCAAATAATATTAAAATAATTGATATAATCTAACTTGTATTGATAAATTCACGAAAAATTAGTCGATTTTCCAATCTCAACTATTTGCTCCCCAACAAGATAAGTGCTATCATTAATAACTTGACTTATTTTGTCAGTTTGGTATATTTTCGCCTGCCTGAAAAGGCTGAAAAATTATGATATCATTACTCTTAGGCCTCGGAAATGTAGGTGCGAAATATCACCGTACTCGACACAATGTCGGGTTTCATGTGATTGCTCACTTAGTTTCGGGAAACATTATTAAACCTGAAAATTGTAATGCATATGATAAAGCGGAAATTGTTGTTGGTGACAAAAATATAATTATTGCCGGTCCAACACAGTTTATGAATAACTCTGGTTATGCCGCAACTGCTCTTTTACATCGCTACTCTGTAACACCAAGTGAGATGCTTGTTATTGTTGATGATTTTAATCTGCCACTGGGAACGATTCGTTTACGAAAGTCTGGTTCTGCCGGTGGACATAACGGACTCAAATCAATCATCGAGCAACTTGAGACTGATAAGTTTCCTCGGATGCGTTTAGGCATTGGTCCTTTACCCGATAATAGTTCAGTAGTCGATTTTGTGTTAGGAGAGTTTAAAAATGATGAGCAGATCAAAGTAAAAAAAATGATTTGTACCGCTTCCGAAACTGCCCTCGCTATTGTAAGCGATGGTATCGACGAAGTGATAAAAAAATATAAAAATAACCCTGCTTAGTTAATACTTATATTATGCTAAGCCGTAACCGTTAACCACGTCCGTAGGGAGAATATTAAGTGAGAGTCTACGAGACCACTTTTATTATCAATCCTCAATCTGATGACGCGACAATCGAAAAACATGTCAGCGACGTCAAAGAAATGATCCTCAAAACAGATGGCAAAATTATCAGCGAGAACCATATGGGTACTCGTCGTCTTGCCTATGAAATCGACAAACTAACCCAAGGGTACTACGCTACATTCCTTTATGAAGCGCCAACAGATATTCTACCTTTGTTAGATCACCATTTCAAAGTTAATGAAGCGTTTATTCGCGACTTAACAGTTCGTATTGAATGTGATCCACAAGAATATTTGAAACAACAGGATCCATTTGGTAAACATGGTTCAGACCGTCCTGATGATTCACGTCGAGGTCATCGAGGTGATCGAGGCGATCGACCTGCTCCGGGCAAACCTGCAGAAAAATCTGGAGAGAAACCGGAAGTAAAAGAAGAAACTGCTGCTGTTAAAACAGAAGAAAAAACAGAAACTGCTGCTGTAAAAACAGAAGCAAAAGCAGAAACTTCAGAATCAGACAATGCTTCGAAAGAAGATAAACCACAGGATGATAAAGAATAGTCAAGCTCTTAAAGAGTTTGATTGTCTTTATATAAAATAAAGGAAATTACTCATGGCAGTAATGAGAGGCAAAAAGATCTGTCGTTTTTGTGAAAACAAAATTACAATGATCAATTATAAAGATGAACGTATCTTAAAACGTTTCACGAATGAACGCGGCAAAATTATTCCACGTCGTGTAACTGGTAACTGTGCTATGCATCAACGTAAATTGACCACTGCTATCAAACGCGGAAGAGTCTTGGCTATCGTTGCTTTTGCTGCGGAATCTTACCGTTAAAATATGACTGCACTAGTTCACAATAATCAGCTCTCGCCTAAAATCGGTTGGGAAGCGTATGTCACATTGTTTGCAATGTTTCTATTCACGCTTTTTGAATATGGTTTAAAAGGTGCAGACCTTCCCGTTATAATGATATTCGGAATGAGTTCGATCAATTATTTTCTGATCCTTATTCTCTATGTTGGTATTGCATTTCTTGCCTACAAAGGTCATACCTGGCTTTTATGGGGAAGCGGAATTGCGGTATATGTCATCGGATATATGTTTACCGGGCTTGATTTTGTGTGGACTATGTTTTCACAATGGAGTATGATTTTATTTGGTGGAGCTGCTATCGGCAGATTGACCTTACGAGAAGATAACCAACTCAAAGTATATACGATTGGAATGGCAGCGGTCTTGCTGTTTGCGATGGCGATGTATTTGCCATTGTTCACAGTCATAACTGAAGGATTTTCCAAAGCCACGGCAACTATGATTGAGAATGCTCAATTAACCTTGCCGGCAGGTGGATATTCAGCAGAAGAAACTGCAACAATTATTGCCAGTCTGCAAAAATCTTTAGCCTTTACAGAACGTATTATGCCGTCTCTCTTACTTTTGAGTTCGGTCTTACAATATTCTGTCGGATACCTTGCTTTTGTTTTCTTACTATATAAAAGAGAGAACCTTTCATCAGTTATAACTCGTTTCTACGATTGGAAAATGCCCTACTATGCGGCAGTTCTGTTATTAACTGGTGCTGCTTTTCGGTTCTTTGGCAATGAAACTATCAGTCAAGTTGGCGACAACCTGTTGGTCTTTCTAGCCCTTTTTTATTCTATCTGCGGATTATCGCTGATGGAGTTTTATCTGAAAAAAATGAAATTCTCTCCATTTATTAAAATTGGTTTTTACTTATTATTATTTATAA
>JAJRSF010000026.1 GCA_024278935.1 Candidatus Zixiibacteriota bacterium
GAGATAGACACCACCCATCAGAGCAAAAAACAGAAGTAGCGGATGCATACATGCTTTCCCAGCGATAAGAAGTGGTCGAATAATGTTATCGACCTGACTAATAACAACAGCACCGATAACGATTATTAAAACCCCTTTCACATAAGCACCCCTCAAGATAAGAATCAGCCCGGCAGGTACAAAAATTATAAAAGCACCCACAAACGGTATGACAGATAAAAATGCCATGACCACACCCCAGAAAATTGCCGATGGGATCCCGGCTATGGCAAACATAATTCCGCCAAGGAAACCTTGCAGAAGTGCGACAGTAAGACCGCCATACATAGTCGCCTGGATAACATCGCGAAGTTGGTTAAAAGTAACATTGACTTGGTTCGGGGTGAGAGGCATAAGCCGACGCAGTTTGTGTACCAACATTTCGCCATCGGTAAAAAAGTAGTACATAGTAAAAATCATCAGAGCAAAGTAAAAGAACATACGGCTGACATTGGCAATGATCCAGCTAGTTTGGTTTAATATCACGGCACTGGTGTTCTGCACGTCATTTTTAATTATCTGTTCAGTTTCTAAATTTGAAAAATCATAATAGCCTTGTAATTTTTCTTTGATAGAGTCAAGCCATGGGAGATTGATTGACAAAAATGAATCTAACTCGCCGGCTTTTATCATTTCGTTTACTTTCGATGCTGCCGTGGTTGCTTCACTCACTAAGGCACCAAAGAGATATGCGATAGGTCCGATTATTAAGATAACTATAAGAAGACACATCGTGATTGATGTAAGTACTTTTGATTTAAATTTCAGTAACAGTTTTTCATAGAGCGGGAAAAAGATTATTACAAAAACCGCCGCCCAGCAGATTGGTGCAAAGAAGGGTACTATCAACTGGTAAAAGAGATAGAAAAAAATCGATGCGACCAAAAAAAACAATGTGACTAATATATATTCACTCTTCATGTATGCTCCAAAACTTTTGAAATTTCTTTATTATGAATTCGCATTTGAAAATTATATATAAAAATGTGATAATTTTTCCATTTTTTATCAACAAAAATTACATGGCTCAAATTAATTTTATGCTCAAAAAGTGTCTGTTTTCATTATTGATAAGATTTCACGCTCAAACAAAACTTTTGTCTGTTTTACGAGTTACACATCGGCTTACTGCCATACAACTAGATATATCACTTAGAGTTAAGAGGTTTGTTGCTCTATTGGGTGTGTGAAGGGTTATTCCAATAGTCGCAGTCAAATAGACCGATTTTATCATCTTTTTATTACCTGTGCAACATCTGCACATCATAGACTACACCTCACTTTTTCAAAAACTTAAGCAACTGGCGTTAAGGATTTTATGAATAGTCCGATGCATAAGAGTAAGCAACAAAAAAAAATGCGGGAAGATTACGCCATAGTCTTATCCGCACAATGTAACTTGTCAAACAAGGAGTAACATATGGCTATTCGTAAAACTAAAACAAGACGCGCATCAACAACACGTAAACCAGCAACTCGCAAAGCTGCTACGCGTAAAACAGCAACACGCAAAGTTTCTCGTCCATGGACAAGAGCTGAGATGTCATTCATGCGTAAATATTATCGCAAGTTTGAAACAGCATGGTGTGCACGTCAATTAGGTCGTACCGTATATTCAGTACGTTATAAAGCCGTTGATCTATCTTTGAAAAAAGCATCTCCATCAGTATGGAGAGGTAACAAAGGTCCTTCTAATGCTTTTAAAGCTTATGGTAAATCAACAAGACCTACAGCTCGCAAAGCAGCTCCACGTCGTTCAGCTTCTAAGACTCGTTCTTACAAAGCTACAGCTAAAAAAAGAACAGCCCGCAAAGCTGCTCCAAAAAAACGTACAGCTCGCAAAGCCGCTCCTAAGAAAAGCAGAGCTCGCAAAGCTACTACACGTAAAAGAACTACACGTCGCTAAGACAAAACTAATTCGTTCATGAATCTCATGTAACGAATTTTTAAGTATAGACCCGCATTCATATTGGATGCGGGTTTTTTTGTGGGTGGGAATTTGTATAGTTACTTCTGTCAAGCAGGGGTTACTAACAGACTAGTAGGTCGGGTTCACAAAACCACCGATAGGTGGGGGGATTAGAACCCGACAAAACTTACATTCATAAAAAAGGCAGGTCTCAAAATCGAGACCTGTCTTTTATTAAGTTATGGCAGAACCACTAAAGGGTTTCGCACTACATGGATTTAAATTGAATAGAAACCCACCCTAAAGGGTGGGCTACCCGATAAAAAGAGCGGAAATAGAGGTGTATCCGCTCTTTTTTATTGTTAAAACTGAATGCGTAGAAAATTCACCTAACAATCTGCAACTAATTATCAAAATCAGAGTTAAAGGTAGATATAACTATTCCACTTTGAACCGGTTTGAGCCGATTTGAGCAGGAAATTGCTTGTATTAATAGTTTTTAACAGTTATTTTCAAATAATAAGCAGGAAATTTTGATATAAATATAGAATCTCACAGAGATTTCAAATATTACCTTATTTTGGGAACTTACCGACCGTAGAATCTGTTTGAAATATAGAAGACAGAAAAGCCGGTCTATTTTAGAAAGAACAATATGGCCGAGCAAAATGCTGTAGCATTAAAAAAGAGAAAAGAATTTGAGGTTCAAGCCTTACCTCATATGGACGCTCTCTATAGAACTGCTCTTCGAATGACTAAAAATGAAAAAGATGCTGAAGACTTAGTTCAAGAAGCATTTGTGAAGGCTTATAGGTTTTGGGATAAATTTGACACCGGCACTAATTGCCGTGCGTGGTTATTTAAAATAATGACCAACATTTTTATCAATGACTATCGTTCCAAGTCACGTTCACCGATGGCTGTCAACATGGATGATATCGATGATAATTTTTTGTACGGACAACTTGCGGTTGGATCAAAAGAATCTAATCCTGAAAAAGATTTATTTAATAAGATTTTTGATGACGATGTAAAAAAAGCAATCGAAACATTGCCTGATGATTTTAGACTCGTAGTTGTTCTTTCATTTTTGGAAGGCTTCTCATATCAGGAGATTGCCGATATAACTGATCTGCAACTCGGAACAGTAAAATCACGTTTACATCGTGGAAGAAAATTATTACAGAAAGAACTATTTGAATACGCCATTAAAAATGGATATGTCAAGGATAACGCATGATGATGGACTGCCAACAAGCTTTTGCTCTACTACAAGATATATTAGATAAAGAAGCTTCACAAATCGACGAAAAAGAAGTACGTGCTCATTTAAAAAAATGTGGTCACTGTTTTGAAAGATTTAGAGTTGAAGAATCAATTCAAGAATTTCTTAACGAAAAAATAAAAACAAGTTTTGCTGTTGAAGAAAAATCTGACAAACTAGAATCAATGCGGTTAGATATTATGGGGCATCTTGATGAGATAGACGCCGAATGTCAAGAGAGTAAAAAAACAACATTTGGTTCACCATTTAAAATCTTTCTCTCAGCGGCTGCTTTAGTTCTTCTTGCCTCTATCTGGTCTCTCTCGACCGGTTTCTTTAGTCATCAGGAATACTATATCCCTCTTGAACAAGCTCATTGGGCTGCTGCCGAAAACAGTTCGGTATACACCCAAGGTTTTGATAAAGCTGAGTACTTAGGAATAATTGAACAAAACTTTAATTATAATATCAACAGTTCGTTTGACGGCTATTCTTTTGTTGGTGCCAAAAAAGAACAGATTATGGGTAACGATGTTGAGCATCTGATTTTTCCCAAAGATGATGATTGTATCTCGATCTTTATTACCTCTGCCGACACATTTGTAATCCCTGATAATATAAAAGCAACTATGATAAAAAATAGTAACCAAGAAATATATGACCATAATTGTCGAGGATGCAGGTTGATCTTTCATAAAGTCGGGTCATTGATGATTATCACAGCATCGACAAACAAAGAGATTGAACTCGCTGATTTTATTCCGGGACATTTAACTATATAAGTTTTTTAATATTGCTGTATAAATTTAAACTGTGTACTCTTCATA
Organism: Candidatus Zixiibacteriota bacterium; assembly: GCA_024278935.1. GTDB lineage: Bacteria > Zixibacteria > MSB-5A5 > GN15 > FEB-12 > QQUK01. Next base: position 4,040 of record JAJRSF010000026.1, read on the forward strand.
GATGATGAGACACAGTTTTTTTTATATCAAAAAAATAGGATGGTACAATTCTATTTCGCTACTTATAGCCATATTTCTTTTGCCATCTGTTGCACATAGTTCAAACGATTATTTGAGCGAAGAAAAAAAAGAAATCATCCAGCAGATACAGGCGAATATCTATCTTGATGAATACCAACTCGCCCATACATATGCCGATTCATTAATAACTTTCAACACAAACGACCCTTTGGGCTATCTTTTTAAGGCTGCTATTTATCTGGGCGACATGACTGACAGTGAACAGGAACTCTACCCCGACCAATTTAAAGAGATGATTGATACGACAATTTATTTAAGCGATAGAATTATTGCATCGGCTGATTCTACAAAAATCGCTTGGAGTTATCTTTGCGTTGGTCATGCGGCAGCTTACAAATCGTTATATGAATCACGTTTTGGTTCGATGGGTCAGGCATTAAAATATGGTTTCAAAGCAAAGTCTGCCTACCATGATGGTCTACGATTTGACAGCACCGTCTACGATCTCTATGGCGGGTTGGGGATGTACCATTATTGGAAATCTGCTAAAGCTGGGTTCTTAAGATGGATCGGCGTTTTTAATGACGACAAACAAAAAGGTATCGATGAGTTGTATCTGACAATTGATTCTTCCGAAGTATCAGCCGATGCCGCCTGGTCATCGCTGGTGTGGATCTATCTTGACGCCAAGCAATATGACACCGCAATAGTGATTGCTCAAAAGATGTATGAAAAATATCCGGAGGGAAAAACGTTTTTGTGGGCGATGGCGAAAATTTATTTTCAATCTGAACAGTATGAAAAGTCGATTGAAGTATTTCAACTGCTATATGACAAGTTGATGCTAACGCATAAAAATTATTTTAACATTATTGAAAGTGAACATTATATTTTTTCTGCGTATAAAAATTTGGGTGATAAAGAGAAAGCAAAAGAGATTGCCAAAAGATGTTTACACTATGTCAATAAGATTCCAATGAAGATTAGAAATGATCAAAGAGATAAGATTAAAGAGCTGGTCAAAGTAGCAACCGGCTAAACTTCTGCACTCTCCTGTTTGGCTTCATCAAGCAAACGACAACCTTCCATTAAAATAGATTCATTCGGCAAATCATTATTTTGTTTAGGTAATTCAGATTGATTTACTGCCTGGATATTCCAGCAACCATCTTTCCATCCTATCGCCTGATAGACGGCATCGGCACCTACTTTATTTTCATATGATGCGAATATAATTTTCCCCTTTTCAAAAAAGACTAACAACTCAGCATCAGAGTTTTGCGTTTCAATAACAGAAAGTTTTGCAGTACGGTTACTTCCACCCATCATTTGAATTATATCGATTAGATCAATGTCGGATAAAAGTCCATGGGTGTTTTGTGATGTAGTCGTATCGTTTTTCTCTTTATACTCTTCATCAAGCTCAACTTGTATCTTCCGCAATTTAGCGATCAAGAATTCAAGATTACTATCTAAAGAAATTATATCTTCAATCCCGAGAGTAAACAACGATGACAACTGTGATGTCGATTCACCTTCTGCCAAATAAATGTTGGCGTGTTTTTAAAATTCAAGCCAAGAGTATCAAGTTTGATAACATGATTTTTAACTTCATCAACAGAACAGTCAAGACACAAAAGAATAAAATCAGGCTTGCTTCGTTTATACAGCTCTATCATCGATGCTGTTGAGTCAGTCGATATAAGTCTAAAATGTTCAAGCGAAAGTCTGTTATCAATTTTCTTTAAAACATCTTCGTTGGTATGATAGACCATGACCTGATTAAAAGCAGACTCATGGGTGTCGGTCATAATTTCTTCTTTAATCATCTCGATAAACGCATCGGCAACTTCTTTTAAGAAAAGTTTCCCGGTAAGTTCTTTTATTTTGTTTTGGATAACATCAAACTTATCAAGCGACAACCGTTCTTTGACAGAAATATATTTACAAAGCAAATCACAAATTGTTATAATATTCCCACCGAGCGCTTCTATAGGTAGTCGATGATTAAATTTATTTTTCAAATCTTTATACATCGACTTTATCATCTCTATAATTATTGGAGAATAATCAAGCGAGCTTAGCAGTTTCACTGTCTTAGCAATCTGCTCTCGTTTATCATCGGTATCATTTTGTTCTAATGGGTAGTAATACTTGGCAATGTCATGGACGTATGCGGCATTGATAATTGAGAGTCTATCTTTTTGAGGTAAGCCTATTTTGCTACACAGTTTTTTTACATACTGCCCGACGATTGCATTATGATTGTATTCCAAATTTTCTTTTTCAACTAGGAGCGATGTAAAAATGTCCAGATTATGCACCAACAGCTCTGTCTCTTTTTTGGTTTCTTCTTCGTTTAAAAAGAGCGATGACACCGAATCATAATACCGAACTTTTGTTCTTGGTGAATTCTTTCGAAGCCTGTCGATTAGATCAATATAATCACCGACCACACTATCGGAAATATAGACCGAATGAAATTGCTCCTGCCCGATAATATCGATAGCATCATCGGCTGACTCTTTTATCAGAACTTTATATCCATCGCTTTCAAATAATTTTTTCAGTAATGGTTTAGTGGTCGAGTCATCGGTCACTAAAAGAATGATTTCTTTATCTTCAGGTGGGGTAGTTACGCTTGTGCTTTCAAGCATGAGTTGTTTTTGCAAATACTCATCATATACTTTTGGAAGCTCAAGCAGATAGTTCTCTAAATTATCAATATCATAGTCGAGATAATATTTTGCTATCGAGGTATTCAAAACTAAATCAGCAGAAAGATAGAGTTCTATATTTTGGTTTTTTGTAACAAACTGCAATTCTCTTTTCAAATTTTCATCATGCGGATTTTCACAGGCAAATTTAATAATATCATTTTGCACATCGTAGGCAAACGGTATAATTTTTCGAGCAACAGCAAACTTGGCAGGGATCAGCTTTAGCACGATTTCAGGGATGGCTAGATTGGTCAAAATCACCGCTTTACAATTAAGCTGTTTTGCTAACGCTTTTATAAGCCCGGTCTCGTCGATAAACCCATTATAGAGCAACTGCGAGCCGAATTTGCCACCTAGCTCCTTCTGATTTTGAAGCGCAATTTTCACCTGTTCTTCAGTAATCAACCCCTCATACATCAATATTTGGTCTAATCTTAATTTCTTGGTAGTATCGTTCATAAATCCTTCTATAAGCTCTATAGTCTGTATACTGATTGTATCGGAAGCTTTGGAAAAAGACTTAAACCATAAGGGATTATAAATTGCTGTGCAGTTTTTGAACAGCTATTTGAGGCAGACATTTTCTCAAAATATCTCTTTTAAAAAGAGGTTTTTGTTGCTTTCAAAGCAAATAAAAATGTATATAAAGTTATGCCTAGAAGAGTGTCAAAGAACAAATCGATTTTCACACCTATTGCTGATAATTTCTTAAAGAAAATATCAACATCAGACAAAAGAGTCAGACGGAAAATTATTAAATATGGTTTCTGGCTTGTTGGCTTGTTTTTTGTTTACTCTATGGTAAGCTCTACCTATGGAATCAAACGGATTGTAACTTTACAGCTTGAAAAAAATACTCTGATAGATATCAACCGTCAGGAATATGTCAAATTAGTCGACGGTCAGCAGATAAAGAATCTACTCCTACACGATGATGACTATATTGAATATATTGCCCGCACTCGCTACCACATGGTTTTCCCCGGTGAGACAATTTACCGCTACCAAGGTCAGTAAAAATCATGGCACTCGATAAGTCAGATGCAATCGTACTCAAAGCCTTTAACTGGTCGGAATCTTCGCGAACAGTAATTTTCTTCACTAAAAAATATGGGAAAATTGCTCTTTTTGATAAAGGCGGCAGGTCTATAAAATCAAAACGTGGGCGGATAATGCCCTTTGCCCCGCTTGAGTTAACATTTTATAATTCCGAAAAAGAATCTACCGGCTATGTATCTGATATTGATATTCAAGAAGTTTTCTCATTTGAAAAAGATGGCACCCTTGGGCGGTTAGCTTATGCCTCGGCGGGAGCGGAACTTCTTCGGATGCTTCTTGCCGAAGAAAACCCGCAACACCAGTTATTTACATACTATATAAGCTACCTGCAACAGATTGATTCTGTAGATAAACAATTTATCCCGGCACTATTGATTGCTTTTTTTCTCAGGCTCCTCTCACAACTTGGCTACCATCCTTCGATTGCTTATTGTATTGTCTGCAACAAAGAGATTCAGCCAAAAGGTGACAATCCGATTTTATTTGGAGCTGATAACGGCGGATCGGTTTGTAACACTTGCCAAAAACCGGGAGATTATTATATTAGCCTTTCGCCTGAAATGTTTAAAATATTTAAGGCGTTACAAACAGCATCGTTACAGGAAGCTGCTATTGTACCGATAGGGTTATCAAAAGTGACCCTTTTACAAGATGCACTTACTCGGTTTATCAGTTCGCAAGCACAAATGGACTGCAGGCTGAAATCTTTAGCGTTTATAGAAAAGTTAAAAAACAGTTCTAACAAATAAGGTTTAAGATGGCAAAACAGCAAAAAAATGACACGATGGAAAAAATTGTCTCGCTGTGTAAACGGCGTGGATTTATTTTCCCATCATCGGAAATATACGGCGGGCTTATCTCCTGCTGGGACTATGGACCTCTTGGTTCTGAACTCAAACGGAATCTGAAAAATCATTGGTGGAATGAAATGACGATCCGCCGAAGAGATATCGAAGGTCTCGATGCGGCTATTCTTATGCATCCAAAAGTTTGGGAAACATCGGGGCATGTTGAACTGTTCAACGATCCGATGGTTGACTGTAAAACTTGTAAAGCACGCTTTAGAGCTGACAAACTTGAAGAATCCAAATGTCCGAACAAACCATCCAAATCTCCAATCGAACATAAATGTGACCTGACCGAAGTAAAACAGTTTAACCTGATGTTTAAAACTTTCATGGGACCTGTTGAAGACACTTCCAGCGTTATTTATATGCGTCCGGAAACTGCTCAGGGGATCTATGTGAATTTCCTGAATGTGAAAAATTCTTCCCGTCAGAAAATTCCTTTTGGTATCGCACAGATCGGCAAAGCGTTCCGCAACGAAATCACACCGGGCAACTTTATTTTCCGTACCCGTGAGTTTGAACAGATGGAAATGCAGTTCTTTATCCACCCATCAGAAGATGACAAATGGTTTGAATACTGGCGTTAACAACGGTTTGCTTTCTACAAAGGTCTCGGAATCAATATGGATAAAATACGTTGGCACGAACATGGTCCCGACGAACTAGCTCACTACGCCAAAGCTGCCTATGATATCGAATACGAATATCCGTTTGGATGGCAGGAACTTGAGGGTGTTCACAACCGTACCGATTTTGATTTAGGTCGCCATATGGAAGCTACAAAAAAAGATATGCGTTACTTTGATGAACGTTTTGATGAAAAGTTTATTCCGTACATTATCGAAACATCAGCAGGCTGTGACAGAACCTTGCTTACAATCTTAGTTGATGCATACGACGAAGTTGAAATCAAGGGTGAGAAACGGGTCTTCATGCGTATTTCTCCAAAAGTTGCTCCGATAAAAGCAGCGATTCTTCCTCTGGTCAAAAAAGATGGTATGCCTGAATATGCTGAAAAAGTGTATGATGAAATTTCTAAAAAATTCAAAGTCTTCTACGATGTTGCCGGTGCTGTCGGGCGTCGCTATGCCCGTATGGATGAAGCCGGAACTCCATTCTGTATTACTATTGATGGACAGACACTTGAAGATGATACAATGACTGTTCGGGATAGAGATACGATGGAACAGACTCGGATGAAGACCGCCGAGATTATCGCATTTTTGGACAAAGAAGTAAACGGGTAGAGCCTTAGGCTCTTTTACCGCTTCGCGTCGTATTAAAATTTTATCGTAGGGCAGAACCCTTTAGTGGTTCTGCCTTTTATTTATTTCTTCAAATTTACAACTCCAAATTGCGGAACAGGCAAGCCTGTTCCCTACATTGTGACAACATAACCGTATGGCAGGCCCGCTTCCAGAGACCTGCCTTTTTTTCTGTTCCTTTTTATTCTAATAGATAATTTTACCTCTCTTTAATTATTGACAAATCAATACTAATTCTATTATCTTTCATATACATCAAATAAATGCACACATCATGTAGGGTTTAAATTAATTATGACTATGAAAATAAATGAGTCGATAGTTTCTGAGCATGTAGAGATTAAAGTTTTCCTCGGTGTTGTTAATGTTATTTTTAAAAAGCTTTACGATGGCTCTCCTATTCCAAAAGAACATTTAGAACAGCTAGTTGAATTTATGACAGACTACATAGACAGTTTTCATCATCTGAAAGAAGAAAAAATCCTATTCAAATATTTGGAAAAATATGAGATGTATGGCAAGGATGATCTTGTCGGCGAGCTTAATGCCGACCATACTATGGGTCGAATGCTCAAAAATTCACTTGCTGATTCAATCGATTCTTATGATCCTGACAATAAAGAATGGGCAAAAGGTATTGCCACGACATTACAACTTTTTTCGGCAACTCTGATCCATCATATTTGCCGTGAAGACACCGAACTGATTCCGTATGTTGAAGAACAATTATCGGATGAGCAAAAGCAGACAATTGAAAAAGAGTATGCCGAACTTCAAGAAGATTTCGAACTGTCTAAGCGCGAGCTTTCTAAACTTGATCAGTTAGTTGTTTATTATGAAGTCGATGTTGCTGAATGTAAAAAGTGCTAGGGCTCGCTGTTTCTCACATACTGCCAATTTTAATTATTTTTCTTTTCAACAGATAGCATACAAGGTTTTGTAGGGAACAGCCTCGTCTGTTCCGCTTATCGGTTCAGGCAAGCCTGAACCCTACAAGAATGCAATAAAAAAAGAGATGCTTTAAAGCATCTCTTTTAAATTTATAATTGTGTCAGTAACAGTTAGTTACTTTTTGGTTCCAGTTTTGGATGTGATTTTGTGGGTGGCAGACGCCCTCGTCTGCCCACGGTAATAAAAATTAATTTACTTTTTTATATTTTCGGTACATTGAAAAAGAGATGTATGTAAATATCAGCTTAGTGACAAATTGAATAAAGAAAATTGGTAACATCAACCCAAAGAAATTAAACATTACCAAATAAAAATCAGAACCACCAAACAATCTATTTATATTAATTAGAATAGTTTGTGAAACTATAGAAACCACAACTAATATCAAACCACAAATAAATAATGTAATTATAATTGTAAGATATCTATCAAATTCTTTAAAAATATCAAACTTATTAATAAATTTATAATAGAGAATTAAAAGTATTATATCTTCTAATATTCTTAGCATATAACTATAACTACTAATTTGTCCAAACATTTCTATGAAATAAATAATAGTATTTAGTGAACAAACTATTAGGAGCGAAATAATTATTTTTTTATAGATTTGTAACTTATATGCGAGTACACCCGCACGAATTACAAAAAAAGCACCAATCAGTGAAAGATTTAAAACCGCTGTGATATTTCCATTCTTTGTATCAAAAGTAAAAATTTTATATTCAAAAATATGAAATATTAATCCAATACTAAAAAATAAAAGCATCGTAGAAAATTGTTGTTCATACGATTTAGGTTTCGACACAACTGAAACTTGTGGTATTGTAATATTATTATGATCAAGAGAACCAATGCTGAGATTAAACCTATTAGTATGATTCGGCATAACATCTGAATTTTCAGAAACAATATTTTCTTCAGGAACGATAACATTGCTTTTACAATTTTTACATTTTGCCAATTCTCCCGGTACAAGATGATTAACTATTATGTTCTGATTGCAGTCTGGACATAAAAATGAAATACTCATTGTTCTCCCAAGTTATATAAGTAAAAATAAATAATAGCAGTAATTGAGTGAAACTGCAATAAAAAAAGAGATGCTTTAAAGCATCTCTTTTAAATTTATAATTGTGTCAGTAACTGTTAGTTACTTTTTGGTTCCAGTTTTGGATGTGATTGGCTGTATACAGAAACTTTTTTTCCTGTTTTGCCAACCCGTTCAAAACAAACTTCACCATCAATTTTTGAGAACAATGTAAAGTCTTTACCTTGTCCAACATTAGTACCCGCTTTAATTGGGGGACCGCATTGACGTACAATAATAGAACCGGCAGTAATAGATTGACCAGAATATAATTTTGTTCCGCGTCTTTGTCCGTTTGAGTCCCGACCGTTCCTGGTAGAACCAACACCCTTCTTATGAGCCATAATAAAACCTCGTATATTTTAAAAATTCTTTTTTCTGTTTTATAGGTACATACTTCGACAAGCTCAGCATGACTTATTTTATTTCATTGTACAATCTTTCGATTGTAGCCACCAATTATAACACAACCGGAGATTAATGCAACATCTTTTTGCATCTTATTACTTATAAACGACTTAACTATTCAAACAGTCTAAAAACCTACTAAAAAAACAGCCGATTCTTATAAAATCGACTGTTTCTGTTTTAAGCATAATAAATCTATTTATGCGACAGTTTCGTTTGAACTATCTTTTTGACTTTCAAAATCGAATTTCAAATGGTCATCTTCAACTGTAATTTTCAAATCAATATCACCGGCATACTGACCACGGAGGATTTCTTCTGCAAGTGGATCTTCCAGATATTTCTGCAAGGCACGTTTGAGTGGTCTCGCTCCATATTCCGGTTCGTATCCTTTGTCTACCAAAAGATCTTTTGCTTCATCAGTTAAGTTAAAACTGATTCCTCTGTCGGCAAGACGAGTCGCGATATCTTCAACTAAGATTTCAATAATCTGTTTGATGTGAACTTTTGAAAGCGAATGGAAGACGATAGTTTCATCTATACGATTCAGAAGTTCAGGGTTGAACATTTTCTTGAGTTCATCCATAATCGTTTTAGTCATCGTATCAAAATTCGTCTCGGTAACCTCGGCACCAAAACCTACAGTTTTATTATCACGTAACTGACGAGTACCAACGTTGGATGTCATGATGACAACTGTGTTACGGAAATCAACTTTTCGTCCGAATGAATCGGTCAGGGTTCCATCATCCATAAGCTGGAGCAGAATATTAAATACATCAGGATGTGCTTTTTCGATTTCATCAAGTAGTACAACCGAATAAGGTTTGCGTCTTACACGTTCTGTAAGCTGTCCACCTTCTTCATAACCAACATACCCCGGAGGGGCACCGATTAAACGAGAGACCGCAAATTTTTCCATATACTCTGACATATCAATTCGAATAAGTGAATCAGGGTCTTCAAACAAGAACTCTGATAAGGTACGAGCAAGTTCTGTTTTACCAACACCGGTAGGTCCTAAGAAAATGAATGTACCGATAGGACGGCGTGGATCACCAAGCCCTGCTCTGGCTCGTCTGATAGACTGCGAAATCGACTTGATAGCTTCTTCTTGACCGATAATAGTTTTGGCAAGTTCTTCTTCCATGCGAATCAAACGTTTCGATTCGTTTTCTTCAAGACGGAACAGAGGAATACCTGTAATTTTCGCAAGTACCGAAGCGACATCTTCACCGGTAAGAGTTACTTTATTGTTCTTTCTATTTTCATCCCACTCTTCTTGAATCTTTGTCAGTTCGTCACGTTTAATTTTGATATCATCACGAAGTTGTGCTGCGGTTTCAAAGGCTTGATTTTTAACAGCTTCTTCTTTATTAACTTGTAACTCTTCAAGCTCAGCTTCGATAGTTGCAAATGTATCCGGGCGAGTATATGTCGCAAGATGAGCCCGTGAACCGGCTTCATCAATGAGATCAATCGCTTTATCCGGTTGGAATTTACCTGAGACATATCTGTTTGAAAGTTTCACTGCTGTTTCGATTGCATCATCGGAAATATTTAATTGATGATGGTCTTCGTATTTACCCCGGAGACCTTTTAAAATTTTGATAGTATCCGACTCTGACGGTGGTTCCACTAAAACAGTTTGGAACCGACGATCAAGGGCGCCATCTTTTTCGATATATTTGCGATATTCGTTCAGCGTTGTCGCACCAATACATCTTAATTCACCACGAGCAAGTGATGGTTTGAAAATATTAGAAGCATCGAGAGATCCTTCCGCACCACCGGCACCAACGATAGTATGTAATTCGTCGATGAAAATAATAACATCGGTTGCATTGATAATTTCTGTCATCACTGCTTTAAGACGTTCTTCAAACTGTCCACGGTATTTTGTACCTGCAACAAGTGAAGCCATATCTAATGTGACTACTCGTTTGTTTTCGAGAGTTTGTGGTACTTTGTTTTCAACAATTCGTTGTGCGAGACCTTCGGCGATTGCTGTTTTACCAACACCAGGTTCACCGATTAAAACCGGATTGTTTTTCTTACGGCGTGAAAGCACTTGAGCCACACGTTCGATTTCATGTTCACGACCAATAATCGGATCAAGCACACCCTTGCGGGCGAGTTCAGTTAGGTCTCTGCCAAAATGATCTAAGGCAGGAGTTTTTGATTTTTTGCGTTTCTTTTTAAACGAAGATGGTTTGCCGTTTTGAATATTTTTTAATTCTTCGTATGCTTCTTTGTAGTCAATTTCGTAACCTGACAATACTTGCGATGCGACACCTTCTTCATCTTTTAAAAGTGCTAATAAAATATGTTCGGTATCAATATCTTTAGACTGTAAAGCTCTTGCTTCCTGTCCTGATACTTCGAGAGTTTTTTTGGCACGGGCTGTTAGTGGAAGCTGCCCCATTGTCATTGTACCGCCTGATGGCTGTACGACTTCTTCAATAGATGCTCTTAAGTCTGCGACTTCAAGACCTAGATTTGCAATAATATCAATAGCTCGTCCATCGCCGAGTCTCAGTAATCCTAAGAGCAGATGTTCAGTACCAATGTAGTCATGTCGCAATCTTGATGCTTCATCACGTGCATACTCAATCGCTTTGCGAGCGCTTTCGGTAAACATTTCATTCATGACATTTCATCCTTTATATGTCTAATCATTATCTTTGCAAATTTAAAAAAATATTAACTGTTTTTTTGTTCACGTAATTTTTCACGTACCATTTGAGCTCGTACAAAATCACGCCGATTGTTATCCATTTCAGACCCAAAATATTTTTGTAAATGAGCCGGTTGTGATAATAGCAATATATCATTAATTAAGCTGACATCCAAGAAGTCCAGCATCTTGGTTGCATGTCCTAATCGTACTGCCGAAAGTAAATTCATCACTTCTTCCGAAGTCAGGACTCTTGCATTTTTTAAAATTCCATAAGCACGCCAGATTTTATCTTCGATAATTTCTGATGTTTCTTCAATTAGTCTGTTACGTGCAGAAATTTCTTTGTCAATGATTTCCTGTGTAACTCGTTCTATCTGTTGTAAAATTTCTTCTTCGGTCACGCCAAGAGTTGTCTGGTTTGAAATTTGGAAGAGGTTGCCCAAGACATCGGAACCTTCACCATAGAACCCACGCACTATCAAACCTGAATGAGTGATATGCGAGATTACTTTATCTATCTCACGAGTAAGAACTAAACCCGGGAGATGAATTAAGACCGATGTTCTCATGCCGGTACCAGCGTTGGTTGGGCATGATGTTAAGTAGCCAAAGTCAGGGTCATAGTTATATTCTAAATATTTAGATATTTCAGATTCATATTTCATCGCAAGGTCAAACGATCCCCGCGGGTCAAGCCCTGCTGAGAGTGCCTGAATACGTAAGTGGTCTTCTTCGTTTACCATAATCGAGACACGTTCATCTTCGGAGATATAGAGTGCTTTGTCAAATTCACCATTGAGAAAAACAGGAGATATAAGATGTCTTTCGATTAAGAAATTTTTATCAAGTGCGTCAATGTCGGTTGCTTTGAGATACAACCCGTCGTCCATCAGTTTTGATCTTGTGACAACAGAATCAACATAGCTGACGACTCTTTTTTTCGTTTCTATATCAGCCGACTCCGGGAAATTACAACCGGCTATGTTTCGGGCAAGACGAACTCGTGTGGAAAGAACAACAAGTGAATCTTTGCCGTCACTTGAGAGCCATGCCGCCGGAGATTTTGCCATTTCATCAAACATAGTAATCACTGTCTAATCCTTTAGTTTTCAACCGTTATAGATTCATGGATTGATTTTAACTTATCACGCAGTTCAGCAGCTCTTTCGAAATCTTCTGAATTGATTGCTTTTTGAAGTTCATCTTTTAAGCGTTCTTCTTCTCTGATAGAGAAATTTTCTGTAGTATTTTCGCCAGTCATTTCTATAACAGGAGTTTTACCTCGGTGCATCGATGCTCCGTGAATTTTTCTCATTATCATTTCCAACCGATTACGAAATGCTTTGTAACAATCGCCACATCCGAACCGACCCTGACGAGTGAAGTCATCGAATGTTAATCCACAACTTTCACATGTGATAGTTTCTTCTTGGGCAACTTGTTTTTGAAGGGGAAGGCTTGCTGCCAGTCCGGTTAGAATATCAGCTAGAGGAAATTGTGCATTTCCAAGCGGAGAATGAAACCCTCGTGCTGATGCACATTCTTTACACAATGAGATAGAAGTTTTCTCATTATTTATTATTTGCATAAAATTAACTTTTGATTCTCTTTTTTTACAGTCTTGACATAACATATTATTTACCTACTTTTTTTAACTCTCATGTAACACGCCATCCACAATTTCAAAATGTCTTTTACACTGACTTGACAATTCCATATTGTGAGTAGCTATTAAAAAAGTAATTTTTTTCTCATCATTTAATTTCATCATCAACTCATGTAAATTTTGACCGGTTGCTCTGTCTAAATTTCCTGAAGGTTCATCGGCGATGACTAACTCTGGAGAATTTGATAAAGCTCGAGCAACAGCAACCCGCTGTTGTTCACCACCGGAAAGTTCTGCCGGGCGATGATCTCTTCTATCTTTTAAACCAACAAGCTCTAGTAAGTGTTCCGCATTTTCGACCGATTCTGATTTTTTCGCACCGGCAACCATCATAGGTATCATAATATTTTCCAATGCGGAAAAATCTTCCAGCAGATAATGAAACTGAAACACAAAACCGACTTTTTTATTACGAAACTTCGCTAAGGATTCTTCGGATTTTCCGTTTAACCGCACACCACAGATAGAAATTTCGCCTTTGGACGGTTTGTCAAGTCCGCCTAAAATATGTAAGAGTGTAGATTTACCGATTCCGGATGCTCCCGTAATAGCCGCAGTTTCATTTGGCTTTAAGTCCAAATTGATCCCTTTTAACACAGGTAAATTCTGATTCAAAGTATGAAATTCTCTGTGTATATCCTTAGCTGATAATATGTAAGGCTCAGTTGTCATTATTTAATTGAACTCCAATTTCTTTCTATCCATATACAACTATTTTCGGCAGACGCATAAAATAGTTTAGAATTATATATATTTGAAAACCGTTTTTATTTCCGTAAAACCTTGATAACCGAGAGTTTTGCTGCTTGGTGAGCAGGAAAGATTGCCGCCAAAAAGCAAATGAAGATTGTAAAGACACCAGCTAACAAAAATTCATACCACTTAATGACAAATGGCAGATACGAGATAAAATAAATATCAGGCGGAAGCGAAATAATCTCGAACTCATTTTGAATCGCAATTGCGACAATAGCAAGTAGCCATCCCGCAAAAACACCACCAAAACCAATCCATAAGCCGTTTAGTATAAACACTTTACGGATTGCTGCCGGGGTGAACCCGATAGTTTTGAGAATACCGATTTCCTGACGTTTTTCCATCGTCATCATGACTAAAGTAGAGATAATTGAGAAAGCTGCCACCAGTACAATCAGCAAGAATCCGAGCATAAGGACAATTTTTTCAATCTCAATCCATGTGAAAAGCTGTTTGTATAAGACATTCCATGGGATGACATCGTATTTGAAACCTAAAATTCCATCTATCAGAGCCGACAAATCTTCGGCCATATAAATATCTTCAAGTTTCAGATGAATCGCAGTGACACCATCGCCGGTTTTAAATAATTTCTGAGCAGATTCAAGCGAGATATAAGCAAGCTGTCCATCAAATTCGTGCATTCCAGTTTCAAAAATGCCTGCGATATAAAACTTAGCCAATTTGGGTGGCGACTTACGACTGAACGTTTCTTTATTTAAGGAATACAGAATAACAGATTCACCGAGATAGACCCCTAACCGATTGGCAAGTTGATTGCCGATTACCATAGTTTGGATTGTATCATCTTCTGTTATAAGCGGTCTGAAATCATATTCGCCGAGGATAATATCTTTTTTAATATTTGCTGTATTCTCTTCGAGTTCCGGGATAATCCCCCGAACCATGACCCCATCTCCCCCCGATGCTGATGAAATTGCTGTTTTGTAATAGATAAATGGCGATGCCGCTATGACACCATCGATTTCTTCGACCTGCTTAACAAGCGGCATATAATCTTCAATAATACCAGTCTGTTTGGGGAAGATAGAAATGTGCGATGTTGTCCCGAGGAGTCGTGATCTGATTTCAGATTCAAAGCCGTTATGCAATGCCATCACAAAACAAACTACCCCAACGCCGAGCATGACTCCGACGATTGAAATCCATGTTGAAAGGGAGAGAAATTTCCGACCGGATTTCATATATCTGTTTGCTATAAATGTCTCGTATCTCATCGGTTTATTATACACTAAAACAGTTGAGAAAGGCAAGATTTAATAGTAATAATTTAGAAGATAAGCAAATGCCTCGTCGCAATTTATACGCTTTCGTGAAATCGTTTGACTTGGTAACGCAGAAACTGTATTTTATCATTGTACATGAGAATGTGATGGGATCTAATTGGCTCAAATTTATCTGGGAGCAAAAAAAGCAATCCCGAAATCTTAAAAATTTAATACCGCCTAAAACATATATATCGAATAAAAAACTTAACTTTTCATATAAAAAACCTCTAACCAAGGAGTTTCAAATGAAACGAATTTTATTCGTGTTAGCCCTTATGCTGGCACTCACTGTATGCTTTGTCGGACAGGCATTTGCATTAAATTATCCATATGGCGATATTCGCAATAACGACCCGGATGGTGGCGACGATCACCCATGGGGTGGCGATGAAATCGGCACAGTTCCTCCCGGAGTATCAAAATACAGCGGTACAACATTTTCAACAGGTATCATTGTAGTTGATCTATTCTTCAAATATATCATAATCGAAAAAATTGAATATATTAACGATCGTATTGAAGTAAAAGATAGCCGTACGACCGGTAATATCGAATTCCGTAAATATTCATCTTTAGAAGATGAGGGACTTCGTAAATGAAGATTGAGAACCAAAACCGCGAAGATTTCTTAGGCTCGATGCATCATTTTCTTGACGCATTGATGGGCAAAAGAGATTTTATCGGTGCTGTGAAGTATTACGAGTCACATCGTAGTGAACTTCAACAGTCCGGTGTCGCGGCAGGAGCGATTCATCACACAGCAAGCAAAGCATACGCTTCTCTCACTCAACTTCAGCAAGCACTTAAAACTGCTCGTATAGCTCAAAATTCCGCCACAATAGAAGGTAATAATAATCTTCTAGCTGATATCTTTTTAACCATTGGATCAATTTTGAGAGACCTGAGTGAATTCAAAGAAGCGGAGAAAGCATACCGTGATGCTGAATCGATTTTCCGCCGCAATGATTCATTAGAAGGACAAAGTCGTGCTTTAAATATTCTAGCAGGACTGTTCTTTAAACAAACTGACTACAACAATGCACTCTCTATATTAATCGACGCTCTAGAGATTGCGAAAAAACTTGATGATAAGAAAAAATTGGCATTCATGATGGGAAATATCGGTCGTATTTATACATTCACCGGTAATTTTTCAGAAGCAAAAAAACATCTTCTTACTTCCATAGAACTTTCCGAAAGTTTAGGCAACTGCCTTGAAACTGCTCGGGGGCTTTTATCGGTCGGATATATTTATATGCAAGAAGCTGATTATAAAAATGCTGAACAATCGTTTGAAAAAGCGTACCCTCTTATTATCAGCACACAAAGTAAACGTGACGAAGTATATTACCTTACCTATGTCGGTGAGTTAAAATACAAAATGATGCAGTTTGAACAATCAAGAGAGAACCTTGCAAAAGCGTTAGTTCTTGCCGAATCAATCGCACCAAACTCCACTTTGTGTGGACATCCACTTCGCCATCTCGCCGAACTGGCTCTGCTTGAATCAAACGCAAATATGTCCAGACGTTTTGCTTCACGTGCCTGGGTCATTTTTGAAAAAACATCTGACAAAGTTGAACTTGGTGCATTGTTACGTATCAAAGCGCAGATTGCTCAACTCAAAGATGAAAAAGCAGAGAGTAAAGTTCTGTTTGTACAATCAATTGAAATGTTGTCGGAGTCTGGGGTACGTTTTGAAAAAGCCGAAGCACTCAGAGCTGCCGGTAAATCAAAACTGTTTACTTCAAGACAACGATTGACATATTTATTCCGTGCTGAAGAGCTTTATTCTTCTTCACATTTAACCGAACGACTGAACCAAGTTGAAAAACTTATTGGTTCGGTTGAGCAAACAACAAAACTAAACAAAGAACCAATCCCTACTCAGGCAGGAATCTGTCCTGAACATTTGGAATATCTGACTGCTGATAAAGGAATCAATCAATTCAAATGTCAGTTACCTCTGCTTGGACATACCAACCTACCGGTATTGCTCTCCGGGGAAACAGGTGTTGGGAAAGATCATCTGGCTCGCTATTTCCACAACGCTGTCAGACCAACAGGTCCCTACGTTGCGATCAACTGTGCCTCTTTACCGGAGACGCTTCTTGAGTCAGAACTGTTTGGATTTGTCAAAGGAGCTTTCACCGGTGCCGACAGAAACAAGGAAGGTCTTTTTGTTACTGCCAATACCGGGGTGCTTTTCCTAGATGAAATCGGCGATATGCCAATTAGCTTGCAGACAAAACTTTTATCGGTTTTAGAAAACAGAAAAGTCGTACCGCTTGGTTCGACAAAAACTGTTGAGCTTGATTTTAAACTAATCGCTGCGACCAATAAAAACTTAGAGGAAATGGTAGAGCAAGGAACTTTCAGGCGTGATCTCTACTATCGTTTGAGTGGTATCAATTTCACCATTCCACCTCTGAGAAATCGGAAAGCGGACATACCAATTCTGCTTGAAAAATTCATGATACAGTCGGGGCTTTTGAAAAAAGGTGACAAGCTGGAAGTTGAGTTTATCCGTCAGTTTATTGCCTACGATTGGCCGGGTAACACCAGAGAGTTGTATAACAAAGTCAAGCGACTTGAAGTTATGACTATGATGGTGACCGAAGGCGACTTGGTTGAACTTTCTCGTACAATGTTTAAAAGCGAAAATGTTTCTGAAGAGAAATCGCTTTTTGATAAAGTTGAAGAGTTCGAACGGAAAATTATTGTCGAGGCGTTACTTGCTGCCAATGGGAATAAATCCGAAGTTGCCCGAATGCTTGGTATTCATGAAGCAACGGTACGCACCAAACTCAAACTGTATCAGATTTCTTTAGACTCTTACCAAATGAACTAATCGGTAAGTAAGAAAATTATAATCGTTTGCAGAATTTTTGATTTTTTAAATCAGTGTGAGAGTTATGTCACACACTGGTTGTATTAAAATATTTTTTCACTCCTTGGTTAACGGTAAGTCTGTTTTACACAGGCTTACCGTTTTTTTTCGTTTGAATATACGAAAACTGCACAATATTCTCACCCTTCCCTATCTCGTTGTCTTTCAGTAACTTTCAATTAATTCTCAAACCATGCCTTTCGTACAAATATACGAAAAATTTCGCATTCCAATTATTCGAATCCAGTCATCAATTCTATATCGCATTGAACAACAACACGATACCTTCCGTATCGCATTGTCAGGACCCCTTTGGCATAGAGCTTGCTTAAGATATAAGTGTCATTTTTACTCCCAAATTTTAGCTGTAATCTTTGGGTTTTCTTTTCTCTTTGGTAAGACCATCCGCACACTGAGGGGAGTGCGGGTGGTTCTTTTTTACCAAAAATTTCAAATTTCATTCAGATAAATCAGATAATAAAATCAGAATCTAATTTACAATTTGTCAATAATCATTTATGTTCTAATGTGATGTCTGATAAAGCACTAGGATTGATTGAAACCAAGGGATTGATAGGTGCAATCGAAGCAGTCGATGCTGCCGCAAAAGCTGCCGCTGTTGTTGTATCATCTGTCGAGCTGACTGAAGCTGCCTTTATGACTATAAAAATCGAAGGCGACTTAGGAGCAGTGCAGGCGGCTGTGGAAGCAGGTGCGGCTGCCGCTGAAAAAATCGGCGAGCTGGTTGCGGTACATGTTATCCCGAACCCATCAGGTGAGATGGCTGCCATCCTGCCCCAAAGAAGATATATCTCAAAGTACCACCCAAATGACAAACGTCCGGCTCTCACTGATGACAACGCCGAAAACGGATTTCCTGTTGTTAAGAAAAAAAATAAAGTTTCAAAATCGCAAAACGTATCAGCGGTTAAAAATAAAATTATAAAAACTCAGCTTGATAAAATGACCGTCGGAGATCTTCGTCAGATAGCAAGGAAACTTGTTGACTTAACTCTCAAAGGTCGCGAAATTTCAATGGCAAATAAACAACAACTTATAGATGCGATTCGTCGCACTGAAGATAACGGAAACTAAATTATGTTTATAGGAAAAGTTGTCGGCTCTCTTTGGGCTACCAGAAAAGTAGAAAACACTTCGGGTATAAAATTTCTAATTGTGCAACCGTATAATTTAAACAAAGCACCAAACACTGACACTGTTGTCGTAGCCGATAACCTTGGTGCCGGCGAAGGTGAACTTGTTATGGTTGCGTACGGACGTGCGGCTCGGATGGCACTCGGCAACGATGACTTATCTATCGAGGCTGCTGTGATTGGTATAATTGATGAGTTCACTATTGATGAAAATTCATACCACGGTGAGTTAGACCAAGAGAAATTAAAATTTAAGAAGTAGTAAGCCATACTTCGACTCCGCTCAGCATGACTTACTATTTACAATATCCACTGAGTCACCCTGAGCATGTCGAAGGGTCAGTAATAAGAAAGATTAAAGAACAAAGAGTATCGTATGAAAAAATTAAACATCTTTTATCTGTTGGCATTCATCGGAGGCGGATTGCTGTTTGTAGCGGTTGCTTATATTCTGCTTCGTGCAAGTGGCGTTTGGGACAGACTGACTCCCGACAATGACAATAAATGGATCGAACATGAGTAGAAATCCGTACATTGCAAATAACGTTCCAAAAGTACAATTCTCAGTATGTGCTTATTTAGATATTCTTGGATTTAAAGATGAGATTAAAAAATCTCACTTAAATGGAAAATCCAATGAATTGCTTTTGAAATTAAAAAAATCTTTAGACAAATCATTAAAGTATCTAAAAGATAAAGATTCAAAAGAATTTGGAAAACCTTTTGATGATTGGACAATAAAAACATTTACGGACAATATTGTTTTAGGTTATCCTATAAAAAATTTTGATAAAACATTTTCAGATGACGCTGAATGGGAGTTAGGTACTATTATTGAATGGTTATCATTTTTCCAACTAGAGATGTCACTATCAGGTTTTTTTGTTAGAGGTTGTGTATCTGTTGGGGAATTATACATTGATAAAAACATCGTATTTGGAAACGCCTTGTTAGAAGCTCACTGCGGAGAATCAACTTTAGCTAATTTCCCAAGAATAGTTTTATCTCCTTCCGCTTCTAAACTCATAGAGAAGCATGTTAAATATTATACTCCAACGAGTGGTGCTCCACAAAATTATAATATACTTATAGATGAAGATGGTTTAATGTACCTTAGTTACTTAGACTTAGTTAGAGAGATGAATGAATCAGATATGTATAATACAATAATCGACAATCATAGGACTGTAATTGAAAGAAAACTTTCAAAGTTCAAATCTGATCAAAAAATTTGGAATAAATATTCTTGGAGTGCTAATTATCACAACTATATATGTGATAATTATGAACAATTATCTAAAGAGCAAATAATAAATAGCGATTTTTCACCAAGAGACACATTCCAACTATGCCAAAAAATAAAGTAAGTACAATGCATCCAATAGTTGAAAAAATTAAACAAGCAGGAATTGTTGGTGCCGGTGGTGCCGGATTCCCTGCCCATATAAAGTTTGACGCCCAAGCGGAGATAATGATTGCCAATGGTGCCGAGTGTGAACCGCTTCTGTACAAAGACAAAGAGCTGATGCGTCTTTTTCCGAACGAAGTTAAAAAAGGAATGGAACTTGCCGCCGAAGCTATCGGCGCATCGAGAACCATCCTCGGAGTCAAAGCAAAAAACGCCGAAGTAATCGGACAGTTTAGAGGACTCTTTGGCGGAACCTCACACGAGATTTTTGAGATGGGTGACTACTACCCTGCCGGCGACGAATATGTTTTGGTATACGAAGCAACCGGACGGCTTATCCCCTATGGTGGCTACCCTGTCAATGTCGGGTGCGTTGTATCAAATGTCGAAACACTTTTAAACATAGCTCTCGCCGATTCAGGCATACCTGTTACCGAAACTTTTGTAACACTTAACGGCGTTATCAAAAACCCGATGACTCTCAAAGTTCCGATAGGCACTCCGCTCAACGAACTTATCGAATTCGCAGGCGGGTTCACAATCGACAGCGATGTCGCCACTCTCGCAGGCGGAGCTATGATGGGCAACCTGCAGACTGATTTTTCTTTACCTCTCACAAAAACTTGTGCGGGGTTTATATTTTTACCGACTGATCATAACTTAGTACGTCGTCGTGGTGAATCTCTTTCTGAAATGAAAAAGATCGGACAGTCAGCATGCGACCAATGCACCTACTGCACCGAGTTCTGTCCTCGCTACTTATTAGGCTATCATATCGAACCACACAAAGTCATGCGTTCGCTTGGCTTCGCTGGGGAACAGGATGATTTCTGGGGTTTACACGCTATAAACTGTTGCGAATGCAATCTCTGTTCGCTTTATGCATGTCCAGAAGACCTGGATCCAAAACAAGCCTGCGTAAGATCCAAACGAAATATAAAACTCAAAGATATTCCGTACACTCCTCCACCGGAAGAACTCAAAGCACATCCAATGCAGGAACATCGCAAAGTTTCTATTCACAAACTGACTCGCAAACTCGGATTGATACCATATAAAAACGATGCACTCTTTAACGATGCACCTTTTAAACCATCACAGGTTGTTATCCCTCTTTCGCAACATGTAGGTTCTCCGGCAGTTGCAAAAGTTTCTGTCGGTGATTCTGTTTCACTTGGTGACTTGATAGGAACAATCCCCGATGGTTCCATGGGTGCCAACATACACGCATCGATAAACGGAACGGTCTCCCACGTAGATGAAAATATCACAATAAAGGCAAGATAGATGGAATATACCGCAATAGGATTAATAGAATATAGCTCGATTGCCAAAGGTATCGGATCCGCAGACGAGATGCTCAAAGCGGCATCGGTCGAGATGGTTATCAGCCGTACAATTTGCTCGGGCAAATATATGAACATGGTCGCAGGCGATGTCGAAGCGGTCAAGCAAGCAGTCGATGCGGGCGAAGCGTATGGTGCCGAGTCGGTCATTGACAATTTTATCATTCCGAATGTACATCCCGATGTTATGCCTGCCATGTCAGGTTCAACCCAACTGGTCAAACTTGATGCTCTCGGAATTATCGAATCGTTCTCGGTTGCATCGCTTGTCGAAGCTGCCGATGCTTGTGCTAAAGCTGCCGATGTACGCCTAATAGAAATTCGTCTTGCCATGGCACTCGGTGGAAAAGCGTTTGTGACGCTTACCGGAAATGTCGGAGCCGTTGAAGCGGCAATTGCTGCCGGTGTCGAAGTTGTTTCCAAAGCAGGGATGCTTGTTAACCAAGTTGTCATCCCATCCCCAAGCAAAGAACTGATGCGAGATATTTTATAGGGCTGTAAAAACTAAATGATTGAAATTAAAACAAACAAAAGAGATTTGAAAAAAGCAAGAATTCTGTTTCACATTTCTAATAGCTTTTTAATTTCAATTATGGCATCTGGACTTTGGATTATGATTAGTACTAATGAATACGAACAATCTATTCGGATGTTAGTTGCTTTGTTAATGTTTTTCCCAATTTGGTTAATTACCCTTTTTGATTATTACTTTTCATTAGTTATAGTTAATGATAACTTTATTTATAAAAAGTGTCTCTTCATGAAAAGAATAAATATTCAAGATATAAATAAAATAAAAACTGGGAATGGTTTTATTATTGTGTTTGATAAATTAAAATCAATTAAAGTTGATAAACAATATGGAAAGTTTAATGAAATTTCTGCTTTCATTTTACAACAAGTTTCAAACAATAAAAACATCGAAATAATCAACATGTAAATAACTATAGTTGTGAATAAATAGAGAGAAACATTATGGGTTTATCAGAATTTGAAATTAAAAAAATAACCGAAATCGTAGCCGGTAAAGTCGGCACTGATCTCGACGCAAAATCTCTTCGCAGAGTTATCGACTCTGTCGTTGACAATCTCCAAGCGAACAACAATCCGTCAGTCACAGGTGCAACATGTGATGTGTCTTCATCGGATGGAAAAACTAACGCTAAACCAAAAGCGTATGTATCACCAACCGTGCAAAAATATCTTACCGATTAACCCCAAGAACAGGGTGCCGGCGGATTGTACCGTGAGATTGAAAAATCGGATGCATCACGAATCATCGTTGCTGCTTTCGGAAAGAACCGTCCTGGTGTGGTAGCCGCTATTACAAAAATTCTTGCTGATTTGAATTGTTCTATTGAAGATATTTCGCAGACAATCATGCAGGACTTTTTCTCGATGATTATGGTTGTTAATATGAAAGACTGCACGATGGATTTTGCGGCGTTGCGTGAAAAGATACAAGCGACCGAATCAACCCTTGGCATGAAAGTATATGTCATGCACGAAGACATTTTCAAATACATGCATAGGATTTAAAAAAAGCCCTCTGATAGAGGGCTTTTTTTTAGTTCTTACCAACAAGGTTTTTTCTAAGAGGTAAAATAAGTTGGGGCAATCCCATTCTAGAAAGAATAGTATTGATATATTCTCTAAAATATGGAAATGTTTGAAGTGGTAAACTATGTTTACTGTAAATCATAAAAAACTCTTCCGGAACTTCTTTATCTAATTCAAACAATACTGAATATTTTATTAAAATGTCAAAAACTTTCTTTCTACCATTTTTTGCTTTTAATTTATATAGTACTTCAATTTCAACTAAATCTTCTCCAAAATCTTTCAAATTTGTACTTTCGTCAAATTGTAATTTTGCACTACCAGGGAAATTACGTTCAAACAATTTGGAATTAATTTCAGTTACAAAAATATCACGTAGATTAATGTGTTGCAATAATTCATTATACTTTTTTGGTGGTATTTTCTTTTTAGCGTCTTCAAATAACATAGAATTTATCCTGTTTTGCTATATTTTTTTGGTATTACATATGACTCAGATTCATCATTCAAATTCCCAAAACGATAATTAATATTAGTTTCACATTTATTAATCATTTTTTCTAACTTTTTCTCTGTAGTTTTAAAGAAATAAGTTGTAAATTCATTTGTTGCACAATAAATATTTAAGATATTATCAATAAATGCATTTAAACTTTTACTATTTCTCTCTGATAACATTATTAACTTCTTATGTAAGATTGGAGAAATACGAACTATAAACTTACCACTAGGTAAGGAATCATCTACTCTTGTTGGTTCTTTTATAGAAATTTTGTTCTCAAAATAGTATTCAAAAAGTTCAATCCTAGTTTCTTCAAAACTTTCTACTGCTTCACTTTTGCTAGCACCAACACCATAAAAAGCTTTTGAATCTAAATCCTTTGTATAAGCTTTATACATGTAATCATCTTCATCTTCGATCCTATCAACCTTAATATCATAGTCTAGATTTAGATAATACTTTAGATCCTTAATTTGTGTTGTCACCTTTTGTCTCCTGTTCCATATATTTTATAATATCCATTAAGTTATGGTATAGATATTTCCTAAAATCAAATCTTGTTATTGTTTCTTTTTTCTTATGACTGACGTGAATAGTAAAATGACCGTCTCCATGATGTTTCTTAAGTAGATAGTGAAAGAAAAACCTCTTAGATCCTTGACCTCTCTTTCCTGTTGATTTATTAGTTTCTATCTTCTCAACATCCAAATTTTTTTTAATCCATTTCACAATTGGGTAGAAATCAAACTCTCTTTTTTTAGAACTATGATACACTTCAAGTTCTTCCCGGAGCTTTTCAAAATCAATCAAGATGTTACCTTTATCGACAATTTGAGAATTATATTAACTAGTATGATACTATATATAGTATCATTTTATTCTTTTGTCAACATTATAACTCCTTATACAACAAAAAGTTTCATTATTAACGTCACTTTTGTATCTTTTTTCGTTCCTTTAAATTGATATATAATTACAATTTAGACATCCATCAATTCATCAACATCAGAAGCTGTTGCCTTTTAATAGCTTATAAATCACTTTTTTTTGTCCTCTAAATGCTGTATAATTTACTAATTGTATAAAAAATTTAGAACGGAAATAAGATTATGACATACAAACCAGAAGAAATTATCGAAACTATCCACATGACCGAAGTCGAACATCTCGACATTCGTACCGTCACAATGGGAATCTCACTACGCGACTGCTCCTCCCCCAACCCCGCCCAACTGCTTGACAATATCAAAAACAAATTGCTCACCACCGCCAAAGACCATGTCAAAACTGTTGAAGCTGTCTCCAACGAATTCGGAATTCCTATTGCCAACAAACGTATTTCGGTCACACCAATCTCTATCGTCGCCGATGGTCACACCCGCGAAACATTTGTCGAAGTCTGCAAAATGCTTGACTACTGTGCCAAAGAAATCGGTATCGACTACCTTGGTGGTTACACCGCATTGGTACAAAAAGGAATGACAAAAGGTGATAAAAATTTAATAGAATCAATCCCCGAAGCGTTGGCTGTCACCGAACGAGTTTGTTCATCGGTCAATATCGCATCGACTAAAGCAGGCATCAACATGAACGCCGTCGCCAAGATGGGTCATGTTATCAAAGAACTCGCCCACAATACCGAAGAAGCTATCGGTTGTTGCAAGTTAGTCGTCTTCGCAAACTGCGTTGAAGACAATCCGTTTATCGCAGGAGCCTTCCACGGTGTCACCGAACCGGAAGTTGTTATCAATGTTGGAATCTCCGGTCCCGGCGTAGTTCTCGCCGCTGTCAAAAAAGCAGGTGATTGCGACCTCGGTGCATTGGCAGAAGTTATCAAACGGACAGCATTCAAAGTTACCCGTATGGGTGAGATGGTCGGGCGTAAAGTTTCCGAACGATTAGGAATTGAATTTGGAATTATAGATATATCGCTCGCTCCAACTCCTGCCGAGGGAGATTCAGTCGCAGCAATCCTTGAAGAGATTGGTCTCGAACGTTGCGGATGTCACGGAACCACCGCGGCACTTATGATGCTTAACGATGCAGTGAAAAAAGGCGGCATGATGGCATCGTCGTATGTCGGCGGTATGTCGGGTGCGTTTATCCCGGTATCGGAAGATGCCAATATGATAGCTGCCGTTGAAGCAGGTGCAATAAGTTTGGACAAACTTGAAGCGATGACTGCCGTTTGTTCAGTCGGGCTTGATATGGTTGCAGTTCCCGGTGACACCTCGCCCGAAACAATTTCAGCAATCATTGCCGATGAAGCGGCGATAGGTGTCGTCAATAATAAAACAACCGCAGTGCGAATTATTCCTGTTCCCGGTAAAGGTGTTGGAGAATCAGCTGTGTATGGCGGACTGCTAGGTACCGCTCCTGTGATGGCTGTCTCGAAATTTTCAGCAGCCAAACTTATTAATCGAGGTGGACGAATCCCCGCCCCTGCTAAGGGGATCAACAACTAGTATGAAAATACTTATCGTCAGCCTTCTAATTTTACTAGCCACTTCTTCAGTTAAAGCTATAACTCCAGAAAAATTTGAATCTATCATGCAATTGCTTGATGAAAAAATATTTGATTCAACATTTATAATTATGAAAAGCTTTGAATCTCAAGATGTAAAAGATCCTGAGTATTATGTAGTTCTAATTAACTATTACTTCATGAAATCAAAACATGAAACCATAACAGTTAATCACGGAGTGCCCCAACCAGATGATACTACTCTTATGTTTGAGGATTCCTTAGGAAATGTTGTTGGATATCTAGGCTCACAAGTTGAATATAATTTTGATACTTTGAACTATGGAATTCAAATCTTTGAAGATGGACTAAAATTATTCCAAATAGATTGGATATGCATTTCGGACTTGTGTACGTTTGCGAGACAGTTGAACTCTATGATAAAATGACTATATCCTTAATAAATATTATGACCACTATGAAAGAAATAAATAATCAATGGTTATGGTCATTTTCTAAACCACTTCAAGAAAATCCTTATGAGTTTATTCTAGAAAATGTTCAGTCTAGAGTCTTAGCATTATTTAATAGTGACTTTCCTGAAAAAAATATATTTATTGATAAAATTTCAAAATCAATGGTAGAACACTTTCCTCAAAGTACTTATGGGTATACAAACTTAGGTTATCTAAACATTAATACTGAAAATTACAATAAAAGTATAGAATATCTTTTAAAAGCATACAATTTAGATTCTAAAGATATAATTGTAATCGCAAATTTAGCTAGAGCATATAGTTTAAATAAAGAGGTTAGCAAAGCAAAAAAGTATTATAATTTAATGATAAAAATTGGTTCAATCCAAGATGAGCAGTACGCTAAGAAACAATTAAAACTGATAGAATAAAAGCAACGCCGTAGGTCAGGTCTTTCCGAGACCTGACAAGAAATACCAGGAGGAAAATAAATGAATTTAATCAAATCTAAAATTCTAAGATATATCTGTTTATTTGTCTTATTATTTTCTTTAAGTGGCTGTCCATACAACCCACATAAAATTCTATTTTATGAAAATAAAAAATTAAAAGAATATATAGTAATATATTATGAATCAGATGACTTTTATATTAACATTGGTGGAAGCTCCTATTTTAATCATCATACTTCTAGAAATTACAGTGTCTTACAGAATGTAGAAAAGTCAATAGCTTATGATATAGACTTAAATTTTTATATAAAATATGATTCACAAAAAATTGATTTAAGTTTTCACCCTAAATCAATTCAAATATTCTTTCCAGACATAGAATTAAAACCAAATCTTGAAAAACAAAAATCAAGTTACAATGAAGAAGCATTTAGTTTTGTAGGTAGCTATGAAACTATGATTAAATATTCAGATTTAGATACTCGCAAATGTGCTAATGATGGTTATAATATAAAAATCATCCTTAATGATTGGTTACAAAATGATGGTGTTTCAGTATTTACAGATACTTTATACGCTTGCGATAAAAAAATCAATCATCTAAGAATGAAATCAAGAGAAATTATATATATTGAATAGGCTTGTAGGTACCGTCTTTCCGAGACCAGTCTTCGTAGGGGTCAATCATCAAACAAGCTCAGGCTTTTGCTCTCAAGGGCTAACAGTTTTTTCTTACGCCAGAGTTTTCCACCATAGCCAGTCAACGATCCATCGGCACCAATCACCCGATGGCACGGTATCACTATCGAAATATAATTCATCCCATTAGCACGCCCCACGGCACGAACCGCTTTACCGTTGTCCATCGCATCAGCAATCTGCCCATAGCTTCTTGTTTCACCTGACGGAATTTTTAGAAGTTGTTGCCAAACTTGTTTTTCAAATGCGGTGCCTTTGATATCGAGAGCAACTTTGAACTGAGTAAGGGGTCCATCAAAGTATGCTTTCAACTCTTCTTGAAGTTGCGATATGAATTTATTACTTTCAACCATCAGTTCTTCAAGCCGGTATCTTTTTCCTACTCGTTTTAATATCCGCACTATCCCGCCACGGTCTTCCCATTCTAAAAAACAGATTCCTTTTTCGGTTGCTCCTGCGACCATCTGCCCCATAGGGGAATCAAAAAATTGGTATTCAATTTTGTTCATTATAAAAGCTCCCTGGAGTTTGCCCGAATTGTTTTTGAAACGCCTCACGAAATCCGCTTGAAGATTCCCATCCTGTTTCAAAGGCGGCATCGAGATAACTCGAGCCACTACTAATTAACGCTAATGCATAATTCAAGCGAAGCTTGCGATGGAATGCAAGGGGAGTTGTCTTGTGGTGCTGTTTGAAGTAGCGTCGTATAGTTGAAATTTCGACACCTGTGATTTTCATCAGGCTCTCTTCAGACAACTTCTTTTTATAATTATCTTTCATATATACTAATAGAAGATGCACCCAACTCGGTAGAACATCGGGGAAGGTTTCCGATTTACATCGTTTACATCCGCGTAAGCCAAATGCGATTGCTTCTTCACGTGTGTTAAAAAACGTTACATTTTTGAGAAGCGGAAGTTTGGCTTTGCATGATGGTAGGCAGTAGATTTTTGTCGATGTTACCCCAACATAAAATTTGCCGTTGTAACTGCTGTCACAATCGGTCATCGCTTGGATCATTTTTCTTTCACTTATACTGTGCATGCTATAAATATAAAAGGCACATTCGTGCCTGTCTACCTTTTTTCGGGCAAGGAAGTTAGAATTTATAGGAAAACCCTTCGACAAGCTCACAGCTTGCAAGCTGCTCAGGGTGACTAAATTTTATTGATTGTAGGGAACTGGCCGCCTGTTCCTAATAGAAAGGTTGAGGCATGACTCAAGTAGGGGCGAACCTATGTGTTCGCCCATTTTAATTGGGCAGACACTCAGGTCTGCCCCTACAAATAATCACTTCTTCCAATACTGCTTCATCAAGTCCGATGACCAGTCAGGTTGCTTAATACTATCATTCGGCAAAAATTCTTTCAAGACTGGTTTAATATCAACAATCGGGGTTCCGTCGATAGCATCGAGATTTGCAACTGTCAATACTCTGCCAGTATGTTTTAACAATTTCACAGTCGTCAGCCCGATATGATTTGGGCGGTCTTTTTTGCGTTGGACAAAAATACCAACTTTAGGATATTCTGTATTGCCTCTTGGATGCCCTGCCCCGTTCATAGTTTTTTCAGACTTATGAAAATGAAACAGAATATGCAGATGTGAAAAAGTTTCGATACCATCAAGTGATTCTGTCGGTACATCACTCGCAAGTTCAATCTCGGAGATTACTTCCGACCAGTTATCATCGGTTGGTTCTTTCCGGCTGTTTTTTACAAAAGCGATTGGGACAATTTCTATTTTTTTGGTCATAATGATTTTCCT
Source organism: Candidatus Zixiibacteriota bacterium (assembly GCA_024278935.1). Classification (GTDB taxonomy): domain Bacteria; phylum Zixibacteria; class MSB-5A5; order GN15; family FEB-12; genus QQUK01. The sequence goes on from JAJRSF010000026.1 coordinate 33,511, forward strand.
TATTGTAGGGCGAAAATCGCTACACGAGCTAAAAGCTCTTTAGTCTTTCCGCTAACATTGTCAGAACCACTAAAGGATTCTGACCAACTATTAATAATATAAAATGATTACTACCTTAATCAAATATATATTTGACTTACTCCAATAAAAACGTACCTTATGCTCACTATGGTAAGTCGTACAAAAAATGAAAAACTCTTACTTGATGCTGCCAAGCGGTTTAATTCAACTTTAGAGTATGAAGACCTTATTGAGATCGTGCTGAAATTAGTTTCCGATGCTGTTGATTGCGAAGCTGCATTGGTGTTCCGTGTTGACCATTCTCATACTGAAATGAGAGTCCGGTACATGGATTGCAAAACTGATTGTAAAATGCAAATATTCGAACGTGATTTAGGTTCTGGTGTTGTCGGTTGGGTTGCTCAATATAAAAAGTCTGCAATAATTAATGACGCTTCCAACGATGAGCGGTTTGACTCTGAAATGTGGTCAAAAGTTGATATAGATATAAAATCAATCCTCTCAATTCCGCTTATGGGAAAAGGTCATATGATTGGTGTTATAGAGGCGATAAATAAAATCGACGGTGAGTTTTCTGAATCTGATTTAGATATGCTTGAAGGTCTCGCTAACCAAATAGCAGTAGCAATCGACAATGCCAACCTCTACCGTGTTGCCCAACGAGAACTTCTTGAAAAAAATCTCTTAATTGAAATTGGTGAAAAACTTTCAAGTTCTCTTTCTCTAAACGAAGTGCTCAAAACAATCGTCGACTCTCTCAAACAAGCAGTCGAATTTGATTCGGGCGGTGTTTTTATTATCAACAATGACCAAACAGAGATTGAATCACTCTACACCCTTGGCTATGAAGACTGTTCCGAAGAACATATCCATCTGAAATATGGACAAGGCTTAGTTGGACTGGTAGCAGGTAATGGTGAAGCGATCATAGTTTCAAATGTTGCCGAGAATCCAAATTATATCGACATGCATTGCGATACAAAAAGTGAGATGTTGGTACCTCTCCAAATTGAAGGTCGGGTTATTGGTGTCTTTAATATTGAATCAGCAAATTTAAACGCATATGACAATAACGACTTAAACTTGCTGACTGCTTTTGCAGCACAAGCTGCCGTCTCTATCGAACGTGCCAGACTACATGATGAGCTTGTTGAGTCTAACAAAATTGGACAACAGCTCTCTATCGCACGAGACATACAAATGTCGTTCCTTCCAAAATCTGAACTGACTCTCAAAGGTTACGACATCACCGGTGAAAATATTCCATCGGGGCAGGTCGGTGGTGATTACTATGATTTCATTCGGATTGTCGATAACCAAATTGGTATTGCTATTGGTGATGTCTCCGGTAAAGGTATCCCGGCGTCGCTTCTGATGGCATCGTTTCGAGCATCGATGATTGCTGAAATTCGCAATAATTATTCTATTCGAATTATTTGTCAAAAAGTAAATCAGCTTCTTTATGAATCAATGAAACCGGGCAATTTTGTTACCGCTGTCTATGGTGTCATGGATGCGAAAAATCATATCTTCACTTTTTCAAACTGCGGGCATGATTTTCCCCTCATACTTCGTGCCGACGTAACTGTAGAACAACTTCGTGAGGGCGGTCCTGTTCTTGGAGTGGTACCGGATGCTATTTATGAAGAACGCCCAGTGTATATTAACGAAGATGATATTGTTATCCTCTTCACCGATGGCGTTGTTGAAGTTTTTAACGACGACGATGAACAGTATGGCGAGGAACGACTCATTAAGTTAATTCAAAAAAACAGAAATAAAACAACAACTGAAATCAGA
>JAJRSF010000027.1 GCA_024278935.1 Candidatus Zixiibacteriota bacterium
AGTCTCGCTTCGGCGAGGACACAAAGAAAAAACAAAAATGAAAAACCCAACCCGAAAAAAACAACTATCACGATATTACCCAAAGAAGGGAGCTTTCCCTAAAATAGTGATTCGTGAGCGTGACCGCACAATAATGAAGTTAATTTATGAACACCGTTTTTTGGATACCAGTCTTATTTGGCATCTTCTAAAAACTGAACCTCCTGAGAATCAAGATTTCAAAATCGGCAAGGATGGCAAAAAACGCCCAACCAAATATGGTTTTGGTGAAAAAGCTCTTTATAAAAGATTACAGCAATTATTTCATGAGCGTTTTCTTGAACGACACTTAATAACTGATGAGCCTATTGGACGAGGTTATGGAAGTCCTAAAGCAATTTATGGTTTGGGATTGAAGAGTGCTCCCATAATTGCTGAAATCGTTGGAATCTCTCCGCAGGATGTTAGAAATATAGTTCTTTCAAACAAGGTAAAATCTCCATTCTTGAGACATGCGTTAGAAATTGCCATTTTTAGGGTGGCTCTTGAACTTGCTTGTCAAGCAACAGATGATAAAATCAAAGTTCTTTTTTGGGAACAAGGTCAAAGGCTCCAAGATTTTGTTTTCGGGAAAAATGAGAAAAACAGAGAGGAGCGTTTCTCTGTTTATCCAGACGCATTTTTTGGGATTGAAGTTGAAGGTAAAGGCAAGGCTCATTACTTTATTGAAGTTGATAGGGGAACCATGCCGATTATTGCAACAAAAAATCGTTCTGATATTCGTAAGAAAATATTTGGTTATTATTATTATCGTAAATCAGGGAAATGTGCAACACGTTATGCGTATCGGAATCTTCCCGACGGTGAAGTTTCAGGGTTGTGTTTCTTTGATGAGGCAAATAAACGAGATGAATACATACATGATAATCTTGAACCTATCAGAGGATTTCGAGTTCTTTTTTTAGTTCCCGGAAATATTGATCAAAATGGTAAACCATCTGGCAGGATGGCAAATATAATTTCTGCTTTCCCAAGTTTTGGGCGACAATTCTCATCGACATCTTTGTTCTGGTTTTCAAATATAAAAACCTACAATCCTGAATCTCCTGAAAAAGTTTTAGAGCCAACTTGGGTAACACCAAAATTGGAAGGCGGACTGCAAAGTCTGATTGAATAAACATGTTGAAATATTTAAAAGGAGTCTTGGCTTCATTCATTCTATCTGCTCCGCAGTGGGTCATGCTATCCCGTGAGTACAAGAGGGAATATAGGGTGATATTTCTTTTTGGCTGTCATTGTTCTCACCCCGTTGGGTCAATGTCATCGTGGAATAGTGAAGCCGACATTCTTTTAAAGTTTGATGAGGAGGTTAGATGGGTAAAGAAATAAACAAGGATATCTTTGGTCGCTTTATTGTTGGTGGAATTGTCGCATTTCTAATGTTTCATTATAACGTTGAAATAATTCAATTACTAGAAAGTGGTAATAATTATTTATTATCACTAGATAAATCATTCATGGCGAATCTTGGACGTACTTTTGATGATGCGGGGATTCTTTTAGCTTTTGTGTTGCTCATCGTGATGATAATTTATACTATTTTAAAAATAGTTATACTTCTAATAGCTTGGGCTATTGTTTCTATATTAGGTTTTCTTAATGATATTTACGTCTTACCTCTTTTACTTCCACTCTTAATAGTATATTCAGATTTTAGTTATTCTTTCGTTGCGACACCTATTCTATGGGTACCCAACAAAGTGTTTTTACTAATGGTTAAATTTGGACGGTTTATATATAAGCTGTTTAGTCTTTTAGTTGTTGTGCCTATTGCAGAAGTAATTGCCTTAAAGGATTCACCAAAAAAACAATTTTACAAAATCCTTACTTCATTACTTTTTGTTTTTGGTTTATGCGGAATTGTTATAGGTGGGACAGGAGTTGCTATAAAGATAGCCCAAGATGGTGAATTTATTGGGGGAGTCCAAACGTTTGTCAAAAATAACCTACCAAATGTTTTCTCAGAAGATATTTATTCAAATATTAAACGTCAGGCAGTATTACAAGCATCAACACCTGAGTGGACTAAGACTTCAATTCAATTAAAGAAAGGTGATGTTATAACATTTACAGCTACAGGAAAGGTAAAATGTATCTCTCCACTCAAAGCAGGAATGTCTATAACTACTCCGATGGGCTTATATCTTTTCAATGGATATGTCGTTCCAGACAGACTACCAAAATCATACCGTCAAAAAGGTTTCTCTCCTAATAACTATATACTTCCTGGAGAGAATATTAACTGCTTAATGGCTAAAGTAGGTAATGGAGGAGCGTTTTTTGTCGGCAGTAATAAGACCTATAAAGTAGAACATGACGGAGTATTATTTTTAGGATTAAATCACTTATGGAGAACAGGAGCGTGGAAAAAGAATTCAGGATTTTTTGATATAAATATGATAGTAAGAAGAAAGGTGTAAAGTGGAATATATTAGTAATGGATTTGGGCTATTACTTTTGTTTGGTATTATAGCCTTGATTGCAGTTGGAGTAATTTCATACAATCATAAAAATAATTTAAGACCGAAAGTAGGTAGAGCGGTGGTTAAAACAAATACAGAGGTTATTGATAAAGCAGGGGAATTGGTTGAATTAAATTCTAATTCATTGAAAGAATATCTAACTCCGCTTAGAAATGACCAACCAGTATTTATGCATGTTGTCGCTAATTTGCTTGAAAGAACTAAGAAGGCAAGCGAAATTAAAGTTATACATTCTGTTACAAAACAGTTGGAAGCACAAAGTGAACTTTTATCTAAAATTGATGAATACGAAGATAAAATTCATAGCCTTACTAGAAAGAAGGATAATTTTAGACAAAGAGACGAAATGCAAGACCTTCAACATGATAGAGATAAAAAACGTATTCTAAATGAGATCGAAAATTTAGTAGATGAAGCAGGGGGCAGAGAGAAATCTCGTAAACGTGAACTGGATAATCTTGAAGCTGAGCTTACCCACCAAAACACCATGAAAGCGGTAAAAAATAAATTAAATGATATCGCCGACAGAGATGTAAATTCAAGGAAAAATAAACAACTAAATGATATGAATGATGTTTTTAATATTCAATATAAAGCGATTGAAGAAAATGAGAAACTTTCTTCAATAGTTAAAAAGGAAACTCTAAGAACTTTAGAGCGAACTTTTATTGCCCAATTAGATGAATTTACAGAGGGGCTATAATGAGCAAAGTGGATAAAAAACTGGAAGAGGTTAAGCAACTTCTTAATAAAAAGAAAAAAGGCAGATCGCCACGCCTGCTATTAGGGCATAGATATGATAAACCTTTTGTACTAGAAGGAAAAGATCTTAATAATTCCTTTCATATTATGGGAGCGACAAGAGAAGGTAAAAGTAAGCAAATTGAAAATATCTATCGCCAATTTATTGAGCAAGGAATTGGCGGAGCCGTAATTGATCCACATGGATATTTATATGATGATTTGTTAGCGTATTGCTCATACAAATCATCACGAATGCCAGATATTCTTGATCGAATCGTTTTGTTTGATCCGGGGGATGACAACAGCGTTGTTGGATTCAATACGCTTCAACAGATAGAAGGGCATGATATTGACACTCTAACATTGTCTCGAATGTATGCCACGATTAAAGCAAGAGGTAAAGATAATTTTGATGATATGCCTACGGCAAAAACTTGGCTTCAAAATATATTTCATCCGTTAATCCAAAAAGGTCTGACTTTAATTGAAGCAAAGCATTTAATTGATAGGGGTTCTAGTGATAGTGATTTGTCTATGGCGATTGTTAAAGATTCTGGTGCAATGCTCATAGAACACGATTGGGCTTGGTATGAAAAGCAGACAAAACAAACACAATATGCTGAATTGCTTAGCTCGGTTAATATGCTTAGAAGTTTTGTATCATCTAAACGTATGGAGCTGATACTCGGACGGAAAGAGGGAGTAATTGATTTACGTAAAATCATGGATGAAGGGAAAATTCTCTTAGTGAATCTCAGTTCTAGAAAGATACACCAAGACATTGCCCGATTACTTGGTACATTATTGGTTAATGAATTCTTTTTGGTTGCTAAAATGAGACCAAAAGACTCAAAACCGTTTTATCTTGCCATTGATGAGTTTGAAAACTACGTGACACAGGATATTGCTGATGTTCTAGATCAGGGACCGAAATTCGGAATCCATCTGATTCTAGCCCATCATTCGCTTGAACAGTTGAAGGAGCAGAATCAAAAAGTTTATGCGGCGGTTATGCAGAATGCCAAAATCAAAATAATCTATGGTGGACTTACTTATGAAAATTCAGAAATTCTAATCAAGGAACTCTTTAGTTATCGCGGTAGAGGGGGATTGAATCCTGACATGATTAAACGAATACAAAAATCACCATATATCGAACCGACAGAATCAACGAGAACAGTAAGTAGCGATTCTCATGGTCATTCTGAATCTTCTTCTTCTGGTAGTTCTTCGGGGAGTGGTATGCAGTCAGCTGAATCAACTATCCCGATAGATGATTTGTTTTTATCTGATCAAGTTGTAAGTCACATAAATGCTAATTCAAATTCGTCTTCTTCTGGTGAGTCGTCAAGTACTTCAAGTAGTTATAGCCATACTGATTCTGTTGTCCCATTTATGATTCAAGAACTTAAATGGTACATTTCCAGTATTCAGAATTATTCTCTAGAGGAACAAGTTTACCAAGTAATAGCAAGGATGAAGAATTTACCACAACAAATATGTATGGTGAAATTGCCTAAACAGCCTGTTAAAACGATAAAGACTAATTTTGTTGAGGAGTATCACGAATTGGATGGAGAAGTTGAACTGTTTGCTGAACAACTCAATGAATCATCTCCTTACCATATTACTCCGCAGGTAGCTCTTGCTGAACGTAAAAAAATCACTCACGAAATTCTACCTCAAATAGAGGTAGAACAATCTGACGATGAAGATGACCGTTGGCAGTAAATGCTTTAAACACTAATCGCATTACTTGGGCTGAATTGGCTATACGTATCTATCATATCTTGATTACTCATATGTAGATAATTTTGAGTAACAGTAAGTGAAGTATGTCCCATAATTTTTTGTAGTATCACAGGAGAACCACCTTGACGAATAAAGTAAGTTGCCGCACTATGGCGAATCAAATGAGGATATATAATAATATTTACTTTCTTGCCTATACCTTGAATTATTTTATGACAATGGCGAGAGGTGATAGGTTTACTATTTCTCTGACAAAACAACAATTCGCCTGTGATATCTGCACGCCACCGATTTAGATAGAAGTGAAGAGTCTTGATCATTCTGGCACCCATAGGAACGTACCGTTCTTTTCTGCCTTTCCCATAGACCTTAAGAAGCCCACCTCGTAAATCTATGTCAGAAACTTTCAAAGTAATCAATTCTTCTTTTCGAATCATAGCATCCCAAAACAACATAACCATTGTTAGGTTTCGATAACCTTCATAGGTTCTTTTATTAAGTGTTTGGATAACGCTTTGAATTTGTTCAGGGGATAGAACAGGCTTAATTCTTTTTTCTGCTTTTATCAGTTTGATTTTATTAGTTGGATTTGGTTTTTCCCAAATACCTTCTTCTACAAGATAGTTGAAGAATCTACGATAAACACGTATCCGTCCGTTGACGGTCTCGTCTGCGACGTTACCGATTAACTCAAGCAGATAGTTTTGAATATCCTGCTTAGTTACATCCTCTATGTCGATGCCTTTATTTTCAAGATGCTTGGCAAGGTAGCCTAATCGTTCGGCGTAAACGTTGAGTGTTCGAGGTGCTAAATTTCTGATTTTACAACCGAAGACAAACGCATCGACGTATGTCTTCCAGTTTGAACCCACCTTAAATGCATCGACCAAACGGTAAAGTCTCTTTAGATGATCTTCCATGATTTCTCCTAGTCAGAAGCCCTTTAGGGTGTTCTGAGCTTACTTTGTGGTTTGGGTAATCGCTGGAAGTTGTTGTCTAAGTGGGATTTAATACCCCGGACAGGACTCGAACCTGTTACCCTCTGCTTAGAAGGCAGATGCTCTATCCAGATGAGCTAC